>JAVERM010000170.1:0-3490 GCA_034007105.1 Trichlorobacter sp.
ATCAGTTTGACTGCCGAGTCTTTGAATTCCTTAGTGTATTTCCTTCTGACCGTTGACATGAACACCTCCTTTTAGGGGCAGTAAACCCCGCTCTTAAAAATGTGTCCATTAATTTCATACCACGTCACTTTGATTCCTCGGCCTGATCCTTGCGGATTAGATCGCGGATATATTCGCTGGTATTGCCGTAGTGACCGGAGGCAACACGTGCGTCAATGTAGGAACGCATAGTTTCCGGCAGGGCAAAGCTGAGAGCGTTTCGGCTCATAGTAAAGTCATCATAGAAAAGCTAGTAACTGTTGTCAAAATGCAAACAAAGTGGGTGTCCCTCTATCATGTTCGGGTACTCCCCCTTAGGTTAAGGGGAGGTTGGGAGGGGTTATTTGGGTTTTGGTGTTGCAGGTGTTTCATAACTCCCCCTGACCCCCTCTTATTTTAAGAGGGGGAACGATGGTTGAAACGAAACCCCCCCCACCCCGCTTGGTTAGCAAGATGGGGGGTTTTGTGTTACTGCAAGCCCTGCGGGCTTGTAGGTTAAAAACCGTGGGCTTTCTCCATTTTTTCTATTTACTTGTTAATTGCTGAAAATCAAAATTCTGTTGATCCAGTACTTGTTTAATCTGTAGTTCCGTTAAGCCTGCCTGCTGCAGGCTTAAGCGCAAGGCTTCCATTCTTTTCAGAAACTGCTGTTTGGCATAATAAACGCCATCAACAATAAATTGTGCGTTCAAATCACTTTCCAAACGATAAAACCGAATATTTGAAACACAGTAATGAAACCAGTCATAAATAGCTGTCAACTTTTGTATTGCAAGTGTTCCATGAGCTTCGCTTATACCTTCTGCGCCAAGATAAACACTTCCTTGAATACCTTCAAAACCATATTCTTTTAAAACCTTTGCAATGTCAGAATAAGCATTATTCCAGTTCTTTCCATGATAATTTTGTTTTAGACAATTTGTATCCATATCAAATGTTATTAAATATTTACTCATAACATCCCCACTTAATTTTATATGCACTTATCAACGCGCAGGTAGCGAAATCATTACACTTTCAGCATGTTAAGATCAAGGATAATGTCCAGAAACTAAGAGCCTGTCACCCTACGCACCACCCTTTCTCATTCCCAAGCTGGAGCTTGGGAACAAGGGGAAAGCTCCCCCACAGGAGGGGAATTTTTGTGTTTACAGGCATTCTGCCTTATGATGTCCATCACTAGGTGATATGGTTTGGTAATGAATCGAGTCTTCAAAACTCGTCACTTCAGTCGCTGGATGCGCAAGGCTGAGCTGACCGACAAAGCCTTGTGTGGCGCTGTACGCGAGATGGCTCAGGGGCTGATCGATGCAGATCTTGGCGGCGGCGTGCTCAAGAAGCGGGTGGGATTAGCCGGTCAGGGTAAGCGCGGCGGTGCCAGAACATTGGTCGCCACCAACAAAGGCGACTTGTGGTTTTTCATATTTGGCTTCGAGAAGAACGAACGGGCCAATATCAGCGCCGAAGAAAAAGAAGCGCTGCAGTCCATTGCCCAGGATTTGCTGTCCCACACCGGCAAGGAGCTCGATGCTGAGGTTGAAGATGGATTACTACAGGAGATTTGCCATGACAACAAAGACTAAGGCCAAAAGCCGAATCCTGGAGGCTGTGCACGAGACCGCTGCTGATCTGCATCGCCTGGGCTTCATCGACCTGCGCAAGATGCGTAAGTACGATGCCCTATGCCTGGATCCGATTCCCGAGTACGACAGCGAAAAAATCCGCTCACTGCGTGCCCGCTACCAGCTGAGCCAGACCGTTCTGGCGTCATTGCTCAACACCAGCCCGTCCGCTGTTCGCCAATGGGAACAGGGAGACAAACACCCCAGCGGACCATCGCAGAAGCTGCTCAACCTGCTCGAGCGCAAAGGTCTCGAAGCCTTGATCTGAATGGAAAACGTGGCTGAATTGAGGGAGGTTGGGTGGGGTTACGGGGTGTTATTTTAAGAAAAAATCGGTGCGACTTTGGCAAGCACTTCATCGAGCACTGACTGCGGCACACTTTCAAGTTTACGACCGTGACGCGAGGCAACATCCAGGGCGCGAGGTTGGTCGCAGCGCACAATCCCCGTTGTTTGCGTACCTAAACCCATCAGCGAAACAGCAAAGCCAGCCGTGCGCGCGAAATTACCACCGCTGGTAATGGGCAACACAATGGGAGTTCGTGTCAGCCGGTTAAACGCCGTTGGTGATACCACCAGTACCGGACGCGTACCTTGTTGCTCATGACCCGATGTCGGATCAAGTGAAACGAGATAGATATCGCCACGCTCCATCACAACAGCTCGTTTCCGACTGCAGGAGCATCAAGCCATTGCCTGTCTTCCACCGAGAGTTCGGCGTTGGCGTCGCATTGGGCGAGCAACTCATCGAGTGTGTAGCGTGGTCGTGGGTTCGGATTGACGATCAGACAATCATCATCGACTGCAAGACCGACCGTAGCACCAGCGTGCAGGTGCAGCTGATCGAGAAAAGCGGGAGGGACGACCAGCATGACAGAACCACCGACCTTGCGTAAACTGGTTGTATGCATGACTTATCTCCATGAATATTAAGTTATACAACAATATAACATCAGCTTCTTTTTCATCCAAGTTATCTCGCTTTAGTCGCAGGATCTCGGTTTTAGATTCTGCAAGTTCGCTAACGCTTCCTGCTAAATGATGGTGGGAGGAGGGCTTTCAGTGGGCAGCGGCAATTAAAGCCTGATTGATGGCAGCTACTTTTGATGGAGCACCACGCTCAAGCAGGGTTTGCAGCGCAGCAGCAGCCTCTGGTGAAAGCAGACCACCCGGGATACGCTGTGCTCTTGCCTGTATCTTTCTGTTTTCATAGGCATTTTGCCTGCTGCGAGGTGTATGTACGCCACCAAAGCGTCCAGCCCTGGCATCTTGCAACCCTTCGCGCAGACCCGGCAGCTCTTGCCCTGCATCCTTCTCGATGGCAGCTGCCATTTTTTCAAGATCAAGGTTTTGCAGTGATTTAATGTGCATGAATTATCTCCTGTATCCAATCTCTTTAGCTGTCAAATTTTCTCGCTTGTTTTTTGCATAAATGGCAATCAACAACAAAAAACCTTCCGCCAAAAAGTTAATGTAAACCACACGTACACCACCACGTTTTGACCTGGTCAAGTAATAATGGACAGTTTGTTAAGCCGCTTTTTTCTGATGATACTTACCCTCATATTCTCGTGGGCTGACATTTCCTAAATATGAATGTCGCCTTTTGCTGTTGTAAAACATCTCGATGAAGTCAGTGATATCTTTTCTGGCATCATCTTTGGTTTTGTACTTTGCAAAAAATACCCGTTCGGTTTTCAGACTGCCAAAGAAACTCTCTGCCACGGCATTGTCCCAGCAGTTTCCTTTGCGGCTCATGCTACAGATAATGCCATGGGTTTGGAGTATATTTTGAAAGTCACCACTGCAATACTGACTGCCACGATCTG
>JAVERM010000171.1:0-3456 GCA_034007105.1 Trichlorobacter sp.
GCTGAACAAGCTGTTTTATGGGCAAGGGATGCTGGTTTTGATGCAGTGGGGATTGATCTGATTTGTGGACTGCCGGATCAGACATTGGCTGATTGGCAGCAGCAACTTAGCAGAGCTGTGGAGGCAGATGTTGACCATATCTCGGTATATTGCCTGAGCATTGAACCAGGCACACCGTTTGCCAGCATTTATGGTGACAAGGCGAGGTGCAACTGTTTTCCTGATGATGACCTGGCTGCATTGATGCTTGAAAAAACAGATACTTTTTTACGCATGGTTGGTTATGAACATTATGAATTATCCAATTTTGCCAGAGCTGGTAAGCGTTCGCGCCATAATTGCGGTTACTGGCAGCGTGATGGCTATCTGGGGCTGGGACCATCTGCGCACAGTTTTTTGACTGGTGAAGAAGCTACACGCTTTTGTAATCCACTAGATTACGGGCAATGGGCTGGCACCATAAAATCCGGTAGTACGGCATTTATGGACAAGCAACAGCTATCTGTGTTAGATGCACGTGCTGAAACGATTTTCCTTGGCTTGCGCCTTGCAGATGGTTTGTGTCTGGATGGTTTTGAGCAAGCCTTTGGAGAACGGTTGGAGCATATCTGGTCGGAAGCATTGCAGAAACTTCAACAAGCTGATCTGTTGCAGATCAGGGACAGGCGACTTAAACTTACATCCGCAGGGATGCTGCTATCCAATCAGGTGTTTGTGGAATTTATCTGAAAACCCTGGTTTTCATGCGGGAAGAAAGCTGAAAATATTTATGTCAGTGGAAAAAAAACAAAGGTTCGGTTTTGTATGCCAGCAGCGCGGCTTTTTTGCCACTTTGCTGCTTATTTTTGTAACTTTGATTGTTGTTACACTATTGGGTATAGGTGGCTATGTTGCTTTTTTGATGGCAAAGCTGCCCAAGGTTGATCGTCTTGCTGATTATATGCCGCCGGTTGTATCACAGGTATACGGTGATGATGGTACGCTGGTGGGCGAGTTTTTCATTGAGCGGCGGATTGTGGTTCCTGTGAACAGGATGCCACGTAAACTGATTCAGGCATTTGTCTCGGCAGAAGATTCCAGCTTTTATTCGCACAAAGGGATTGATTATATCGGCATAGTGCGGGCTGCCATAAAAAATCTGCTGACCATGCGTAAAAAAGAGGGTGCATCCACCATTACCCAGCAGGTTACCAAAACCATGCTGCTGACCCCTGAGAAAAAGATTTCGAGAAAAATAAAAGAGGCTATTTTGGCAAAAAGGATGGAGGAAAGGCTGACCAAAGATGAAATCCTTTATCTTTACCTTAACCAGATTTACCTTGGTGCCGGTGCCTATGGCGTGGAGGCAGCAGCAGAAACCTATTTTGGCAAATCGGTTGACAAGCTTAACCTTGCCGAAATGTCCATTCTTGCAGGGCTACCCAAGGCACCAAACAGATATTCACCTGTAAAAAACCTGGCAAGGGCAAAAGAGCGTCAAAATTATGTGCTGGAGAGGATGGTTGCCGAAGGTTACATTTCCAAGGCTGAAGCTGAACATGCCCGTCAGACTCCTTTGCAGATTATGCCAGGCAGAAGGGTGATGAATGACCAGGTGGCTTATTTTCTTGAGCAGATGCGGATTTATCTTGAATCCCGCTATGGTGAAGATCAGCTTTATAAAGGTGGTCTTAAAATTTACACCACCATGAACGCAAATATGCAAAAAGCTGCCTATGAAGCTGTGCGGGCAGGTCTTAAAAGTGTGGATAAAAAGCAGGGTTTTCGCGGTGCCACTGCTTTTTTGAAGCAAGAGGAAATTGAGTCGTACTGCGAAAAAGTGGAAGAAGGCATATATACAGCCGAGCTTAAAAAAGGAGATACCTATAACGGGGTTGTGGTGGGCATGAACCCGTCAAAAGGTGAGCTTTTGGTGAGAGTTGGCGATCGCACCGGCACCATTAACCGTAAAGGTATGGGCTGGGCAGGACAGCTTAAATTTGTCAACAGCTACGGCAAGCCGGATAAACCTGCCAGATCAGTTGCACTTGGTGCGGTTATGGAGGTACAGGTTTTAACTCCGGATAAAAATCAGCAAGGGGCAGTTTTTGAGCTTGATCAGACTCCAGAGGTGCAAGGAGCCTTGGTGGCAATTGATCCGGCAACAGGGGCAATCAAGTCGATGATTGGCGGATATGACTTCCGTAAAAGCCAGTTTAACCGTGCTGTGCAGGCAAGACGTAATGCCGGATCAGCATTTAAGCCAATTATCTATGCGGCAGCACTTGAAAAAGGCTTTACTGCGGCAACAGTTATTGACGATGAGCCTGTGGAATATCCGGCTGGGGCAGGTAAAACCTGGAAGCCCAAAAACTATGATAACAGTTTTCGCGGACCTGTAACTATGCGTGAAGCCTTGACCCGCTCCATAAACGTGGTCAGTGTTAAAATACTTGAGCAGATAGGGGTTGATTACGCTGTTGAGTTTGCCAGACGGCTTGGCTTTACATCCAAAATTGAGCCAAATCTTTCGCTGGCACTGGGTGCAGCCAGTGTTTCACCCCTTGAGCTTACCTCTGCTTACGCAGCCTTTGCAAACCAGGGGATTTATATCAAACCCTTTTCAATTGTTAAGGTTACGGACAGTGCCGGTGTAATCCTGGAGCAGCGTCCGGTGCAGGTTTTTGAACCACCACCGCATCAGAACTTACTGTCTGAAATTATTGAAGATACAGAACAGCAAGAAACTGTTGAGGATATTTTAATGTCGCTGCCAAAGGCTGGTATCCCGATTTCTGAATATGCTGTGCAGGCGACTACTCCGGAAGTTGCCTACCTGATTACCAATCTGATGGAATCAGTTGTGCAAAGCGGTACAGGGCACCGCGCCAGTGCCATTAACCGCCCGGTTGCCGGAAAAACCGGCACAACCAATGAAATGAAAGATGCCTGGTTTGTGGGCTATGTGCCGCAACTTGTAGCCGGTGTTTGGGTTGGCTACGATAATCAGGAGCGTTCATTGGGAGCCAGTGGCACCGGAGGAGTATCCTCTGCGCCGATCTGGGCAGACTTTATGGTAAAAGCGGTATCCGGACTGCCGGTGGAAACTTTTGAACCTCCTGAAACAATTTCTGTTGTTCGTATTGACAAGCATACCGGCAAACTGACCACAGGAAGTGACGGCGTAGCTGAATCGTTTGTCCGTGGCACTGAGCCGATGATCTACGAAATTGAGGAACAGCTGATACCCATGCCTGAAGCAACTGAGTAGAAAAGCGTAAATCAGATGGGAAGTGTAATGCCGTTTGATGTGGTTCAATGATTTAAGGTACTTGGAATAATTTTACGCTTTTTTTAATTTTTTTCTTGTTTTCTTTTATTTTTTATATTACAAGACTCTTCTTTGTTTTTCAGGAATTTGCTTTTGTTCTTTTGTTTTATTTTGCTTTTGTTTTTTGCTTTTTGTTTTTAATTTAT
>JAVERM010000172.1:0-3440 GCA_034007105.1 Trichlorobacter sp.
GCCTACTGTTGCTACCGCTGTCTCCATGACTGTCAGTGTGGCTTTGCTTGGGATAGCCATGAAGTCGCTGCCGGTTGGTACATCCTATGCTGTCTGGGTTGGTATCGGTACTGTTGGTACTGCCATTCTCGGGATTATGCTTTTTGATGAGCCGGCAAGCCTGTTACGGCTTGCCAGCCTTGGGTTAATTACAGCGGGAATTATCGGGCTTAAGATTGCAGCCTGATCTGGGAGTTTTTTAAACTATCCTGATGCCAGTTTTAGTTATCTCATCAATCAGTATACCGCCGGAGGCAAAGTTTTCGGGTGAAAAAGGTATGGGTTCCAGCCGGTTGTCAATGTTTCTCCGCAAAGGAACTATGCGGCGGCGATCATCAAACCTGTCACCTGTAAAAGCCTCAGAGATCAAAGCAATGTCTATATCACTTTCCTCTTTGGCAGTGCCTTTTACAAACGAACCAAACAAAAAGGCTTGATTTATTGGAATCCCGTTCAGGTTCAGTTCATGAAGATATTTTTTAATTACTTCAATCACTGTATCTGTTGAAGTAGCCATGTTTTTAATACCTCTATTTTCTCCAGATAATGTTCTGTGAATACCTGTGTACATCTTTTGTAAAACAAGAACTTTTCGTCAGGATACCTGGCTTCAAGGTTAAAGTCAGTGACTATCTCAAGGAGTTCTGTCTGTTCATCAGTCAGGTTAACTTCAGCCTTATCAGCCAGATAGAGCAGACGGTGTGTAAACGGCGGTACCAAGTTGTGGCGATGCACAAACAAAGCTTTCAAGGTTTTTTCAAGTGTCAGGTGAGCTAAAAACAGAGCGTGAGTGTAGTCATGTTTCTCAAGCAGATGCCCAACCACAATCCAGTCGTGTTCTGCTGATTTAATCCAGTACCTGACTTTTTCATCTTTGGTCATTTAAGCTGTCCCGTTTTTCATCTATCACCATGCTAAAACTGCGGAGATTGCATAAAAATCCCCCGCCTACTGCGGTACTTTTTCCCAGTCTTCCAGAAATTTGGCAATACCAGCATCAGTAAGTGGGTGTTTGGCAAGTTGCACCATTACGCTGTATGGGATGGTGGCGATATCTGCACCAATCAGTGCAGAGTTAAGTACATGTATCGGATTGCGAACGCTGGCAACGATAATTTCGGTTGTATAGCCATAATTATCGAAAATAGCGCGAATTTCCTCAATTATGCCCATGCCGTCCTGGGATATGTCATCCAGCCGTCCCACAAACGGAGATACATAGGTTGCACCGGCCTTGGCTGCCAACAAAGCCTGCATAGGGGTAAAAATCAGGGTAACGTTGGTTTTAATCCCCTGTTCGGCAAGTTTTTTGGTGGCTTTTAGTCCTTCGGTGGTCATTGGTATTTTTATGACAATGTTTTTATGGATTTTGACCAGTTCTGCTGCCTCCCGCACCATGCCGTCTGCATCCAGTGCGATAACCTCGGCAGAGATGGGACCATCCACAATAGCAGTTATTTCTTTGATTACATCCTGAAATTTACGGCCGGATTTGGCAATTAAAGACGGGTTGGTGGTAACGCCGTCCACCAGACCCAGTTCATGTGCTGCCCTGATTTCTGCCACATCTGCGGTATCAATAAAAAACTTCATTATGCTCCTCCATTATTTGATTTTGGTGCTTCTGTAATTTTGTCCTGGAATTTATCAAGACAGTCCATAGAGCAAAAATAGTACCGTTTCCCGTCCAGCCTGCCAACCACAGCATCATCTTTTGATACATAGGTGCCACACACCGGGTCTTTAAATGTTTCCTCGCCGTTCAGGGGTCTGTTGGCCTTTGTCACAGTTTTTTTATCTGCCGAAAATAGTTTCTTCAGCACCTTAAAGCCGATATAGAAGAAAAAAAGATAAACAAGAAAACGGATCATCAAGGTATTACTCCACTTTTTTAATCTGCTGATCTGCTGGCAGGTCTTGCAGGAAATGGTTCAGCTTTTTACCACTTGCCGGATCAATAAGGTTTGGAGCTATCTCAAGCAGCGGTACAAGCACAAATTTGCGCCTGGTCATCCTCGGGTGGGGCAGGGTAAGCTCGTCAGTTGCCAGTATCTGCTTGCCAAACAGCAGCAGGTCAAGATCCATTTTGCGGGATTGCACACCAACAGTTGTTTGGCGATCAAACTTTTCCCGTTCAATCTGTTGCAGTTTGTGCAGAAGCTCTACAGGAGAATCAAGGGTTGTGGATAGCCTGACCACCGCATTATGGAAAGCAGGTGTTTCATCTTTCATGCCAACAGCCGATGTTTCGTAAAAACCGGATATGGCTGTAATGCGGCAATGGGCAAGCTTGCCAAGCTCGGCAATTGCCATCAGCAGATTCAGCTCCCGATCACCCAGGTTTGAACCCAGCGATATGTAAGCATCAGTTTCCACAGGCAGATTAAATCATAATTGACTGTAGTCCGCAAAGGGTTCTTTTTTGCTGTCCGGTAATGTTCATTCAGTTTCCGGATGGAAACTATTTGGCAATTCTGGTAATTTGACCCGCTGAAAGGAACCGTTTCAGATGGCAGCACCTTCAGATGTACAACAACAGGTTTTTGACCTGCTTGCCCGCAGTTCAAGCCTCTCCTTTGTCACTGCTGAACCTGAAGAAGGGGTAAGGCAGCCTGCTCTTACCCTTAACCCGGGTCAGCGGGTAACAGCAGAGGTAATCGGGCAGGCAATGGGTAACCGTGTGCCGGTGCAGATCGGTAATCAGCAGGTAAACCTGGAACTGCCGATGCAGGTGCGTGCCGGTCAAAGTCTTGACCTTACCTTTTTATCAAGTGATCCCCGTCCTACTTTCGCACTTTACCGTTCCGGAGTTGGCACCCAGCAGGTAAGCCTTACCGATGCATCCCGTTTGCTTTCCCTGCTCATTTCAAATGAGCAGTTTATGGACCCCAAGCAGCGTTCTTCCCTTGAAAGTATCAGCGACCTGTTGCGGCGCACAGGTGGTGAAAAATCTGCTCTGGCTGGCTTTCTGGATGAGTTTCTGACCTACTCCACCACTGGTCGCACGGTTGTGCCGGCAACAGCAAGGCTGCCGGATCTGGCAGCAAGGATAGACCAACATCCGGCGCAGCAACATGGTCAACAAACACCATTGCCCGGGGGCACTGCTGCACCTGCACAGTTTGAGGATATCGCCTCCAAACTGCTGTTAAGCCTTGCTCAACGCGCCCGCTTTACCCTGGTGGAAACTATAAATCAGCCGTTGCACCCCTTGCCGCTTTTGCCTGGAGATCAAGCGACCGGACTTGTGAAAGGTACTTTACCCGATGGACGTACCCAGGTGCAGGTGGCTGGTGAAAACCTTGAAATGCGTTTACCTCACCAGGTTTCTGCTGGTGAGATTTTGCGTTTTACCCTGGTAAGCCATCTTCCCAGACCGATTTTTGCCCTGATGGGGCAGC
>JAVERM010000173.1:0-3406 GCA_034007105.1 Trichlorobacter sp.
GTCACAGGCATTAACCCCCCTTTTTTCCCGCACTGCTGTTGTGCTGCTATATTTTTACTTCTCCTTTCCTTCCGGTTTTCAAGGTTATGCTGAAAAAATAACATTTTTTCAGTAGCCAGTTTTAAAATGACAGACCCATGTCACTATCTTCCATTAAAATTGGTATTTGTAACATCGTAAATCGGCAGCATTAAAAAATATGTTGCCGATTTTTATTGTGTTAACTACCAATTTTCGGATGCCTGCCCAATGTATAAATACAGTAATAAAATAGATAGGTTAGTAGCCATACTTAAAAGGCTTGATACAAAAGAACAACTGACAGCAGAGCTTTTGGCGCATGATTTTCATGTCACAGTACGCACAATTTATCGCTACATGAACCATTTGCAGCTGGCAGGTTATCCTGTGTTTTTCGATAAACTTACCAAAAGTTACCGTTTTCTGGATGATTTCAGCCTTAAATCGGAAAAAACAGAGTCAGGTAATGATTTGCTGGCATTGCATCCCATAAACCAGGTAAACGGTATTGCCATTGCCACCTACCGTGTTAACGGTGATTGTATCCATAGAAACAGTGCCATGATCCGCATGACCGGTTGTAATGACGGGGATGAGTGCTGCTGTAATTTCAGACAGCTTGGCTGGTGGCGTGAATCAGGACTGCTTGAAATGGCTGATGAAGCGATTGCAACCGGTAAAGAGGTTTGTCGGGATATTACGCTTAACCTTTGCAATCAGGAGCGGCTGATACAGGCTCACCTGACACCAGTACAGCGTGACAACAGTGCTTACTTGGTATTTCTGGCACAAGACCTGTCGCCGCGTCGTTATAAAGAGATGCAGGCTGCCCGCTTTTTTGCTGCCATAAATCAGGCACCAAGCCTGATTCTGGTTACCGATCCCCAGGGTACAATTGAGCATGTCGGACAAAGGGCTTTTGAACTTACCGGTTATACGCCTTCTGAATTGATTGGAGGCAATCCCCGTATCTTTAAATCCGAAAACACCCCACCTGAAACCTATCAAAACCTCTGGAGCACCATAAGCCGCGGGTTTGTCTGGAGCGGTGAGCTATGCAACCGCAAAAAAAATGGCGAACTGTACTGGCAACATCTGCATATTGCCCCTATCCGTAATAATGGAGGTAAAATCAGCCGTTATGTCGGAATTATTGAGGATATTTCGCTGCAAAAAGAGCTGGAGCAGGAAATCTACAACTATGCCATTACAGACAGGATAACGTCCTTATATAACCGCAAGATTTTTCTGGAACTTGGCAATAGGGATATGGTTGCGGCCCAGCGATATCGCCGCGCCATGACGCTCGTGCTGATTGATATTGATAACTTCAAGCAGTTTAACGAACTTTACGGTTACCCGACAGGAAACCATATTTTACGCTCTTTGGCTGATATATGCCGTGATTCTGTACGCAGCAGTGATCTTATCGGCAGACTTGGCAAAGATTCATTCGGCATATTGCTTGGTGAATCAGGTCTTGCAGATGCCGCAGTAGTTGCCGGAAGGATCCGTAAAAGGTTTTATCTTGTGCGTGATAACGTGGTTGAAGATGAATCCTGCTGTGTGCTTACTATCTGTTGTGTGATGTTGATGTCCTGCCATCTGAACCTTGAGCAGTGGGTTATGGATGCCGAGCTTGTGCTGCGCCGCAAACAGGCAGGGGTTGAGTGTTCTTATAAAGCTGTGAGATTCTTATGACGGATGAACTGATCAAACAGCGTAATTTTGCTTACTGGTTGGGGCTGCTTTTAGCACTTTTTGCCTTCGGGATTATCATTGCGTACAATCTGTACATTCTTCGTGAGCAACTGATTGCCACCGGAACAAGCTATAATCTAAATGCAATAATGAGTGTATGGCAAAAAGAGGTGCGCTTTCAGGCAGGGTTATATTTTATCACGGTTGTTGCCAGCCTGTTTGTGATGCGTTATCTGCATCTAAGACTAACTGAAGCTGACCAAAAGCTTAAACATGCTGAAAAGATAGAGATGCTGCGTTATCAGCTGCTTGATTATGCCACAATGCATACTGTGGATGAATTATTGCAATATGCCCTGCATGAGATTTGTCAGATAAGCAGCAGTCAGATGGGGTTTTATCACTTTGTTGATGTGGATCAACAAACCATTACTTCACAAACATGGTCTGACCGAGCCATGCAGGAGTTTGCCATTACAGACAATGATTGTAGGCATTGCACGGTGGAACAAGTTGGTATCTGTAATGATCTCATAGCCAGCCGTAATCCGGTTATTCATAATGATGCTACGTCAATAACTGAAAAGACGTTTCTGGAAAACCGTTTTAAAGTGGTTCGCGAGCTTATTGTACCGGTAATCAGGGATGAGCGGATTGTGGCAGTATTGGGAGTGTGGAATAAAGCTGAAAACTACACCAATAAGGATGCAGAAGATGTGCTTTATCTGGCTGATGTAGCCTGGGAAATTATTGATACCAGACGTGCGTACCAGGAACTTAAACAAGCCAATGAACTGCTTGCCAGGCAGGCCAGAGTGGATTTTCTGACTGGTATTTATAACCGCAGGATGTTTGAGCAGATGATGGATGCCGAGATTGCCAGGCAACAAAGATATGGCTTTACGCTGGCACTGATTATGTTTGATATTGACCACTTTAAAAGGGTAAATGATACCCTTGGTCATGCAGGTGGTGATCTGGTGCTGCAAAAAATAGCCGAACTGGTTTCTTGCAGAATCAGAAGCCATGATATTTTCTGTCGCTGGGGTGGAGAGGAGTTTATTATTCTGCTGCCGTCAAGCTCTCTTTGTCAGGCAGCAGTACTTGCTGAAATTCTGCGCAGCATGGTTGAGCAGCATGACTTTAAAAACAGTATGCAAATAACATTAAGTTTTGGAGCAGCCGAATATCAGTGTAAAGAACCGCCCCATAACTTTATAAAACGTGCGGATACAGCATTATACAAGGCCAAACAACAAGGCAGAAATCAGGTTGTGCTTGATGAGTTATAGTTAGCAGGGTTTTTTGGCAATCATATTCAGGCTGATGGGGATTCCGGCAAAGGTGAGGGTGCTTGTGTCATTGAAAAGGTTGAATGATGATACTGTCAGTGGTGTTGCAAAGCCTGCCTGATGCAGAAACATCGCCAGAAATTCACGGTTTAGTCCGGATAGATGGTAATCATGCTGGTCGCAGTGCCCCCCGAACATCATGCGCGTGAGGTGAAAACGCTGTTCAACTGAAAGCACCTGTTTGCAGAGGAAAAGTGAGCAAAGGACATCCATATCCGGCACACTTAGATACAGCCTGCCTCCAGGTACCAGTACCCGCAGCCATTCCTTGAGAACGTTAACCAGTTCTTCCCTGAAGTCAAAATGTTCAAGAACGTGTGATGCGTACAGTT
>JAVERM010000088.1:0-7707 GCA_034007105.1 Trichlorobacter sp.
TATGGCGAAAAAACAGTTGGTGGTACCAGCTGGATGTATCTGAGCAGTGTGGATTTTGACAAGGTTGGTTTTGATGCAAAGATGCAAAACGAGCCGATTATTTCAAACGTAAAGGACTTCCTGGGATTTGTACCAATGGTACTGGCAATCTGGCCTGCTCTGTTTAGTGGCGTGCATCTGCTTGCAACCAAGAATAAAGACGGACACCATGACCATGAGGAGGGAGATCACCAATGAAAATGTTTCTTGCACGCAATCCTAATACGCAGATAGTAACAGCACTGCGCCAGGATGATGGTAAAGGTCGCCCGTGGACACTGATGGAGAAAATATTTCTGGGACTTACACCGCGCCAGTATCTATCTCAAGCCATGAGTAACCCTCTTAACTGGTTTTTTGCAGTGGTCTTGATTGTCGGGTTGCCGATACTTGTGGGGCGTTATATTTTTGGTCTGTCTTGGGCAATTGGTGATCCCTATGATAACGCCTGGGGTCTTTTTCTTGGTTTTGGTCTGTTTGGCATGGTGCCGCTTTCCTCTTCAGGTTTTCAGCTTGGCACAGCGGTAGAAGTGTTTGGCAGGCATGATCTGGAGCCGATTGAAAGGTTGGGGCTTTTAAACGGACTGCTTGGTTACTTCTTTGCAGTTATTTTCCTGCTGTGTGACCTGGGACAGCCCTGGCGACTTGTTTATCCGATGTTTGTATCATGGGGGCCAGAAGCAGTACTGTTTTTGGTTGCCTGGCACGTTGCTACCTACTTATCGGTACAGGTGGCTGAAATTTCAACCTCGTTTTTTGAATGGATGGGCTGGCCTGCCGGCAGAACAGTAATCAAAAAAATGGCTTTGGGGTTGGCAGTTGCTGGTATTATTCTTTCTACCCTGCATCAGGGTGCTTTGGGTGCGCTTTCTACCTACGCACCAGGTAAAGTGCATCCACTTTGGTATTCTTCATCTTTTCAGTGGCTTTACTTCTTTGTGTCTTCACTGCCTGGCGGTCTTTGTATGGTGATTGTGGTAAGTACGATTGCATATAAAACAATGGGCTGGCGTTGTGATGATACATTTAAAAACAGCTTGCCAAAATTGCAAATTGCCCTGGCAAAAGGTGCCTCAATGGGGCTGATTACCTATCTGACTATCCGTTTGATCGGTATTGCGCATGATAACAAGTGGGCTTATCTCTCAACAGGATGGGGTGCATGGTGGTTGTTTGAAATAGGATTTGGTGTTGTGCTTTCACTCGTGCTACTTACTGCCGGTGTACGTAAAAACAGTGTTACTCTGGTCAGGTTGGGTGCCTGGACAACCATATTGGGTGTAGTGCTTCACCGCCTCAACGTATATATGATTACCTTTAACTGGCAATCCGGTCATATCCATGTGCCACCAATCAAGGAAATCATGATTGTAGTCACTGTTTACTCCATTTACATCATGACTTACCGTGCGATTCTTTACCGCTGGCCAATTCTGTTCAAATGGAAAACCAGATATAGTGAATACGCTGTACTGGAAACTGCGCAACAACCGGCATCAAATACAGCTACTACCAAATAAAAGTATTAAAACTGTATCTGCCACTTTGACATTAAACTTAAAGTGGCAGATACAGACAAACTCTATTCAGGCTAATTTAGCTTAAATCAATCCAATTGTAGGCACTTATATTACCCGTTACCCGGAGGTGCCAAATGTTTCAAAATCTTGTTGTACGCTCAATTGTTCCAGTAGCATTAACAGTTACCGGCTTTGTGGCCATAAGTTGCCTGATACTCTACTCAATCCTCAGGCAGGATATGATAGATAGTGCTGCACAAAATGGTCGCAGTATTGCAAATACAGTTGTGCTGTCTACCCGTTATGCCATGTTGCATAATGATCGGCAGCATCTGGGCAATATTATTTCCAACATTGGTCAACACCAGGGAGTAGAGCATTTACGTGTGTTTAATCACGATGGTTTTATAACCTTTTCACGCAATCAATCCGAGTTGGGTCACCAGGTAAACAAGCGTGTTGAAGGTTGCAGTGGCTGCCATGGTGCTAACAAGCCTGCCGAGCAGCTTGCAGTGGAAAAACAGACCCGGCATTATATAAATGAGCGGGGTGTTGAGGTTTTGGCAATGTCTTTGCCGATTTATAATGAGCCAACCTGTTCTAATTCTTGCCATTACCACCCTGCTTCACAGAAAGTTCTGGGTATGCTGGATATAGGTCTTGATCAAGGGCCAATGTATAATTCACTCGCATTGATGCGTTATCGTATGTTAATCTTCACGATTATGGTTTTAATGCTGACCATTGGTGGTGTAACAGCACTGCTTAATCGGTCATTTCTGGCTCCGCTTAAAAGATTGATTGCCATCACAACCAATGATGAAGTGTCTACAGCTACCGAGCAACAGCTGCAATCAGGCTATGGTGAGCTTTCATTGTTAGCTCGTAACTACCAAAGATTGGTGGTGCGCTTAAACGAAACACGTAACGCACTGGCAAAATGTCGTAGTTGCAATGAAGAAAAAAACAAGGCTGACATGGAACGCTAAATTATCATCCTTTTGTTTGCAGGTTATAAGTGGTAACGGGACATGGGTAAATGCTTATGAACATGCCTGAAAATACTGAAAACCTGCAAACTGCCGAAATTGAAAAGGCAAATCTGCAAAAGTCTATCAAGCGTTTACATGTTCGCTCTCACCAGGGCATCTGGTCTATTGTTATTTTTTCAGTTGTCAGCATAGTTGCCATGCTTAGCGAACAGATTTTCCCGCCTTTATCAGCAGAAACAAAAAAAATGCTGGGTACACCACCATCGAGCAACATGATTAGTGCTTTGTTGGTGGTGTATGCGTTTTCAGCCATATTGCTGGTACTGGGCAGAATTACCAACGGGTCTCCCAAGCTGGTTTCCTTCAGCCATATCGGCTATCTGATCTGCTTTTATGCGTTTTACTATTTTTCAGGGGTGTTGGCAGATAATTTCTGGGCTGTCCTTGCCACAGGCATGACAATACTTAGCCTGGAAAGCTACCATATCTGGACATATAGTATGGGTAAGGTGCGTGAGCTTGAAGAAGAACTTGCTATCCTTGAACGCCGCATTGGCAGGTAGGAGCCTGTCGGAATTTCCCTTACTACAAATGGGTAAATGCAACAGACTCCTGAAATAGCAAGTATTTTTAGCATATTTTGTTTTCAGGGTTGTGTTATAGACTACTGCTTTTTGATTTCAATCTCATCATTTCCTTCACTGGCTTTTTTAAAGTTTCTGATACTTTTCCCCATTGCAGATCCGATTTCCGGTAAACGACCTGCACCAAACACAACCATCACAATCAACAAAACAAGCATAAGTTGTGGCATTCCGAATCCAAACATCAGCTACCTTCCTTTCTTTTACTGCTTATATGCAGCTGGCAGTGCAGGCAACGGCGCATATACAGTAAACTCATGCCGTGCATATGAAAATACTGCCCACAACCAGGGCAGCGTGCAAGTGCAGAGTAAAACGCTGTGAGAAACAGTACAATAAACCAGATGCCGAAGGTGATGGCCATGCCGCGAAAGCTTGGATAAAATTTGTTTGATATCCACATAAACGGCATATAGCCGATCACCACAGCAAAAAACAGCTTACGTCTACGACGTAAAGCTGCCATAACAGCCACAAACCTGGCTTGTTCATCAACGCTGCTCTCCACAGCAGCAGGGCGAGTTAATTGCTCGCCCTGCGTATCTGCTCCGTTAGTTACGGGCACTGGCTTTTGCCTCTTGCCGCTTGGTCTCTTCTGCTGTTTTCTTGATCATATGATACAGGCTGGTCAGGGCAGGTATGGTTTGCACCACAACCACCAGGGCAAGAAAACCGGCAAAAGCAAGTACAAGGATTCCGCTGTTGTAAGTCAGGCTGGTATCAACCTCTGCGGCAAAGGCGTTTGTTTGTGAAAGAGCAAAAAGGGAAATGGCGGCTAAAGTTGTACATACAGATTTCATTTTAAATTCTCCTTGTGCGTTATGCTTATCTGTTGGTCAGATTGATTGACTGATTTTTACCTCGAGCCTGTTGCAGATGTTGTTGCTGCACGGTCAGCAGGGCTTACCACTGCCTTGATCATGGCATACAGCATAACCATTGCCGGAACAGCCTGAACCATTATAATAAGAGCGACAAAGCCGATAAAAAACCATACCAGTGGGCCGCCACCATCACTAAGGGCACTATCTGCTGCAAAAGCTGATGTTGCACTGCCACCTACCAATGGGATCAAAAAGTTTAAAATTCTCGCTTTCATGGCATCCTCCTCAGAATATTTTAAATAAAAGTAACATACGTTGATTTATTATATGCATAAGGCGTGCCAATTTATGATTACCCTCATGCTTAAGCACAACATGCTGAATTTATTGGTTAAATTATTGAGTGGAGAGTTTGTGCTGTATATGGGGTATTGGGGAAAACGTATGTGCTTTGTAAGCATCAAAAAAAAATATAAGTCTGCCTGAGGCTTAACATGCTGAATTGACAGAACTATTTTCTTGTACATGGTTTGTGCTTACCGTATTGCATATATATACATATACAGGCAGATGTCAGTTTGCAATCATGCCAGATATTTCTGAGGTTCATTTTTACCGTTTGCAGGTATATTCTGGGGCAGGTTGATGATGAAAGTCATACCTTTACCTTCTTCACTTTCAGCTTTAATGCTGCCGCCATGTGCCTGAATAATACCGTAGGAAACCGATAGCCCAAGCCCGGTGCCGCCGCCTGCTCCTTTGGTGGTGAAAAACGGATCGAAAAGTTTGCCAAGCTGGTCTGCCGGCATACCGCAGCCAGAATCGGCAATGGTGATGGTGACGCTGTTTTCCGGCAGATTGCGCCTTGTGGTTATACGCAGTTCACCACGCTTTAAGTCCTGCATTGCATGACCAGCATTGATGAAAATATTGATAAACACCTGCTTAAGCTGGTTCTGATCTGCCATGATTTTGGGCAGTTGCTGATCAAGCTGGCGCAGGATAGCAACATTTTGAAATACAGATTGGCATTCAACCAGTCGCAATGAATCAACAAGAACCTGGTTTATGTCACAAAGGGTCATGCTGGGCTGGTAATCGCGTGCAAACTCCAGCAGACCTTTTACAATGCCGGCACAACGTTTTGCTTCAACGCTGATGGTCTCCAAATCTGTTTTAAGCCCAGGATCAAGGCGTTTGTCTTTTGCCACCAGTTCGCTGAAAATCAAAATGCCAGAAAGCGGGTTATTGATTTCATGGGCAATGCCAGCCACCAGTTCGCCCAGGGAAGCCAGTTTTTCTGTGTGCACCAACTGCATCTGCATCTGCTGTATCTGTGCGGTACGCTCTTCAACCTTGTCTTCAAGGGTATGCCCCCAATCCTCCAGATCTCTGCGTGCCTGGCGCAGGCTTGTGGTCATCTGCTGAAAAGACCACATCAGCTCGCCAAGTTCATCATTGGAAGTGGGCAATAGCTCACACTCCAGATCACCTTGGGCAAGGCGCGAAGTATGGCGCAAAAGTTCGTTTACCGGTCTGTTAACCAGATGCAGGGTAAAAAAGGTAATGGAAGCACCTAAAAGTATGATCAATAATACGGTCAGCAAAATTATTCTGTTGCGGTAGGAGGCCAGCTCAGCCTTGAGGGGATCCAGTGAAACAATAATATCCACAACGCCCAGTATTTTCTGTTCTTTGCCGTGGGCATGGCAAGAGGCGGTGGAGCAGCTTAGTTCGTTACGCACTGCACGGGATAATCCCATTACCTGCCTGCCATCTGGCAGTGTGAAGAAACGGCTGCGCTCTTCCAGCTTAAGCTGTAGTGTTTTATCTTTTTTGTGGCACACATCACATTTTACTGATTGGGAATCAAGTTTTGTGCCTATTTCAGTTCGGACTGTTGAGTGGGTGATGATGCCTTTGCTGTTTATCATCCTGATCCGCTCAATGCCCGGGCGGCTGGTTGCTTCGTTAAACATCTGGTAGGCTTGCTGGCGGTTGTCCAACAGCATCTGCTGGCGGGTCATGCGGATAATGGAGGCAGCCATGTTGTCAAGATCACGGACGCTGTTGTTAAGCAGAATACTTTGCAGGTTGTTGATGTTGATCCAGGCAAATAAAGTCATGAACAATATCACAACAGTGCCGGTCAGAATGGTGAGTTTCTGAATCAGCGAAAAGCGGCGGGACAAAACGCGCCGTAATATGGTTTTAGGGTTCCACATAATCCCGGGCCGATACGCCGAGTTTCTTCATCATTGCCTGGAAGTTGGGACGTAACATGCCGGTTTCCTCGGCAGCACGGGTAATGTTGCCGTGGCTGCGCTGAAGCGCACTGATGACAAAGGCACGCTCCACATCTTCCACTGCCTGCTCCCGCAATTGACGCTTGGTTTCCTTCAGCTCTTCAGCATTAAGCGGTATCAGGGTTAAATCTTCCGCCATCAGCTCAACAGTGCTGATGCCCAGCTCCAGATCGCTTTGGGTAATCTGGTTGTCTTCTGCCAGTACCACTGCCCGCTCAATCACGTTTTCAAGTTCGCGCACGTTTCCTGGAAAGCTGTAGCTTTGCAGAAGCTGCATGGCACCGGCTGTAACACCTTTGATATCCTTACCCATTTCATCGGCGCAGCGACGTACTGCACTGGCGACTAAAAGCGGTATATCACCGGTGCGCTCTCTTAGTGGTGGCAGGTCCACCGGTATGATGTTTAAGCGGAAAAAAAGGTCTTCACGGAAGGTTCCTTCAGCAACCATATCCCGCAGATTACGGTTTGTGGCTGCAACAAGGCGGATGTTGATTGAGGTTGGTTGGGTGCCACCAATGGGGGTAACCTGACGTTCCTGCAATACCCGCAGCAGTTTTGCCTGGGTGGTGAGACTTAAGTTTGATACCTCGTCCAGAAAAAGTGTACCGCCTTCAGCCACTTTGAAAAGACCTGTTTTGGTATGTATTGCACCTGTAAACGAGCCTTTTACATGACCAAACAGTTCGGATTCAAGCAGGTTTTCAACCAGTGAGGTGCAATCAACCGCAACAAAGGGATGGTCGCGGCGGGCACTATGACGATGAATGGCACGGGCTACAAGCTCTTTGCCTGTGCCGGATTCACCGGTAATCAATACAGTACTGTCTGTGGGGGCAACCTGCATAATCCGCCGGTATACTTTAATCATTTCCTGGCTTTTGCCCACAAAGCGGTCAAATCCTTCACCATCGCGCAGCTCTTTCAGCAGATACAGGTCATCAAGTGCCACAACCTGTTGTTCCAGCGCGGTTTTGATAACCTTGAGCATATCTTCAGGCGTAAAGGGCTTGGCAATGTAATCAACTGCCCCCAGCTTCATAACTTCCACTGCATTATCAACTGAAGAATAGCCGGTGATAAACACAACCGGCAGATCAGGGTGTATATCCTTTATGGATTTAAGAACATCCATGCCGCTTATGCCCGGCATCTTCAGATCAGTTATTACCAGATCAAAGCGTTCCTGCTTGATTCTTTCAAGTGCTGCCTGACCGCTGCCATATGTTTCAACTGCAAATGATTCTGACTCCAGAATACGGCGTACTCCTTCCCGAATGGCAGGCTCATCATCAATTACAAGTAACTTCTTCGCCTCTTCCATAAACTCCCCTTTTAACCACTTTAAAGCTTTGTGCATGAAATGGAGGTGACAGCTTTAA
>JAVERM010000044.1:0-15035 GCA_034007105.1 Trichlorobacter sp.
AATACGGCGTACTCCTTCCCGAATGGCAGGCTCATCATCAATTACAAGTAACTTCTTCGCCTCTTCCATAAACTCCCCTTTTAACCACTTTAAAGCTTTGTGCATGAAATGGAGGTGACAGCTTTAACAGAGCTTTGAAAAACTACTGTGGAGGCTGTCTACTTCGTTGCGCGGTACTCGCTTCCTCGGCTAACTTATTTGTTATGCCTCGTCGCTGCGTGACCTGCGACCTTGTATCCAGCCTTCCTCATGACGCTTTTCAAGAGCCTGTTAATAAAGTGTATACAGTTTTGCGGCAAGTTACAAATGTATAAATATTTTATACACCTAGGCGAGTATCAGGCTGTTTTTGTCAGGAAAACTTACATGAAAATAATCATCAGCAGACGGTTTTATCCAGCGCCAATATCGGCTGTATAATCTGGTTAAACAGTTGTGCTGTTTGGGACTGTTTAAATTGTTGCAAAAACGCTACTCCACTGTCGCCTGCCTCGCTTATTTGCGGATCAAGGGGCAGTGAACCAAGGAAAGGAACCTGCATATCTTTGGCCAGTTGCTCACCTCCGCCGGTGCGGAACAAAGATGACAGCTCCCCGCATTTCGGGCAGATAAAGCCGCTCATGTTTTCCACAACGCCAATTATGGGCATGTTGATCTGGCGGCAAAACGAGATTGATTTGCGCACATCAACAGAAGCTATTTTTTGCGGAGTGGTGACAATTACGGCACCATCGGCATCTTCCAGTGTCTGGCAGACAGAAAGCGGCTCATCACCGGTGCCAGGAGGTGAGTCAACAATCAGGTAATCAAGCTCTCCCCACTCCACATCACGGATAAACTGGGTAATAACCCCTATTTTCATCGGTCCGCGCCAGATAACAGCCTCATCCGGATTTTTCAGGAAAAAGCCGATGGAAATCACTTTCATGCCGTCCATATCCACAGGGATAAGCTCACCATCGTTTTCCATCACCTTGCTTTTTTCCAGACCAAGCATGGTGGGTACACTGGGGCCGTGGATATCCACATCCAAAAGCCCTACCTTTTTGCCTGCCAGATGCAGGGCAGTGGCAAGGTTAACCGCAACTGTGCTTTTGCCAACCCCGCCTTTGCCGGACATAACAATAATTTTGTGCTTGATTTTGCATAGCCTTGATGCCAACAGGCGACGTTCCTCAAACTCCTGCTGTGTTTCGCTGGAGTTTTTACTGGCTGCTGAGCAACTGCTTGATGAGCAGCTGTCACAGGCAGAAGGCGAACAGCTTTCCGGTTTTGTGTTGTCTTGCATAAAATTTTACCCCTTTAATGTTTTGGTTTTTTACAACAGCTTTACTACCCTGCTCCACAGATTTTTTATATCATCTGCTGCTTTTCCGGAAAATTCAACTGCTGCCTTTCCTTGCAACTGGGCGTTGGTGACACTACTGTCAAAACAGATGCGCCCGGCAACCACTGCACCGGCTTTTTCTGTTGCTTCTTCAATCAATTTGGTCTGCTGCGGATTTATATCCCACTTGTTGACGCAAACTGCTGCCGGCACAGAAAAATGTTTTGCCAGTGCCAATACACGCTTTAAATCATGCAGACCGGAAACAGAAGGTTCAGTTATCACCAGCACAAAGGATACCCCGCTTAAAGAGGCGATTACCGGGCAGCCGATACCTGGCGGTCCATCGGAAATAATTAAAGGGCTCATGTTTTGCTCAGCCTGCTGTCTGGCTTTATCCCGCACCAAAGTAACCAGTTTGCCCGAATTTTCGGCAGCCGGTGCAAGTTGGGCATGAACCATTACACCACAACGTGTATCAGAAATCATCCAGCAGCCGCTGTCCCGCTCCGGAAAATCAATGGCATCGGCAACACATTGTTGCACGCATACACCACATCCTTCGCAACTGGCCGGGTCTATACTGTACTTTTCATCAACACCGACTGATACAGCTTTAAATCTGCAAACTTCAAGACAACGGTTGCAGCTGATACAGTCATCCTGACGGATAACAGCCAGGTTGCCGCAGATAAAGCGATGCTGCTCCTTAATTTGCGGGGTAAGAATCAGATGCAGATCCGCAGCATCAACATCGCAATCTGCCAAAACCGCTTTTTCAGCCAGCATGGCAAATGATGCCGTTACACTGGTTTTGCCTGTGCCACCTTTGCCGGATAAAATCAGCAGCTCTTTTATTTTTTGCGGATTCATTTAATTGCCACCTCCGGTTTGTCTCCCCACTTCTTTCAACGCCTGGGCAAGCTTGCTGAACATAACGGTATATTCCGGTAATGTCTGGCTGATCAGCTCGCCCCTGGAAGTGATTTCCGCTATCCGCCGATCATCAGGAATTTCAAGCAATACAGGCAGGTTTTGGTCTTTGCAGTAATCGTACAGACCAACCTGATCATTGCCGGCGCGATTGACCACAACTCCACAGGGCATGGCCAGCTCTTTTACAAGTGCAACCGCAAGTTTGAGATCATGCAAACCAAAAGGGGTGGGGTCGGTTACCAGCAGGGCATAATCAGCACCTTGCAAGGCAGCCACCACCGGACATGAAGTGCCCGGAGGGGCATCCAGTATGGCAGGCAGGTCATCTTGCAGATGTTCCTGCACGGCACTGATAATCGGTGGCACCAAAGAGATGCCAACTTGCAGACGACCTTCAACCAGCGTTATGTTTTTATTCCGGCTTATAGAAACAGTGCCGATTTGGCTTGTTTTTTCGGTAATCGCTTTTTGGGGACAGACCAGCGCACAGCCACCACAACCGTGACATAGCTCAGGAAAAACCATCGCCTTGGTACCAAGGGAGATAATACCGTTAAAACGGCAGAATGCACTGCATTTACCGCAGCCGTTGCAAAGCTTTTCATCCACTTCGGGTATCAGCATGGTTACAGGATGTTGCTCCTGCTGCTGATACCTAAGGAATAGGTTCAGGTTTGGTTCTTCAACATCGCAATCGGCAAGCTGCACATTGGCACCAAACATATTTGCCAGATTAAGGGAGACCAGGGTTTTTCCGGTGCCACCCTTGCCCGAGGCTATGGCCACCCGTAACTGTCGGGCAGCCATTACCAGTGCTCACTTTTATCAGCAGCAGTGGCTGGATTCAGGTAGCCGTTTTGCACCATTTCCAATGCTTCCTGTACAGTTGCCGCCGAGCAGTTGTACACCTTGATACCGGCAGCCTCCAGCACCTGAAAAGCTTTTGGTCCACAATGACCAGTAATCAGCGTATCAACGCCAGCCCTGATCATTGCTTCGGCAGACTGGATACCTGCGCCCTGGGCAGCGGAACGATTTTGTTTGTTTTCAATAATATCCACGGTTTGCGCCTCAACATCGTAGACAAGAAACTGTCTGGCGCGACCAAAGCGCGGATCAAGTTCTGCTGATAAATCGTTTCCGGTTGTACTGAATGCAATTTTTTTCATCTGTTAGCCTCCTTGCAGGGCATAAGGGCACGGTGCACCGTGCCCTTACAGTAGTAGTCAGGGTAAAGGGTTTAACATCTGCCTCTCCCACCTCCACGTCCACCACCACAACGCCCGCCGCCGTTACCTCTGCCAAGACCGCAGCCAGCCTGTCCTTTGCGACCTGCCTGCCCTGCGTATGTGCGGGTTATTTCTGTTGTCTGGCTATCCTGGTTGACATCGGCAATAACTGCACATCTGCCTCTGCCACGCCCTGTCATTGGTCCTTCGTTCATTGGTCCTTGTCCATTTCTGTTTGACATGATTTTTCTCTCCTCATCCTTGTTGTTTGATTGTTTCTGTGTAATGAGCAATTGGTTCCATGCTGCTGTTTTCTGCGTCTGCAACCAGGCATTTTCATCTGTCCCTCCTGCAACTGACCGGTAAGCCATGCCTGAACCACCTTGTTGTAATTTCCGGCAACAAAAGAGATTACCTGAATACCGTTTTGCAGCAGCTCATCCGCCATTTCATTGGTAATTGCACCGCAGATAAGCTGATCCACCTCAAGGGCAACAAGCCGTAAGGCGCGCTCTTGTGGCTTGTCACTAAAGAAAAAATAAGAGGTGCTGTTTTTGTAATCACCATCTGTTGTGTCAACAATCAACATATTGCGGGCAACATCAAATACTGGTGCAATACGGTTATTCCAGATTGAAAAGGCGGCTCGTTTGGTCACAAATTTTGCTCCTGGAAAAGTACAGACTCCTCAGCAGAGCCTGTCGAATTTATATTAAGCAGGAAGCGTGCCAAAAAGCTGTTCAATTGCAAGCTGTTGATTATACAGATAATTTATTGGGATGGTCTGTTGGGGTTGGTTTGCAGGGTAGGATTTGCGCTACTCAACATCCAAATATGGAGGCGTATTTGCTACTGTATTCTGCTTGTGCGTCCGTCCTGCTCTTTGGGCAGGGTCAAGCCAAGCTGCTTTATTTTGCGAAAAAGGGTTGTTTTGTGTATGCCCAGCTCTTTGGCTGCTGCCAGACGGTTGTAATTGCAGCGTGCCAATGCTGCCATTATGGTCTGGGCTTCAAGCTGTGCGCGACTGTCATGCAGAGTTGCTGTTTCCGGACTGCCATTTAGTTGCAGTATCTCCTTTGGCAGGTGCTTTATTCCAATAAGCTCTTCCTGACAGAGTATAAATGCCCTTTCAATAATGTTTTCAAGCTCGCGAATGTTGCCTGGAAAGTGATGGCTCATCAGTAAGGAAAGGGCTTCCGGAGCAATCGCCTTTACATTGGCCTGATATAAACGGTTAAATTTTACAATAAACTGATCAGCCAAAAGTGGCAGGTCTTCCTTGCGGCTGCGCAGTGGGGGCAGCTCTATTTGTACAACATTGATGCGGTAGTAAAGGTCTTCACGAAAACTTCCTTCCTTTACCATCTCTGCCAGATTGCGGTTGGTGGCAGCAATAATCCTGGCATTGGTGCTGACAGAAGTGGTACCACCCAGTGGCTCGTAGTAACGCTCTTGCAGTACCCGCAAAAGCTTTACCTGCATAGCACTACTGATATCACCGATTTCGTCAAGAAAAAGTGTGCCGTTTTGTGCCAAGGCAAAGCGACCTGGTTTATCTTTATTGGCACCTGTAAATGCACCAGCCTTGTATCCAAACAGTTCGGATTCAAGCAGGTTATCCGGCAGTGCACCGCAGTTTAGTGCAATAAAAGGACCATCTTGCTGCTTGCTTAACAGATGGATGTTGCGGGCAACAAGCTCTTTGCCAGTACCGGTTTCACCGGTTATCAACACTGTGCCAGGGCTTGCCGCAACAGCAGGCAGAATTTCGAAAAGTCGTTGCATCAGCGGGCTGCGGCTGGACAATGTTCCTATTTTAAAGCGGGCAGAAAGTTCATGGCGCAGGCTTTCTATTTCTGTAAGATCCCGAAAGGTTTCTGCTCCTCCGGTCATGTTGCCGTCTTTATCCTTTAAAACAGCGGTGGAAAGGCTGATCGGGATTCTGTTGCCATCACCGTTAACTATATATCCGGTTCTGCCGATTACTGCCTTGCCGTTTTGCAGGGTCTGGCGCAAGGCGCAGTCGTTTTCACACATGTTGGATCTGAAAACATCTGCACAAAGCCTGCCAATGGCATCTTGCCTCAAAATTCCGGTAATCTCTTCAGCCGCGCGGTTAAAGGAAGTAATCCGCCAGTCTGCATCCACAGTAAAAACACCATCGGAAATACTTTCCAAAATGGCATTGTAAAAAGAGGAATCTTCCACAGGTTTTTGTTGGTCGCTGTTTTGCATGGCAGGAGTTTAGTCAGTATGCCGGCTAAAAGCAAGGCACGGGATGCAAGGAAGTTTTTCATGAAGTTATTAAAGGCTGTTTGCAGGTTTACATTATACAGTCTGTCCAATATCCGGAAAAAGCTCCATAAATGCACTTGCTGCCGGTGAAAGGGTCTTTTGCTGCTGCCAGGCAAGAAACATTTCCCGATGTATATCAAGCCCATTAATTTTAATTTCAAGCAAGGTGCCGGATTGCAGCTCTGGTTCCACAGCCAGTGCAGAAATAAATGCACAAAAGTTTTTGCCTGCCAGCACTGCCCGCCTTAGTGCCTCGCTGCTGCCCAGTTGTGCCATAACCGTCAGCTCCGGTAGATTTATACCCGCAGCCCGCAGTGCATTTTCAGTTGCCTGACGGGTTCCCGAGCCTTGTTCGCGCATAATCAGTTTGCAGTTATACAACTCACAAATATTCATCTGTCTGCAAATCTCTGTTTCTGGATGGGCAACAAGTATAATCCGGTCTGTCTTTATTTTTCGCGATTTTATTCCTGCAAATTGTGGCATGGCACCAACCAGGGCAAGTTCAATCCTGTTATCAAGCAGCATTTGCAGCACCTGCTGCGTATCTCCCTGGATAAGTTCAAGACAGATGCCAGGGTACAGTTTGTGCAATTTA
Source organism: Trichlorobacter sp. (assembly GCA_034007105.1). Lineage (GTDB taxonomy): Bacteria > Desulfobacterota > Desulfuromonadia > Geobacterales > Pseudopelobacteraceae > Trichlorobacter. The sequence continues at coordinate 6,386 of JAVERM010000044.1, forward strand.
CCCAGCATATCCGGTATCAGACAGGTTGCCGGAATGGTGCTGGCACCTATTTTTATTTTTGCCTGATCCAGCCCCTGAAATTGCCTGATTGCATTTTGCGCTTGCTCGCAACCGGCAATAATGGCAGTGGCATGTTCATAAAAAAGCCGACCAGCGGCAGTCATTAAAACTTCGGCTGAAGTACGGTCAAACAGCCGGACATCAAGCTCATCTTCCAAAGCCATTATATGTTGACTGACCGTGGGTTGCGTCAGGCTGACCATTTCAGCAGCCCTGGAGAAGCTGCCTTCATCGGCAACAGCCATAAAAATCTGTAACTGTTTTAAAGTCATCGTGATTCTCCATAGTAAAAATCAATAGCCTGCAATGGTTTTCGGGCATATTACCTATTTGCTATGCAATGCAGCAAGCTGGTAATTAGGTTCCCAATGGAAATCTGTTAAGTATCAATCTGTTGAAAGGGTAGGGCACAAGATGATCTGGAGCGGTTTGGTGTTGGGAGTTTTATTTGGATTTGTTGTTCAGCGGGGTCGTTTTTGTACGGTTGCACTGGTGCGGGAAAGTACCCTCAGGCGACCGATTGCACTGTATATGGTTGCAATTATTATGGCTTTGCACACGCTTGGGGTACATTTGCTGACGCACTTTGGGCTTATCAGGGCAGAAGAAGTTTATTTTCAGCCGCTTGGCGCGGTGCTGGGCGGACTTTTGTTCGGGGCAGGAATGATGTTTGCCGGTTTTTGTCCAGCCACAATCTGGGTGCGTTCAGGTGAAGGTATTTTAGCCGCCTGGATAGCACTTGCCAGCTTTATGCTGGGGGTTGAGGCAACCAAATCAGGACCATTTCAGTCCATTTACTATGATATTCGCGATTATGAACTGGAACAGTCCTTTGTTTACCAAACTCTGGAAATATCAGCATGGTGGCTGGTAATCGGGTTTGCAATTCTTTGTGCAGCATGGGTGATTACAGTGTTAAGAAAGCCTGCACCAAGGCTGTTTACCATGCCTGCCAAGCATAGCGGTTTGCGCAGGTTACTTTTTGAAACTCGCTGGCATCCTGCTGTTACGGCTCTTTTACTTGGTATTTTAATGATTATTGCCTGGTATTTTGCTGAAGCAAGCGGAAGAGGCTCTGGTGTTGCTTTTTCAGGTCCAAGCGGCAACCTGCTTTCTTTTATGACAAGCGGCAAGCCTGTTCTGCATTGGGGAATGCTGTTTGTATCTGGTGTGATGGTTGGCGGATTTGTAGCTTCCAAAGGGGCTGGTGAGTTCCGCTGGCGCAGCGGTGAACCAAAGGCGGTCATAAGGGCAGCAACAGGCGGTTTTGCAATGGGTATGGGCTCGGCATTGGCAAGCGGCTGCATCATCAGCCATTGTCTTATCAATGCTTCGCTGTTTGCCTGGCAGGGGATTGTCAGTGGATTGGCGATAATTCTGGCAGCCGCGGTTACGGCATTGTTTTTGTATCGCAGAAAAATTTAAAAAAAGGAGTAAAACAGATGAACCATGTGATTAATATGTTGGGTAACCTTTGTCCGGCACCGCTTGACGCGCTGATTAAAGCGGTGGAAACAGCCTCGGTTGGTGATACTTTTACCATTGATTTTGATTGCGCCCAGGCCATTGAAAATATTCCGCTTTGGTGTGCAAACAATAGCTGCACTGTGCTTGAGCTGACCAAAACTGGTGATGCACAATGGCAGATTATAGTGCAGAAAGATTAGGAGACTGTTGGACTTTCGGCATAAACCGGAAAACGGCTGATAGCAAAAAGCCCCTGAAATCAGGGGCTTATATTTTTTACTGGCGGAGAGGGTGTCCGCATAAGTAGCTGTAATTATTGATAAAATACAGTATCATTTAGTAGCAGACCATCATAAACAGGCGGACAAAATCACTAATCTTTACACAATCTTACCTTTCAATCCTTACCCTACAATCACAACATTAAATAACCCTTGATAACACTTAGTATCTTACATACAATAACATTCTTTTTGATGGGCTGCATGATTGGCTGTTTGATGCAAGGGGGAAAATCATGCCAAAGGTTGCCAAAGAACTTGTAGCATTAGAAGTTAGAAGGCTTTCAGGGGCTGGCTTTTATCCTGTTGGTGGTGTTGCTGGCTTGAACTTGCGGATCACACAAACAGGCAATGGCAGAAACTGGATATTGCGAACCATGATTGACGGCAAGCGATGCGATATTGGTTTGGGGCCTTATCCTGAAGTTTCGCTTGCTGATGCACGAACTGAAGCAGCCAGGCTTAAAAAGGAAATCAGGGAGGGCCGAAACCCTATTAAGGAACGCATGGCAAAAAATCAGGCAAGGCTTGATGAACGCAACAGGCGGATCAGCTTTGATAAAGCAACGGCTGATTATATTTCCATTCACGAAAAAACATGGCGAAACCCGAAACACCGGCAACAATGGCGAAACACGTTGGCAGATTATGCAAGCCCTGTAATTGGTAACAAGGCAGTTGCTGAAATAGCCTTAAAGGATGTTCTGGCAGTGCTTGAACCTATTTGGCAGGAAAAAACCGAAACCGCCAAAAGGTTACAGGGGCGAATTGAAAAGATACTTGATTGGTGCATTGTTAAAGGATATTGCAGCGGGGAAAATCCGGCCAGATGGAAACACCACCTTGATAAAATCATGCCTGCACCTAACAAGGTTGCAAAGAAGGGAAACTTTCCAGCATTGGCCTATTCTGAAATAGCTGGCCTTATGCAGCAACTGGCAACAATGGAAGGTACAGCAGCAAGGGCCTTAGAATTTACCATTTATACGGCTTGCCGTTCTGGTGAAACAAGAAGCCTTGAATGGGCTGATATTGATTTGAAGGCGGCTGTTTGGCTTGCACCAGCAGCAAAAACCAAAACAGGCCAGGATCACGAAAAGCCACTTTGCAGGGGTGCAATGGCAATACTTGAAGCCATACCAGAAAGCGAACGCAGCGGGCTTGTATTCAAGGGCAGGGGCGGGGCTGAACAATCTGATGCAACACTTGCGGCTGTTCTTAAACGCATGAATCAGCAGCGGGAACAGGCAGGGCTTCCATTGTGGATTGATGCGAAACAGGATAACCGGCCAGTTACTGTTCACGGCTTCAGAAGTACTTTCAGGGATTGGCTGGGAGATACCACAAATTACGATAGGGATATTGGCGAACTGGCTTTAGGCCACCAGATAGAAAGCAAAGTTGAAGCGGCTTACAGGCGGGGCCAGATGCTTGAAAAGCGTAAACAGATGATGGCTGACTGGTACGAATACACGCAAGGGGGCGGCAATGAATAAACCAGCTTACCCACGGGGCAAGGCTTATTGCAACTTGCGGACTGGTACACCTGAACGTGTTGTTTATGGATTCAAGGTACACCAGAAAAGCACCCTACAAAAGTATCTGAAGGAGATTGGCCTTGATGATGGCAAGATTGATCAGCTTACAAAATTGCTGTTTAGTGAAGTTGAGCATTGTCAGATGATTGATTCTTCACCAGTTAAACCTGAACAGATCGGCCAGATTATAGTTTCTGCTTACGTTAGCAAGGTTTATCGAAAATCGGTTGGCAGTATGGAAAGCACCTTGCAGAAATACCGGCTGGAAATCGGCCTTGATGATGTCAAACTGGATCAGCTTACAAAGTGGCTGATTAGTGAAGTTGAACGTTGCCAGATGATTGATTTTTCACCAGCAAAACCACAGCAGCAAAAGCAGGCATTAGGCCAGTATATTAAATCACTGGAACACTTGACGGCTGTATTTTCAGATAGCCAGAATTTGCCACCGGTCATTGTTGGCTTGCTGTCTGAAGATGATCGTATAACACAGGCCACCATTACAGATAGACAGCTGGCCATTGAACTTGCCAGGCGGCTGGCAGTAGCCAGGCAGGTACAGAAGCAGATTGAACCATTGAAGGGGAAAGCTGGCAAACATGGAAACACAGATCAATATAAATTGCTTGAACGGCTGGCTGAACAGATCAGGCTTTATTGCTGTTTTGAAGCGGCTGGAAGCAAGGTTGATGATATTACACTAAAGGCAGCGGCTGAAATCCTGAATAAGCTGTTTGGTATGGAGCTAAACGAAAGGCCGGATAAGATACGGAAAACATTGAAGATGGCTGAAATCGAAAAATAATAATCAATTACAGCCATAAAAACTTAATAATATCAGTACTTTACAGTTGATAACTTAAAAGAGACTGGCAATAATCCCCTTATCAAAACCACCTGAAAGGGGATTTTTTTATGAATGAACAACTGAAAAAGTTTGAAGTATTGCCGGATTCAGCAGGTATATCAGCAAAGCTTGCAGCTGAATTATTGGGCGTTACACCCGTTACAATTTGGCGATGGGCAGCGGCTGGCAAGCTTACACCCAAAAAGATCAGCAGCAGATGCACACGCTTTCACGTTGGACAGATCAGGCAGTTACTGGCAGGGGGTGAATGCAATGGCTAAAAAACAAAAGCCCTGCACTGCCAAGGGGAGCAGCTACAGGGCTGTAAAATGGGGATTTATTACAGCCAAAATATACCACATTGGCCTGTTGTTTGACAGTCTTTTAATGGCACTGATTGCCCTGCTTTTATGGGGGGTGATTAGATGAATGATCCAATAAACTACACCAGCCAGGCACTTAACCACATGGCGGATAATGGCATTGAGCCACCAGAACCAGAACAGCAACGCTTAACCCTTGCACCTGCACACCTTGAAGATTTACGCAAATCAGGGCTTTCAGATGCCACCATTAAGAAGGCTGGCTTTGAATCAATACGGCCTTGCGATATTTCCAAAGAAACCGGCTTACAGTTGGCTGATGTTGATTCTGCTTACCGGATTCCATTTGATGAAGGTTACAACCGTTTCAAGCTGTTTTACAAAACAGAACCAAAGCCAGGCCAGAAGCAACAAAAGTATGTTCAAAAAAAAGGCACACCAAACCGGCTTTATATTCCTGTATTGCTTGATGAATCAGAGCTTGATGGCCTTGAAACCCTTTACATTACTGAAGGCGAAAAAAAGGCACTGAAGGCCACACAAGAAGGCTTGCCCTGTATTGGTATTACCGGCCTTTGGAACTGGAAGGTTAAGGGCAGTGATGAACTGATAAGGGATTTTAACCGGCTGAACCTGGTTGGCCGTAATGTGAAAATTGTTCCTGATAGTGATTGGCTTGATTTGGACAAAAACGGCAAACCAAAGAATCTTAAAAGTGCTGTATTCCGGCTTGCAAGGTCTTTGATGGTTGAAGGGGCCATTGTATCAGTTGTTTATTTGCCTGATGATCCTGGAAACGGGGGTAAAGTTGGCCTTGATGATTATTTGCTGAACCATTCAGTTGATGAATTTCTTGAACTGGAACAGGAACGGGCTGAAGCAAGAAAGTTTTGCATGAATAAAAGGGGCGAGTTGCTTCTTTATCAGCCTGATGATGAAGCAGGCCGATACAAACCCCCGTTTCTTATTTCATCTGCAATTGAAATACGGGCAGCTACACGGGATAGCAAAAACGAATCATGGGGAAAGCTAATCGGGTTTAAGGATGCGGACAATAAAGAACATTATTGGATTATGCCAATGCGTCTTTTTGCCGGTTGTAGAACCGAAATCAAAGAAGCTTTGTTTGATAAGGGAATCAAGTACATATCACCAAACCCCACTTTGCAGCAGGAGCTGATGAACTACTTGCAATTTGCAAGGCCACACAATGGCAAGCGGCTAAGAACCGTTACACAAACCGGCTGGCAAGGTGAAGGGCTGTTTATTTTTCCAGGCGGAACTATTGGCCGGATACAGGAAGAAGAAATTGCTTACCAGGGGGATGCAAGCCCTGTTACTTCCCACGCTGGCACGTTTGCAGAATGGCGGGAAAATGTAAGCAAGTATTGCACTGGAAACAGCAGGCTAACCCTTGCTGTATCGTTAGCCTTTACGGGGCCGTTGCTGTATCTGTTGCGGCTTGAAAACTTTGGATTGAACCTGTTTGGGAATACTTCAATCGGTAAATCAACAGCCTTGCTGGTTGCCTGTTCCGTATGGGGCGGGCGGGATTTTATGCAAACATGGCGGGCCACTGATAACGGGCTGGAAGGGATAGCAAGCCAGTATTCTGATTTGTTTCTTGCACTTGATGAAATGGGGGAAATAGAACCCAAAACAGCCGGAAATGTTGCTTACATGCTGGCAAACGGCCAGGGCAAGAAGCGGGCAAACCGTAAAGGGGATGCACGGGCTGAAAAGCGTTGGCGTTTGTGCTTTTTGGGAACTGGTGAAGTTACCCTTGCTGAACATATCAGGGCGGGGGGCGGCAGGGTAAAGGCAGGCCAGGAAGTAAGGCTTGCTGATGTTCCGGCTGATACTGGCCAATATGGAATCTTTGAAACCCTGCACGGCTTTGATGATGGCGGCAAGCTATCACAGCACCTTAAAAACAATGCTTTGAAGTATTACGGAACGGCTGGCCTGAACCTGTTGGAGTGCATTACTGATGATTGGCTTGAACTTGAACCCACAATAAAAAGCCTGCAATCAAGGTTTGTTTCAGCATACTGCCCACCTAATGCAGAAGGGCAAGTTAAGCGTGTTGCTGGCTTCTTTGGGCTGGTTGCGGCGGCTGGTGAATATGCCACTGATAAGCAGATAACTGGCTGGCAGCCAGGCGATGCAGTGAAGGCAGCAGGAACCTGTTTCAAGGATTGGCTTACCAACAGGGGCGGGGCTGGTGCAAAGGAAGTGGAACGGATTCTGGAAGATTTGGCCTTGTTTATTGAAAATCATGGCTGTTCACGTTTTGCCGATAAATCTAGCGATAGGGTGATTATCAACAGGGCTGGAATGGCTGAACCACCTGTTTATTACTTCTTGCCGGAAACATTCAGGGCAGAAGTTTTGAAAGGCCACAATTTCAGATTTGCATGTAAAACCCTTGCTGATTTGGGAATCCTGTTGCCACCAGGCGATGATAAGGGATACCAGCAGAAACACCGCATGGATGGCGACCCGCAAAACTTTTATGTAATTGATGCGGAAAAGTTGCGGGGGGTGATTGATGATAGGCAATCTTGATAAGCTGAACTTTGCAGAATTAGCAAAAAGCAGTTGGAACGGTTGGAACAGTTGGAACAAAACCGGCAAACCTGCATTAAATGGGGCTTTGAACAACAGCCACCTGTTCCAAAACACAGAAAACCCTATTTGGAACGGTTGGAACAAAACAGAATCTGTTCCAATTGTTCCAACAGGGCAAAACACGGATTTGGAACACAGCACCAAAGAACAAAGCAAGGAAAATCAGGATGTTATGCCACCTGTTCCAACTGTTCCGCCTGTTCCAACTAAAAAAGCAATGATTCATGATTTGCAGGCGGCTTTTGATGTTGAAGGCTACCAGGCGAAAATCAGGGCCATGCTTGAACTGTTCCGGCAAACAAAGCCAAAGGGCTGGCAGGCTATCACTAAAAACAAACCTGATACATGGCGGCAACATTTGGCAGCTTGCAGAAAAGCAGATCAGGCATACCAGAACAAAGACGGCCAAGGGGTAATTGATGCACTGGCAGAAGCTGAATCAACTTTTAATCAGCTTATACAACCGGTTGAACTGGTACAGATGGAATTTTAATTGAAGCTGTAAAAATCGGTCCCGTTCTAGCCTGCTACAGGCGTTTTGATTAGCTAGGCAAAGGCAATACATGCAAAGCCGGTTAAAACGCCTTGTAGCGGCTGACAGGGGCTACAATGGGGCAGGTACTCGCCAAACCAGACAGACCCACCACAACTGACCACACGCCACCGCCACGCATGTTTTTTAATTCTATTTCCAGAACAGGCAACCGGTAAAAGGAGATTGCAAACATGAGTAAAAGAGTAAAGTTTGTGCAGGCCATTAAATCAGGACTTAATCAAACTGATGCTGCCATTGCAGCGGGCTACAGTGCTGACAGTGCAAAGTTTACAGGCAGCAAGCTGATGAAGGAGCCAGAAATCAAGCGGCTATTAAATCAGGTGGGTGATGAACAATTGCAGTTTGATGATCCGCTGGAATATCTTAGCCACGTGATGAATGATGCTGACATGGAGGTCAAGTACCGGATAGATGCAGCCAAAGCACTGGCAGGCTATAAGCACGCTAAACAGGACGCAAAGAGCAAGAAAGCACAGCAACGGGAAGAAGCGGAACGGGTGACAAGCAAGTTCGCACCGCTTCCGCCGCCGCCGTATGCACTAATGAAGTAGGCGGGTGGAACATCTGCACCATTAGCCTGGTATCAGTCAATCTGGTATCAGGCTTTTTTGTTGCCTGTTTGGGGCTTACATGCAGTAAACTACAGTATCATTCAATCACTTTTTTAGATGGCCCTAGATGATTGGCTGTTTGATGGGCAGCAAAAACGACAAGAAAAAAGCCCTTTGAAATCAAGGGCTTATAGGTATAGCTGGCGGAGAGGGTGAGATTCGAACTCACGGAGGCTTGCACCTCGCCGGTTTTCAAGACCGGTGCCTTAAACCGCTCGGCCACCTCTCCGTGTCTGCTTTTGGGTTGCAAGTTGTAAAAGAGTATTTATCCGATATTTTGCGTTTAATGTCAATAATCTAGTTGCTGCCCGAAAAAATCTATGCTTCCAGACAATA
>JAVERM010000174.1:0-3358 GCA_034007105.1 Trichlorobacter sp.
TGGCAGGGATAACTTGTCCTCGGTAAAGCCAGTTATGTTCACTGCCATTGGTAATGGCAAAGAGATTACTGCCACAATTATTTCCCCACCTCTCATTGGCTGCAAAACGGAGCAGTTGCAGAAATGATTCCAGCCCCAAAGAGCCTGGCGTAACCGGATCCTGATAAAAGTGAGCATCAAAAAACCATTCCTGTGGATTAACTTTTTTGCTGCCCTGAATAAAACCAAGCCCTTTGCTGCCACCATCGGCGATGTACAGATCAATCTGATCAATCATCCGCAGCTTGGTATCCGGAAATGGTTGCTCCAGCGGATAGGGCAGGCTGGCAGCTCTGGCAATTTCACCGGCATCTGGTTTGCAGATATCTGCATCACGGATACCAACCTGATCACCAAGGGCAGCGGCAGAGAAAAATCCAAACATAGTTTCACCACTGTAAACAAGCCCTTGCTGGTCAGATACCGTAAAATCGTACTCCTGGATGACCATACCGCCGCTGCTGACAGCTTTGGTAAGTTTTGCTGTACAGGTTAAGGTACCGGACTGTGGTGTAACCATCCGATGCTGTACTGCCTTGCCACCCAGGTTTCTGAAAGATAAATCCTGCTTGCTGGTGAGGGCAGAACCAACATAGGCAGCCAGCCAGCCACAAGGTTGCAAAGCTATTTCCAGCAGAATGCAAAAGGGCATCAGCGGTTGACGGTCGGCAGCAAAAAACCAGGCATCACCAGGCAGGTCATATTGGGTTTCAACATAAGCACCAGCCTGCATAAGCCAGGGTTCTCCCTGCACAGCAGTTACCCGATCCAGAAACTGAAACGGCGGTCCGGGCAGACGGGCTATTTTGCGCTGGCTGTCAAACTGTTGGTAATGCTCGCCAAAAGCTTCCGATGGTTTACCATTACTAAATGCCATAATCTGCTGTTTGGTATATATGGCAGGCTTTTTTTGGCTGTCTGAAACATCAGTTTCCCTGTTATCTGCCTGTCTTTGCTTCTGCCACAGCTTTTCCAGCTTCGCCTTGTTTGTGCCAGAAAGACGGCAGGACATATTGGTGATTTCCACAATCGGCTTGCCATCGGCGTACATCAGGGCATCAACCAGCACGTAAGGCTCGGGATTGTAGCCGATCTCCCGTATGGCAACTTCATATCCGGCAACCTTGGTTGTTTCCAACACCTGACCACGGCAGCGCAGCCTGCTGGCTACACCAGGTACTGGCTCCCAGACCACACCATCTTCCAGATCTGCAACAAAGCCCATCCGCAGCAGCATAATCCGCAGCGAGTGCATGCAGCATTCGTACATCAAGGTGCCAGGCATTACACGGTCATCCACAAAATGGCAGGTAATGAACCAATCATCGGCAGCTATATCTGCCTCGGCTTTAATCTGTCCCAGACCATAATGTCCGCCGCTTGGATCAAGCTCCAGTACGCGGTGTACCAGCCGCATCATCCCGCCAGGTATGGTTAAGGGCTTGTTAACCGGCAGATTGGCAAAGTCTGCACCAAAACAGGCTGCCAGGTTTCCTGCCCGCAACTGATCAAGCTGTTCCGCGCTGTAGGCTTCTTTGCCTTGTATTGTGACAAGTTCCTTCCATTGCGGTTTTATGGTGCCGCTGACAGGGCGCAGGTCAACCGCCGGACGTACAATCCCTTTGCCAGCTTCCAGCTCCTGGGCAGAGAAGAAACCAGCGCAGCCATCCCGCATGGTGAGCATTGGCTGCTCATCAACAGTGGCATCAAAGTTAAAGCGGAAAAGCCAGGTGTCGCCCTGTCGGAAGAAATGGTCAATCCGTATATCGTAACGGATGGTTTTACCAGGCTCGGGCAGTCCGCGGTGAAAAGTAACCACAGCATCAAGCAGCCGGTAAACGGCAAGCCCTCGGGTGATGAAATCAGCCCCCAGATAGCCGGAAAGGAGCAGGTCTGCCTGACCAGACTCCACGGCAATGCAGGTGGGGATTCTGCCACCATCCAAGTACCAGGCACCAGGCAGGATATCATGCTCGGTTACCACCCGTCCGCTGGTCATGGAGCAGGGTTCGCCTTCCAAAGCCAGGATCCGGTCAACCAGCATCAGCGGTTCATCTGGCAGGCGTACCCTGGTGGGAAAGCTGTCCAGTTCAGCAAAACTGGAGCCAAATATGGCAGTGGCAGAGCCGGTGGCAAACTCCAGACAGTCATCACGGTCAAAAAGGCAGGGTTTGGTTACTCTTTCCGGTTTTTGTGCAGGTTGTACAGCTTTTGCAGGTTCCGGACGGGATGATGAATAGCCGTTTTCATGATTAACTTCAGCAGGATGCAGGTCAAGATTGTTGCAAAGCCTGGCTTCCAGAGCAATGGCTTCAGCCATGGCATTGGTTATACTGCTGCTTAAGCGTAAAAAAGCATCATGGGCATTATATTCGGCAGTACGGCTGGTGCTGAACTGCTGCAAAAACTGGTTGGTTATCAGAGCGGACTCCTGTTGGCTGAAAGTAGTTTTCACTGGTTCGTTTTTTGGTGCATCCCAGACAATAGTCTGTGCTGGCTCCAGATTTGCCCCTTCCTCTGCTGTTGCATCTACTTTTTGTGGCAAAGGCGGCAGATTGTAGGCTTTACTGCCGATTTTCATCTGTAGCATTTTGCCATTGGCTGCTGGTTCTTCCTCAGGCAAAGGTTGTTGACTTGCAAGGGGCGTTAAATCCAGTGGTACCCGCTCTGCAATCAATGCTGCCAGAAAGCGAAGCAGAATCAGCCCTGGCTCCTGACCATCAAAACAGACAGAACGTGCCAGATGGGGGCGATCTTCCAGAATACGGTTGATCATCCGGCTGCATGAATTGCCAGGTCCCATTTCCAGAAAAATCCGTACACCATCCTGCCAGGCAGCTTCAACAGTTGCCTGATAATCAATGCTGTTTATTGCCTGACTCAAAATGGCATTGGCTGCTGATTCCTTGTCCGGTTGGTAGGCAGCAGCAGCGGCACAACTGTAAAAACTGACTCCATCTGGTGGATTGGTCTCAAACAGATGCAGTTTGCGGTAGGCATTGCTGACAGCTTTAGCCACCTCGCAATGTACTGTGGTAACCCCTTGCAGCGGGAAAAAGCTGCAACCAAGTTGTTTCACCAACTCAGCAAGGGCATCGGCATCACCACCGGCAACGCACTCGTCATTACAGTTGTTAATCAGCAGATAAACCCGTTCAGCCAGTGGTTTTGAACTGCTCTTACCATGGCTGTGCCAGCTTTTTTTCATTTCTGCAATGGTCTGACGGACCTGATCAGCAGATACAGTTAAAAGCCCGATACCCCAGTTGACGGTCTCATCTTCAGCAAGCTGCCAGGTGGTGCGGGCAGCACGGCACTC
>JAVERM010000025.1:0-22488 GCA_034007105.1 Trichlorobacter sp.
ACCCAGGTGCAGGTGGCTGGTGAAAACCTTGAAATGCGTTTACCTCACCAGGTTTCTGCTGGTGAGATTTTGCGTTTTACCCTGGTAAGCCATCTTCCCAGACCGATTTTTGCCCTGATGGGGCAGCTGGTGCAAGGGCAATCCGGAGAGGTAAGTGAAGCAGCACGCTGGCTTAGCACAATGCTTACCAACGAAAACAAGGACAACGAGATGCAGCGGGCAGTTGTTTCCCGCTTGCAGCAGGTGATTACCAGTCTGCCACCAGGTTCACCTGCTTTGGCAGCGATTATGGATGAAGCAATGACCTATGGTGCGCTGCCCTGGCTTTCATCCCGCAGCCTGCAAACCAACGCAACTGTTGCAGACAAGGAAGATGTGATTATGCGTCTGTTGCAAGCTTTGATGCAGGGCAGCAGGCTGGCTCTGGTGGAGCCGAAGCTGCCGGCAGTGCAGGCAAAAGGCTTGCAATTTGCTCCAGGTGAGCAGGTGCGGGCAGAGGTGTTGCAAAATCTGGGTAACGGGCGTTTTGCCATCCGCCTGGGTGATACAACTCTGGATGTGGCGCTACCCAAAGGGGTGCAGGCAGGTGACAGATTAAACCTGTTTTTTGTCAGCAATGATCCGCCTACTTTTCTGCTTGTGCGCAATGGCCGTGGGCAGGATGCAACGGTTAGCAACACTGGACGCTGGATAAGTAATCTGTTGGGGATGCAAAACCGCAATGCTCCGACAGAGGCTGGGCTTGGTGTCCTGCGTACATTATTGCAAAAAAGCCCTGATAATCCGGCACAACTTGAGCAGGCACTAAACCGTGGTGTGCGTGAAAGCGGACTTTTCTACGAATCCCACCTTTCCCGCTGGTTCAGCGGTAAATATCCGCTGGAAAGTCTGTTGCGCGAACCTCAGGCAAGGCTTTCCCCCATGCCACAAACCCAATTGCAGCAAGAGCCTGTACGTCAGGCGCAGGCAGAAGAGCAGGCTGATAAACAGGGTAAAGCATCTGCACAACAAGCAACCTCAAATAACCAGAACCTAGCACCAAAAGTTTTGCCCCAGACAACCAATCCCCTCTTGCTGCACAAAAGCCAATTACCCCAGGAAATGCTTAAAGAGCAGCTTGAAATTGCTGCCAAAGGTAGGCAACCGCTTGAAACAGGCGCAGACCAGCGTTTGCTGCCACTTGTCAAAGAGCAGTTGAATACCTTGCAATCCGGTCAACTGCTTTTTCAGGGAGAGCTTTTTCCCGGGCAGGAAATGGAGTTACGTGTCCGTGAACATGCAAGAGAGGAATTGTCTGATGAGGGCGGGGATGGCAAAAGGGAGGAAGGCTCCTGGGAAACAGACTTAAGCCTGACTTTACCGAAGCTTGGTGCAGTTTCTGTCACTATTTTACTGAAAGAAGGGCAGATTACGGCAACAGTGGATGCAGCTGAACAGGCGTCGTTATCTGCACTGGATCAGGGATTACCGGAATTGCGCGAACAGCTGGATGCAGCAGGTCTGCCAGCAGGACGATTGAGTGTGAAACATGAGCCGCAGGACTAGAATACCACCGGACAGTGACCAGAAAATGGCAGCTGCCCTTTCCTATAAACAGGGCTTTTACGCGCCGGTGGTGGTTGCCAAGGGCAAAGGGGTGATGGCAGAGGCAATTATAGCCTGCGCCCGTGAAGCTGGTATTTATGTCCATGAATCAGCTGATCTGGTCACGCTTTTAATGCAGGTTGATCTTGATGAGCATATTCCGCCTGAGCTATACCGCGCAGTGGCAGAGATTCTGGTTTGGTTGTACAAGATGGAAGCGCAGAAATAGCTTGTTGCAGGGTCGCAGAGTACCATGCCCTGTACAATAAAGTACAAAATAGCAAAAATAATTTGGAGATATGTAAGAACATGCAAATAAAGTTTGGTACCGATGGCTGGCGCGGTGTGATTGCCCGTGAGTTTACTTTTGACAATCTTTCCCTTGTTGCCCAGGCCACCATGGATTGGCTGCATAATGAAGGGCTGGCAGGGCAAGGGCTGGTAATCGGTTATGATCGCCGTTTTTTGTCACCTGATTTTGCAAGACGGACAGCAGAAGTTGCTGCCGGAAACGGTATCAAAGTAAGCTTTGCCGACAACTTTGTACCAACTCCGGCTGTATCCTGGGCTGTGAAAGAGCGTAAGGCTGGTGCCGGAATTATGATTACTGCCAGCCATAACCCGCCGATTTATAATGGTTTTAAGGTTAAAGAGCATTATGGTGGTTCAGCTCGCCCGTTAACAACGCGAAGGCTGGAAGATATAGTTGCAAAAAACCAACGTGCCGGTTTTGGTGTTAAGGAAATGCAGTTTGAGCAGGCTGTAAAAAGTGGTCTGGTGGAGTTCTCCGATCTGGCAACCCCGTATTTGTGGCAACTGGAGCGTGTTGTTGATCTGCAAGCTATCCGCAAGGCTGCTATTAGTGCAGTGGTTGATCCAATGTACGGTGCTGGCAGCGGTTTTATCCCCCGCCTGCTTGCTGTTGACGAAATCCATAATAATGCCAACCCTGGTTTTGGCGGTTGTCCGCCCGAGCCGATTGAAGAACATCTGTCAGAGCTTTGCAAGCTTACCGCTTCCGGGCGTTACAAGGTCGGACTGGCACTGGATGGTGATGCTGACCGTATCGGTGCAGTGGACGAAACTGGCAGTTTTTTTTCATCCCACAATATTTTTGCATTGCTTTTAAAGCATCTGGTGGAGCGTAAGGGGCAAACCGGAGCAGTGGTAAAAACGGTGTCATCCACTAAAATGGTGGATATTATGGCAGCAAAGTATGGTCTTGAGCTGTTTGAAACTCCCATTGGTTTCAAGCATATCTGCGAGCTTATGCTTGAAAAGCCGGTTTTGATGGGTGGTGAAGAATCAGGAGGACTGGGGGTTACCAGCCATATTCCAGAGCGTGATGGTGTTTTGATGGCACTTTTGCTGTTGGAAACCATAGCTGCGACCGGCAAAGGTCTGCGACAACAGTTAAACGAAATTATGGATGAAAACGGACATCTGTATTATCGCAGGATTGATTTTGAAATTGACCAGGATAGCAAGGAAAAATTACTGCAAAGGCTTGTCACATCTCCTCCGGACAGTTTTGCCGGTCAAAAAGTATGTAAAACAAATTTTATGGATGGTTTTAAATTTATTTTTGCAAATAATGACTGGTTGTTAATCCGTCCATCAGGAACCGAGCCGGTGTTGCGCCTTTACAGCGAAGCAGAAGATGATGAAACGGTTTTGCAGTTATTGCAGGCAGCCAAAAAATTTGTTGGTGTTGTTTGACAGCATGGCATGTAAAAACATATAATTAAAAATTTTATTCATCAAAAAACAAAGGTTGTTCATAATATGAAACAAATACTTTTATGTTGCTCCCTGTTGTTGGGAGCTTTTCCGGTCTATGCAGCTGATTCAGGGCAGGCTCTGCTGCGTGAGCTGGTAAAGCCTGGCAACACTCTGCAAAGTGCAAATAATGTAAGACCTGCCAAACCGTTGTCGGAATCCCCTGCTACTGAACCGGCAGTGTCCAGCCTTTTTACCCTTGAAGAGTTGAGCAAAAAGCAGGACAGCACTTTTGATGATCTGTACCTGCCTGATGATGATCTGCCGGCAGCAGATCTGCCACTTGCTTTAAATGACAAAGTTGAGCGATTTATCAACCATTTTCAGACCAAAGGCAGAGGTACTTTTGCCAGCTGGCTGCAACGCTCAACCCGCTATATACCGATGATGCGTGAAGTTTTGCTGAGAGAGGGGCTGCCTGAAGAACTGGTTTATCTGGCAATGATTGAAAGCGGTTTCAGGCTGCATGCCAAATCTCCTGCCAGTGCTATGGGACCCTGGCAGTTTATGCCTGCCACTGGTCGCCGTTATGCCTTGCGTATTGACCGTTGGGTGGACGAGCGCAAGGATCCTGTAAAAGCAACGGTTGCTGCTGCCATGTACCTGAAGGACCTCTACAGCCTGTTTAACGGTGACTGGTATCTTGCCACAGCAGGATACAATGCCGGTGAAGGCAAAATAATGCGTGCCATAAACCGCTATGATACAGACAATTTCTGGGAATTAAGCAAAGGTACTTACCTTAAAAAAGAGACCAGGGATTATGTACCCAAGCTGCTGGCAGCTGCCATTATAGCTAAAGAACCTTCCAGATACGGATTTAGTGAAGTTGTGGCTGTGCCGGTTGTTGAATCTGACACAGTTATAATCAAGGGTCGCACCAACCTGGAGCTTGTTGCTGATCTTACCGGTACAACAGTACAAAGCATCAAAGAACTTAACCCGTCAATTTTGCACTGGTGCACACCGCCTAACTACCCTAACTTTGAGCTGCGCGTGCCTAAGGGCACCGGTGAGATGTTTGAAACTGCCATTGCCGGGATTCCGGAAGAGCAATGGTTTTCGGAAAAAGCTTTTTACGCCCGTTATCGTGCTGAAAAAGACGATAGCCTTGTTTCCCTGGCTGCCAGATTTAACACCACACCTGAGCAGCTTGCCAAACTTAACGGGTTTGGCAGCAAGCAAAAACTGAATCTTGCCGGTCGTACAATGGTTGTACCTGTACAGAAATCAGTTGATTTTTCAACAGAAGGAAAGCTTGAGAAACCTGTGCAACAACCGGTTTATTACACTATAAAAAAAGGTGATACTTTGTGGAGTATTGCCCGCAGGTTCAAGGTTTCTGTCAGTCTGCTTACTGCCTGGAACAATTTAAAGCATGAAACTGCCACCCTGATACCAGGCAAGAAGTTACTGGTTGCCCAAAAGGGAGCGCAAAGCAACCTGAAAGGCTGATTTCAATTTTTACAAAACAAAGCCAAACTATAAATCCGCTGAATTTGTGAGGTTATTTTAATGTATTCCATAATTCTTTGTGCTGTGCTTGCCATCGTTATTGCTCTTGTTTCTGTATTTGCTTTCAAGCTGGTCTGGTGGTGGGCAATTTTACTGTCTGTCATTGTTGCAACCTTAACCTTTGTGGTTTTGTCGCGTATTATTATGAAAAAGGTTATGGCAGGGCTGGATCTGGCCATGCGTGATCTGCAAGGGCAGCGTTTTGAAAAAGCGATTCGGGGAATGAAGGACATGCTTAAACTTGCCCCCTGGCAGGTTTACCTTGAAGGTCAGGTTAACTCCCAGATCGGCATGGCTTATTATGTAAAGCGCGATTTTTCTGCTGCTTTTCCTTACCTTGAAAAAGCTTTTTTCAAAAACTGGGCTTCCATGGGTATGCTGGCAATCTGCTACATGAAACGTCAAAAGCGCGATAAAATGGAAAAAACCTTTGAAAAAGCGGTGCAATGGAGCAGTAAGGAATCTTTGCTATGGAACCTTTATGCCTATTGCCTGGCTGAAGAGTGTAATGACCGTGGCAAGGCAAAAGAAGTGCTGGAGCGGGGACTGAAAAAAATGCCTGGTGATCCTGATATTACCGCTAATCTTGAGAATCTCGCTGCCGGAAACAGGATGAAAATGCGTAGTTTTGGTGATCCCTGGTATCAGTTTCATCTGGAAAGTATGGGACAATTGCAAAAGCATCAGATGGCTGCCATGGGCGGCAAAATGAAAAGGAGAACTGTAGTCCGCAAGTAATCTGGTGACCTGTTCTCTTTTTATCGCAATGTTTTACGTTTCTGACTTTGCTGCTGGTTTTGGCTGAAAGCCTTAAAGCCGCCTTCTTCTTTTGGTGTTGGTTTACGTTTGGGTGCTGTCATTTCCCAGATAACCTTGGAAAGTGATTTTTCCACCGGCAGCATTGCCGATGCCAGCAGAAAAATCAGAAAAAATACCACAACAAACGCCAGCAACATGACTGCAACCACAATGACTATTTCCATTAACATGGGCATGGTCTGTCTCCATGAATTGTTAAAAGTAGTTCTTCCCTACACCTTGTTTTCCTCTCTAAACATCTGCAAAGTCATCAGGGCAACTCCAACACAGATTAAAGAATCTGCCACGTTAAAAGCCGGCCAGTGATGTTGCTTTACATAAACATCCAGAAAATCAATTACTTCTCCCCACCTGATCCTGTCTATAAGGTTGCCGATTGCTCCGGAAAATATCATGGACAGTGCAATATGTGAAAGCCGCTGCCCATGCTGCATCTTTTGCAGAACAATTAATATTATAGCGCAGGCAACCAGGGTTATTACAATAAAAAAAGGGATCCGCCAGTCAGTATTGGCTAAAAAGCTGAAAGCAGCACCCGGATTACGCAGGTAAGTGATGTTAAAAAAACCGTCAATCACTGGTATGGACTGGTAAAGCGACATGGTGTTATGTACATACCACTTGCTAAGCTGATCTATCAGTATTCCGGTTGGTACGATCAGCAGGAATATGCGCCAATGTGCCATCAGGCTACCGCTTCTGTACATGTAGGACAGATGGTTGGATGTGCGGTATCACTGCCCAGCTGCTCACTGTAGTGCCAGCACCGCTCACATTTTTTGCCAGGCGCAATACTTACGGCAACTGCCAGCCCTGGTATTGCTTCAGAGCGATAGCAATCACCATCAATATTTTTCACCAGCAGTGCTTTGGAGACAATGAAAATCTCAGCCAGATCTGCGGCATGACTTTCAAAAAGGTTATGCATATCCGGCGGCACCACCAAAGTAACAGCCGCATCCAGCGAAAGCCCGATCTGCTTGGCGATACGTGCCTGTTCAAGTGCTTTGGATACTTCGGCACGGATTTTAATGATCTGCTCCCACTGTTTTGCAAGCTGGTCATTACGCCAGCCAGGTTGCTTTTGCGGGAAAAGTGCCAGGTGTACGCTTTCTTCACGTTTGCCAGGCATACTGTTCCATACCTCGTCAGCGGTGAAGGAAAGTACTGGCGCAATCAACCGTACCAGGCTATCCAGAATCAGATACATTACAGTCTGGGCACTGCGGCGTGAAACAGAATCAGCTCGGCGGGTGTACACACGATCCTTTAATATATCCAGATAAAAGGCACTCATTTCCACCGTGCAAAAGCTGTTAACAGCGTGGTAAAGCAGGTGAAATTCACAGCTATTATAGGCTGTGCGCACTTTTTCCTTCAAAAGCTCCAGGTGATGCAATGCCCAGCGATCAAGCTCCGGCATTTGCGTGTAATCAACCTGATCGGTTGCAGGATTAAAATCATTGATATTGCCAAGGATGTAACGGCTGGTGTTGCGGATACGGCGGTAGGCTTCGGCAAGGCGATCCAGTATCTCGCCAGAAATACGGATATCATCGCGGTAGTCCTGGGCTGCCACCCAAAGCCGCAGCACTTCGGCACCATATTTTTTGATGACATCTTCGGGTGCCACCACGTTACCCACAGATTTACTCATTTTTCTGCCATTGCCATCCACCACAAAACCGTGGGTTAGCACACTTTTGTATGGCGCACGGTCACGGGTGCCGATGCTTTCCAGCAGTGATGAGTGAAACCAGCCACGGTGCTGGTCACTTCCTTCCAGGTAAAGATCAGCAGGTGAAGAAAGCTTGTCATTGGCTTCCAGAACAGCAGCGTGGGAAACTCCTGAATCAAACCAGACATCCAGAATATCCATCTCTTTTTCAAAGTTTTTGCCACTGCATTTAGGGCAAACGGTTCCCTGGGGCATCAGTTTTTCAGCTTCCCAGTCAAACCAGACATCAGCACTATGCTGCTTGAAAAGCTCAGCCACAAAATCCATCAGCTTGCCATCTGCAAGATATTCACCGCAATCAGTACAGGAAAAAGCGGTAATCGGCACACCCCAGGCACGTTGGCGGGAAATGCACCAGTCTGGTCGGTTTTCAACCATGCCGTAAATCCGGTCGCGCCCCCATTTGGGTATCCACTGCACCTGGTCAATGGCTGCCAGAGATTTTTTACGCAGGTCATTGGCTTCCATGGAGATAAACCATTGCTCGGTGGCGCGGTAGATAATCGGTTTTTTGCAACGCCAGCAGTGGGGGTAAGAGTGGGAAAGCTTTGCTTCGCCCACCAGGGCACCAACTTCGGCAAGTTTTTCAATTACCTTGGGGTTGGCATCAAAAACCTTTTCGCCACCAAAATAGGGCAGCGTGCTGATGAAACGACCATGGTTGTCCACAGGGTTATAGATGTCCAGCCCTGCGGATAGCCCAAGCTGATAGTCTTCATGACCATGCCCGGGTGCAGTGTGTACGCAGCCGGTACCAGCCTCCAGTGTAACATGATCTGCCAGCAGTATGATTGAATCACGCTCATAAAAAGGGTGGGCACAAAGTTTACGCTCAAGCAGTTGCGCCTTAAAGCTGGCAACAACCTCTCCGCTTAAACCGGTGGCAGCAAGAAAGCTGTCTTTAAGTCCTTCGGCAATAATCAGGGTGCCGGCAGCGGTATCAATGGCGATGTAGTCAAACTCGGGGTGTAGTGCCACTGCCAGGTTGGCTGGTATGGTCCAGGGGGTTGTTGTCCAGATTACCAGAGATACGTCTTTGCCTGCCAAGGCAGGTATTTTGCCGGAAACATCGTCTTTTAACCTGAATTTTACATAGATGGATGGCGAGGTGTGATCAGCGTATTCCACTTCTGCCTCTGCCAGCGCAGTTACGCACGATGAACACCAGTGCACCGGTTTTCGTCCGCGGTAAAGGCTGTTATTGTGGGCAAAGCGTGCCAGTTCAGCCGCTGTCAGACCTTCGTATTCATAATTCATGGTCAGGTAGGGGTTGTCCCAATCCCCCAGTACTCCCAGCCTTTTAAACTCTTCACGTTGGATATCAATAAACTTTTCAGCATAGGCACGGCATTCGCGGCGCAGCTCCAGCTTGCTCATCTCCCGCTTTCTGGAGCCAAGGTTTTTTTCAACCTGTAATTCAATCGGCAGCCCGTGACAATCCCAGCCTGGCACATAGGGGGCGTTAAAACCCTCCATCCTTTTGCTTTTAAGCACGATATCCTTGAGGATTTTATTAAGGGCATGTCCGATATGGGTATGCCCGTTTGCATAGGGAGGACCATCGTGGAGGATATAATCAGGACGCTTTTGTCCGGCATCTTCAATAAGCCTGTAAAGTTGCATCTGCTCCCATTTTGCCAGCAGCTGGGGCTCTCTTTGGGGCAGGTTGGCTTTCATCGGGAAAGGGGTGTTGGGCAGGTTTAATGTGTTTTTATATTCCATGTTATTTTCTCCACAATTCAAAGCAATACAAAAGATACAAAATTACCCACCTGACATCGTAAAGTCAAGAGGATAGGCGCAGACAGCCCTGCCTGATACGCCATATACTCCTTGCATTCAACTGGTCTCTCTGATAAATTTTTTAACCATTTTGTTTTGAAAGGATTCTTTCAATGTTCAAGGCAGTTGATTCATTTCTGGGTGTTTTTTCCAATGATCTTGCGGTTGATCTGGGTACTGCAAACACGCTGGTATACCTTAAGGGCAAGGGAATAGTAGTGCGCGAGCCTTCAGTGGTTGCAGTGCAGAAAATGCCCACAGGCAAGCAGAAAGTTTTAAAGGTGGGGATGGAGGCCAAGCAGATGCTTGGACGTACTCCAGGCTCCATTACGGCAATCCGACCGATGAAAGATGGTGTAATTGCTGACTTTGACATAACCGAGGAGATGTTACGCTACTTTATTCACAAGGTTCATAACCGTAAAACAATGGTGCGCCCCCGTGTTGTAATCTGTGTACCTTCCGGAATTACCCAGGTGGAAAAACGGGCAGTAAAAGAGTCGGCTGAATCAGCCGGTGCCCGTGAGGTTTATCTGATTGAAGAGCCGATGGCCTCTGCCATAGGTGCAGGTCTGCCGATTACAGAAGCATCTGGCAATATGATTGTTGATATTGGCGGCGGCACCACCGAAGTTGCGGTAATTTCCCTGGCAGGCATTGTTTACTCCCAATCCACCCGCATGGGCGGAGATAAAATGGATGATGCCATATTGCAATACATTAAACGTAAATATAATCTGCAAATTGGTGAGCGGATGGCAGAAGCGATTAAAATTGAAATCGGTGAAGCCTATCCAGGACCGGAAGTGCTGACCATGGAAGTAAAGGGGCGTGATCTGGTTTCCGGCATACCAAAGACCATTGAAATAAATTCTGACGAGATTCGCGAAGCATTGAAAGAAGGGGTTAATGCCATAGTTGATACAGTGCGCCAGTGTCTTGAACGTACTCCGCCGGAACTTGCCGCTGATATAGTAGACAAGGGGATTTTTCTGGCTGGCGGCGGTGCCTACCTGCGTAACCTGGATGTGCTGCTGCGTGAAGTAACCAAAGTGCCGGTGCTGATTGCCGAAGATCCGCTTGATTGTGTGGTGCTTGGTTCAGGCAAGGTGCTTGATGAGCTTCATCTGCTAAAGCGTGTTTCTGTCAGTTACTAGACCGTACCTGCCCTTTATTAAATCCAACAAATGACTACTCCTTTTCTGGATATTATTCTGCCGGTATGGAGCAATCCTGTTGAAATCCGTTCCTGTCTGGTTTCACTATTGCCTGCCATAAAATCAGGTGCGCGGCTTTTACTGATTAACAACGGCTGTAACCGCGAAACCGAACTGCTGCTGGAAGAGTTTTCAGATCCGCTTGGTGAGCAGGCGATTTATATGACCATGCCCCGTAACATCGGTTTTGTACCAGCCATAAACCACGGCTTGCGTCGTTCTGATGCTGACTGGGCAATGATCCTGCGCCCGTGCGTAACCATTGCTGATAACGATTGCAGACAATGGGTGGAAGCTGGTGCAGCAAGTGAAAAGGCAGGCATACTGGTGCCATTTACGGCTTCAAAGTATCCTGAACTGCAAAAACTCAAGCTTACGGATTTTCATTGCCTTGAAACCGCAACCATCAATTTTGACCTGCTGGTGCTTTCACGCCGGATGCGCCAGCAGACAGGTGAGTTTTCAGAAGAGCTGGATGGCGGGAAATGGTGCCTTAAAGATTATTATCAACGGGCACATACGGCTGGTTTTAAAACCTGTCTGATGGCAGGTTTTTCTTTTACCACTGAAGAAACAACGATTTTCGGCTCGGAAGAACGTCGCCGTATTGCAGAGGAAAACTCCCGTATCCAGTGCCAGCAAAAATGGGGGGTTGAGCGCGTGGTTGCAGTATATCAACCAGAGGTCAAAGGCGAAACCCTGTGTGCTGTTATCGATGATGCCCTGACTGCTGCCAGGCTGGGGCACAGGCTGCATCTGTTTTTGCTGCGTAAGCAGTACCGTGAGGCGATTCAGGCCGGAGCGCATCTTTTACACACAAATATAAGGCTGCACAAATTGCCGCTTTTGTCTCCGCTGCGTACACTGGTAAAGCGGTTGTTGCTGCTGTCGCAAACAAATCCTGATTTGCTGCTGGTGGGTGATGTTACAGGTTTTGGTGTTTCCGACTATCCACAGTTGAAACCTTGCAGCAGCCTTAAAGAACTGATAGCACAAACCAAAGTAAGCGGTGTCATAAACTGATGTCTGATGCTGCCTTTGCAAATTTACCGCATATTCTGGTGATTGCTGGTCCCACTGGTGCCGGTAAATCTGCCCTGGCTATGGAGCTCGCCAAACAGCTTGCTGGCGAAATCGTTTGTGTGGATTCACTTACTGTTTATCGCGGTCTGGATATTGGCAGTGCCAAAGCCACCGGCAAAGACCAGGCAGAAGTTCGCCACCATTTGCTGGATATTGTAAGCCCTGATCAGCCGTTTACAGCTGCTGATTTCCGTACAGCAGCAACAGCAGCCATTGCCGATATTGTCGGTCGCGGAAAATTACCGATTCTTGCTGGTGGCAGTGGTCTTTATCTGCGTGTACTGCTTGGTGGTCTGGTTGATGCCCCGGGAGAAGATTTGCAATTGCGCCAACATTTGCAGGCAAGGGCAAAACAGGAAGGTACGGTTGCACTGTTTAACGAGCTGAAAAAGGTTGATCCCCAAACTGCTGCTGGTTTGCACCAGAATAATCTGGTGCGGATTATCAGGGCACTGGAAGTGTGGCAACTGACAGGTGTGCCATTATCACAATTTCAGCAGCAGCATGGTTTTGCTGCCCGTCCTTACCGTACATTACAATATCTGCTTAATCCGCCCCGCGAGCTGCTGTACAAGCGGATTAACCAACGGGTTGAGCAGATGCTGGCAGCCGGACTGGTGGACGAATACCGCAAACTGTTGTCAGCAGGTGTGCCGGTTGATGCCAAGTCGCTTAATGCCATAGGCTATAAAGAAACAGCTTTGTTTCTGGCAGGCAGGTTAACGGCAGAGATGCTGTCTGAAACCATTGCCCGCAACACCAGGCATTATGCCAAGCGTCAGCTTACCTGGTTTAAGCGTGAAAAAGAAATGCTTGAAATTCCGTATCCACCAGATGTTGCAGATATTGTCCGGCAAGTGGAAGCATGGCTGGTAAAGGAGGTTCAATAATGGCAAAGGCAGTTTTTAATGTGCAGGATCAGTTTTTAAATCAGGTGCGGCGAGAATCAGTACAATTAAAAATCAAAATGATGTCCGGCGAAGTGATACAGGGCACCATAAAATCTTTTGATAACTTCTGTCTGCTGCTGGATGCAAATGGCGATATGCTGGTTTACAAACACGCCATAGCTGAAATCTCGGCAGCAAAAGCCGGTTTCCGCCTGCAACAACAATAAAGATATGGCTGTTTGCAACAGTAGGCAAAAAGGGCTGGTTATTGAGGCAGTGGCAGCAGATTCAGCTGCCAGCCGTGCTGGTATCAAGCCTTCAGAAAGATTGCTGAAGATTAACAATAAACCGGTTAAGGATATTATTGATTACAGCTATCTTGCAGCAGATGATCAGCTTGTTCTGGATATTGCCGGCATAGCAGGTGATTGCCGCCAGCTGGTGCTGGAATTGCAGCCAGGCGAGTCGGCAGGACTTTCTTTTTTACCGCCAGTACCCAGGCAGTGTGGCAACAACTGTCTTTTTTGCTTTGTGCATCAACTGCCCAAAGGTTTGCGCAAATCACTTTATATAAAAGATGAGGATTACCGGCTCTCTTTTCTGCATGGCACCTATGTTACCTTAAGCAACCTTAAGCCGGCAGAACTACGCCGGATTATTAAGCTTAGGCTTTCTCCCCTTTATGTTTCGGTGCATACAACTGATCCGCTTTTACGTGAAAAACTGCTGGGCAGACAGGGGATACCGCCGATTCTTGAGCAGCTGCGCAGCCTGGCTGCTGCCAGAATACAGATGCACTGCCAGATTGTGCTATGCCCGGGCTTAAATGACGGTATTGCGCTGGAGCAGACTGTGGCTGATCTGGCTGAGCTTTATCCATCAATCCAGTCCCTTGCAGTTGTGCCTTTGGGACTTACTGCCCACCGTGAAAAACTGCCGCAACTGACGGCAGTTAACAGGCAGTATGCAGCAAATCTGCTTGATAAGTGGCTTGGGCAGATGCGTAAACTTAACCGCAGACTTGGAGAACCGTTTTTGCAGCTGGCTGATGAATTTTTCATCAAGGCAGGTTATCCGTTTCCGCCTTTAAGGGAGTATGCTGAGCTGCCGCAGTGGGAAAACGGAGTTGGTATGGTTGCCTGGTTTTTAAAGGATGCTGCCAGGGTGATCAAACGTGCAAAAAGTTTGCCGCAACTATCGGCAACTGTACTAACCGGCTGCTCGGCAGCAGCTGTTGTGCAGCAGTTTGTTGATCAACTAAATGACAAAACCGGCGCAAAAATCAGCCTGTTACCGGTTGTAAACCATCTTTTTGGTGAAATGGTTACAGTAACCGGTCTGGTAAGTGGCAAGGATATAGTACACGCATTTAAAGACAAAAAGTTTGATGCACCTTTACTTGTCCCATCGGTCATGCTTAAAGATGATGAGAACATCTTTATTGATAATATGTCTGTTGAACAGCTGAAGCAGGAACTAAATACAGATGTCAGGATTTTTGAAGCATCGCCATCAGGATTTTACAAAGCATTAACAGCAATAAAAAGGTAAACGAATATGCTCGATCTGAAATTGATAAGAGATAACCTTGATGAAGTGGAAGAACGTCTGGAAACCCGCAATATAGAATCACCGCTGGCAGGGTTTAAAGAGCTGGATCAAAGCCGCCGCAGCCTGCTGCTTGAAAGTGAAGCATTAAAGGCAACCAGAAACAAGGTTTCTGAAGAGATTGCCAGGGTTAAGGATAAAAGCCTTGTGCAGGATAAAATCGCTGAAATGAAAACAGTGGGTCAGCAAATCAAGCTGCTGGATGAGCAGCTGAAAGAAGTTGAAGAGCAGTTTTCAGCATTGCTTTTAACCCTGCCAAACCTGCCCCATAAAGATACTCCTGTTGGTAAGGACGAAGCAGATAACCAGCTGGTGCGCAGCTGGGGAGCAGTGCCAAAATTTGATTTTAAGCCTTTAAACCATTGGGATATAGGAGAAAAGCTGGATATCCTTGATTTTGAGCGGGCTGCCAAAATCACCGGTGCCCGCTTTGCCCTTTACAAAGGGGCTGGTGCCCGCCTTGAGCGTGCCCTGATAAACTTCATGCTTGATCTGCATACAGGTGAGCATGGTTACACCGAGGTTATTCCTCCTTTGATGGTCAACCGTGCCACCATGACCGGCACCGGGCAACTTCCCAAATTTGAGGATGATCTGTTCCGTATTGCTGATCCTGACTATCTGCTGATACCAACGGCAGAGGTTCCGCTAACCAATATCCATCGTGATGAAATTCTTAAAAAAGAGCAGTTGCCGATCTCCTACACTGCCCATACCCCCTGCTTCAGGCGGGAGGCTGGCGCATACGGCAAAGATACCCGCGGGTTGATCCGTCAGCATCAGTTTAACAAGGTTGAGCTGGTCAGCTTTACCCACCCCGATGATTCCGATGCAGAGCTTGAGCATCTTACTGGTCATGCAGAAAAGATATTGCAGCTGCTTGAGCTGCCTTACCGTGTAATGGCACTTTGCAGCGGTGACATCGGATTTTCAGCCTGTAAAACCTATGATCTTGAGGTCTGGCTGCCAGGGCAGGGGGTGTATCGCGAAATATCATCTTGCAGCAGCTTTGGCGATTTCCAGGCTCGTCGTGCCGGTATCCGTTTCCGTGAAAATGAAAAAAGTAAGCCGGAGTTTGTACATACTTTAAACGGTTCTGGTCTGGCAATTGGACGCACTCTGGTTGCTATTCTTGAGAACTGCCAGCAGGCTGATGGTTCAGTGAAGATACCAAAGATTTTGCAGCCGTATATGGGTGGGCTTGAGGTGATTGGACAGTAAGTAGTTTTTCAAAAGCCTGTTTAGTCACGAATTACACGAATAAAGCACAAATAAGTTTTTGTTTGTTTTTCACAGGGGCGAATAAAATTCGCCCCTACATTTGTGCAGGGTTACAGCCTGCATCCTTCATAACCCCTTCACATACCCCACCGGGTCAACCAGACCTGCCTCGCTGAATCCTTTTAAACGCAACCGACATGAATCACATTTGCCACAGGATAAACCTTGTGCTGTTGGGTCGTAGCAAGAATGGGTGAGGCTGTAATCAACTCCCAGGCTGACACCGGTTTTGATGATTTCTGCCTTACTCATCTGCATTAAAGGTGCATGGATATTGAATCTGCCTGTTCCCTCCACACCTGCTTTTGTAGCCAGATTGGCAGTCTGCTCAAATGAGTTGATAAACTCTGGTCGGCAATCGGGGTAGCCGGAATAATCCAGTGAGTTAACACCGATAAAAATATCAAACGCTCCTATAACCTCTGCCCATCCCAGTGCAAAAGACAGAAAAACAGTATTGCGTGCAGGTACGTAAGTAATTGGAATATCAGAACTTACACCATCTTTAGGCACATCAATATCTGCTGTAAGCGCAGAACCGCCCATGGCACGCAGATCAAACCCAACCACCAGATGCTCCAAAGCACCAAGTTTTTTGGCATTGGCTTTGGCGATGGCAAGCTCATGATTATGACGCTGCCCGTAGTCAAAACTGATGGCATATGGAGCAAATCCCTGATTTTTTGCAATGGCAAGACAGGTGGTGGAATCCAGTCCGGCACTATAAAGTATTACTGCTTTTTTTTGCATTACCTGCTCCCTTTCCGGATAATCAATTTATTCAACTTAAAACTACAGATATGTTCTGGTCAACAGTTTTACTTGCTGTTTGTTAGTGTTAAACTGCAAGCCATGAATCCGGTGTGTGAACATTATGAAGCCTACCCATACCCCAATTATCCGTTATCTGCCCGTATCCGCCGCTGTGATACCTACGCCCTTTCACTTGAAACGCTTTGGGGCAGGTTCAATAATGAGCTGCTGCCGGAAGATGCCCGCCATGTTTTAATTGCTGGTTGCGGCAGTTTTTCCCCTTACCCTTTCAGTCTTTCCAATCCTGATTGCAAAATTACAGCCCTTGATCTTTCTGCTGCTAACCTACGCCGAGCAAGGTTGCATTGTCTGCTGAATATGCGCCACAACATTGATTTTATCCAGGGCGATCTGCTTGATGCCCAATTTGGCAACAGGAAGTTTGGTTTTATAGATGCCTTTGGTGTGCTGCACCATCTGCCAGACCCTAACGTAGGGCTGTCAGCCCTGATAAAACATTTGCTGCCAGGCGGGATTATCCGGCTTATGCTTTACAGCACTGCTGCCAGAAAACGGACAGAAGCAGCCAGACGGCTGTTACAGCGAATGCAGGTAACCGGTTTTAAGCAGTTAAGACAGCTGGAAAAGCGATTACCAGCAGGTTCGGCATTAAGGCAAGCCCTGGCTGATTCGCCCGAGCAAAGGGATAAAAGCGGTGTTGCCGATGCTTTTTTGCATCCACTGGTGCATACTTTTACAGTAAAACAGCTGGAAAGGCTGATTGCAGACAATAACTTGCAACTGCTGCTGTTTGGGCATGATAACGCTCTTGCAGACCCTGTTGATGAATTGCACAGGCTTTACAGCCTGGAAAAAAGTAGAGAGCTGGATTTTAATTTTCAGGTTTACCTGGGAAAAGGCAGGATGTGCCAACCAACAAAAACAAAAGGCAGGTTTGTGAAAACAAATCCTGCCCTTGTGAGCAAATTACCGTTATTTCGCCTGCCTCAAGGCCGCCTGGGAAGTGAACTACCTGTATTCACTAAGGCGATACGCAAGCTATTACACAGATGCCGTACACCACAAAAATGGGAGTCGCTTGCAACAGAAGAACAACAGCTGGCACAGGTGCTGGAACAGCATCTGCTGATGTACAGCTATTTCAGGAATATAAAAGAGGCTTAACATATTTAAATGACTACACTTTATTTTTGAAAATAAAACAGTATACCCAAACATATACCCATACAATAAATCCTTGATGCTGCTTCAGTTGGTGGTAGAACTACCATTATCTCCACCCCGACCTTATCCTGCCTTTATTGGAAATTTCTTTTTGTTAAAACCTTACAATTACACAACCAGAGCTATATCAAAACATCTATTCAGGAATATATTGAAATCTTCTATAACAGGCAAAGATTGCATTCCTGTTTGGGTTATATTTCATCAGCTAGGCTTGCAGAAGATTACTATAAAAAACAAAATTCACTCGAAAAGTAAGTGTCCAATAAAGGCAGGAGAGGTCAATCCCCGCGTGTGCGGGGAACATAGCATAGAAAGACCAGATAGCATTTTTTGTTGCGGTTCATCCCCGCGTGTGCGGGGAACATCCCACCAAAAATTTCACCAATTTCATCAAAACCGGTTCATCCCCGCGTGTGCGGGGAACATTACACCACCAGTTCTTTGATTAGTCTCTTCATCGGTTCATCCCCGCGTGTGCGGGGAACATTGGAGCCGAGCAGTTTCAGCGCGGCGTTTCTACGGTTCATCCCCGCGTGTGCGGGGAACATGCTGTTGGGCATGGTGAACACTGCTGCCAGGGCGGTTCATCCCCGCGTGTGCGGGGAACATTGCTGATCCGCTCACCGGTTGCACTCCATTTTCGGTTCATCCCCGCGTGTGCGGGGAACATTTTATAATGCTGATATGCGCCAGCTATGGTTCCGGTTCATCCCCGCGTGTGCGGGGAACATTTAAAATCGTCTAAAATTCCATCCATAGACATCGGTTCATCCCCGCGTGTGCGGGGAACATATATTTTGTGATGCTACAATGGAAAACATTACCGGTTCATCCCCGCGTGTGCGGGGAACATAACTACAATTGTTCATTCAATAAATTAACAACCTGGTTCATCCCCGCGTGTGCGGGGAACATGGTATTCAGTCAGATATTTTTCAATCATAATACGGTTCATCCCCGCGTGTGCGGGGAACATAAGGGCGGATTGTCCAAATTCGGGAATCCCGTCGGTTCATCCCCGCGTGTGCGGGGAACATTAATCACGCCGTTTTTATCCTTGGCAATCAGGCGGTTCATCCCCGCGTGTGCGGGGAACATTGCGGGTGTATAGCTGGTAATCTGGTAAAACCCGGTTCATCCCCGCGTGTGCGGGGAACATAAGCCAATAATGGTTTTTTTGGATGGGATTATCGGTTCATCCCCGCGTGTGCGGGGAACATTTAAGCCATGTTCTGCTTATCATCAACTCCTCCGGTTCATCCCCGCGTGTGCGGGGAACATCAAGCTTTGCGCTGGTTTGCGAGGTCATGACTCGGTTCATCCCCGCGTGTGCGGGGAACATGGGTTCGCCCCGCCAGCGATACGCTTTTTGCACGGTTCATCCCCGCGTGTGCGGGGAACATTTAAAGGCAAGCGACATAATGAGCTGTATGACCGGTTCATCCCCGCGTGTGCGGGGAACATCTCCTGCTCCGGCGTGATTAGCCGGTAAAGCTCGGTTCATCCCCGCGTGTGCGGGGAACATTTTCGAGCTTCGGCAATATAGTCATCAATACACGGTTCATCCCCGCGTGTGCGGGGAACATCGGTTTTATAGCAAGCTGATACAGAATTGAAGCGGTTCATCCCCGCGTGTGCGGGGAACATTCAATAACTTACACCCAACAGTTAAAGTAGTGCGGTTCATCCCCGCGTGTGCGGGGAACATAAACCTGCTGCAACATCATCCGCTTATCACACCGGTTCATCCCCGCGTGTGCGGGGAACATTAAAATTCCTCTGTTACGCCATCGGCTTGAATCGGTTCATCCCCGCGTGTGCGGGGAACATTCTAAAAACATTTGTCAACATTTATTTTACATCGGTTCATCCCCGCGTGTGCGGGGAACATGCATCATCCGGCAAGCTGGGGTTTTCTACGGTCGGTTCATCCCCGCGTGTGCGGGGAACATTGCCTGCTCTGCTATAGCTAGAACTTTTGTGCCGGTTCATCCCCGCGTGTGCGGGGAACATGGTAATTTCACCGCTGACAGTATAGATAGGGCCGGTTCATCCCCGCGTGTGCGGGGAACATCAGTTCTCAAAGAGATCAAGTCAGTGCAGGCGCGGTTCATCCCCGCGTGTGCGGGGAACATTTCTGTCGGGTGAACTGCCCTGCTGTGGTGAACGGTTCATCCCCGCGTGTGCGGGGAACATGATGGCAACCACTGGTATGCCTGTTTGTCTGTTGGTTCATCCCCGCGTGTGCGGGGAACATGCGTATAGGTGGCAGACCTGACAACTACATTACGGTTCATCCCCGCGTGTGCGGGGAACATGGCCATAGCAGCCAGACGCTGTACATGCTCTGCGGTTCATCCCCGCGTGTGCGGGGAACATGTTATGCACCATGATGGATGCACCTGCCATTACGGTTCATCCCCGCGTGTGCGGGGAACATCGTAGGTTTAACCCGATCTCAACATTCAGGTGCGGTTCATCCCCGCGTGTGCGGGGAACATCGTTGCTGTTCTTTTTTACCTGGTAGCGCTACCGGTTCATCCCCGCGTGTGCGGGGAACATTGATGGGTCAATCCCGAACCACCGGCAGATTTCGGTTCATCCCCGCGTGTGCGGGGAACATTATCAGGATGCAGAAAATTCAGGGCTACAACCCGGTTCATCCCCGCGTGTGCGGGGAACATCGTTGCTGTTCTTTTTTACCTGGTAGCGCTACCGGTTCATCCCCGCGTGTGCGGGGAACATCTACAGGACGGAAATCAGCAGGCAACCATCATCGGTTCATCCCCGCGTGTGCGGGGAACATGTTATGTAAAAGTTTTCAGGGTTTAAATACAGCGGTTCATCCCCGCGTGTGCGGGGAACATTCTGTATAGGTGTGGGGGAGTTTGATATCAACCGGTTCATCCCCGCGTGTGCGGGGAACATCCTAGACAGCGGTCAAGAATACATTACACTGCCGGTTCATCCCCGCGTGTGCGGGGAACATGTTCCCACTGTTTTAACTGTTACAGCAGATGACGGTTCATCCCCGCGTGTGCGGGGAACATGCCATTACCGATATCAAACCCATCCCATGCCCCGGTTCATCCCCGCGTGTGCGGGGAACATTAGCCATGCTGCAACAGACATGGTTTCTGTTGCGGTTCATCCCCGCGTGTGCGGGGAACATATGTCTGTTTGGGCCTGGAGATTGCCAACCTCCGGTTCATCCCCGCGTGTGCGGGGAACATGTGATGAGAAACCAAAATTAAGAACAAAGAACCGGTTCATCCCCGCGTGTGCGGGGAACATCCCGATACCGCATCAGTGTCGGCCGCCACCACCGGTTCATCCCCGCGTGTGCGGGGAACATCGGTTGGCTTTTTGCAACCGCTTCAGATCGGCCGGTTCATCCCCGCGTGTGCGGGGAACATGGGCCTGAAAAATGGCCCCCTGCTCCTAATCACGGTTCATCCCCGCGTGTGCGGGGAACATCTTTTGCACGACTGCCGTCATATCAGCATCGGCGGTTCATCCCCGCGTGTGCGGGGAACATACTTCTTGTAGTTATTTGAAATAACAAGCAATTTCCACATTACAAAATGCTACCAACTTTTGAGCGTTAAAATTCATGATAATCAAGCTGCCTTAACCTCTTCTGGTAAAAAAGAAACCAATTTAATACCATCCATCTCAATCGGTATCCTACGATTTTGCCCTAAAGTCATAAAATCAAACCCCGATTCATTGCTGGTAGTCCATGCCATCACTACATTACCATCTTCAATTCCTTTCTCAAGATTATCCCAGATCATTTCTCTGACTCTGCGTGATACATCACCCACATAAACACCTGCACGCACTTCAATCAGCCATAATCCCAGTCTGCCACGTAAGCGAGGTGGTATATTTTCAGTTACGATGACCAGCATCCCCAAGTCCCTCCTTGTTGGGTATGGCTATTTCTACCGCTTCTTCATGCGTTTTGGGGTATTCCACT
The DNA here is from genome assembly GCA_034007105.1 of Trichlorobacter sp. Lineage (GTDB taxonomy): Bacteria > Desulfobacterota > Desulfuromonadia > Geobacterales > Pseudopelobacteraceae > Trichlorobacter. Next base: position 21,280 of record JAVERM010000025.1, read on the forward strand.
TCGCCTGCTGCCAATACTTCTTCAATGGTAGGAATAATCTTACGTAGCAACTTTGTTTGCCTAAAGGCATCCCGGCAGGCCAAGCGAACCTCCCGCTCCGGATTACGGGGCTTCTTTGCGGCGATACGGAAAGCTATTGGCACTACCGTCTCAAACTTAAATATATCAGCGATATCATAGACAAAAGACTGCGGTTTGCCGGTATGGATAAAGCCTACAGCTGGTGCATACCCTGCTGCCAGGATGGCTGCCTCACAGACACCATAAATACATGCAGTAGCCGATGACAGACACCGATTGGGCAGATCGCCACTTCCCCATGCAGTATGGTCGTAGTTACGGCGTTTCCATTCCACTCCATATTGCTTGGCCAGCAGTTCATACATCTTGCGTACTCGTACCCCCTCAATGCCTCGTAATTGCTCCACGCTGCGTCGTTCTGGCGGTTCTTCCTTAAAGCGCAAGGCGTACATCTTGCGGACTACTTTGAGCCGCGCAGAATCATCCAGTGCCAGCTTAGCCTGATACAACAGACGATCCGACCGAGCTCCTCCCGGTTGGCCGGCTGCATACAAACGAACACCGGCTTCACCTATCCAGACCAGTAGGCAACCAACCCTTGCAGCCAGCACGACCGCCGCATGGGAAACCCGCGCACCAGGTTCCAGCATCAGACAGGCCACCGTACCAATAGGTATGTGGGTGCGAACACCGGTTGTATCCACCACGACAAACGATCCATCAATAACATCAAGATTGCCTCGCTCCACGTAGACCACCGAAATGCGGTCTTTAATCGGGATCGGTTTAAGCGGGGGAAGTTCAGGGATCATGGGAACCTCAGATTGTTTGATTTTTATAGACTCAATCGACTCCAAATCTTTGCCGTCAACTGAGCATCATCCAGGGCACGATGGCGTGCTGTCCCGTGTGGAATCGAACCGAACAGGTGGCAATAGACCGTATCCAGCTTATGATTAGGCAGATGGGGCAGTTTCTTACGAGCCAGACGCACGGTGCAGTGCCAGGGGTTGATCAAATTCATTCCAGCACGACCGCACTCATGCCGGACAAAGGCACTGTCAAACGGTGCATTGTGAGCCACCAAGTGCGCATTGCCGACAAACTCCCAAAACTGGGGCCAGACTTCGGCAGGCTCTGGCTGTCCAGATAGCATCTCTTCTGAAATGCCATGTACTCGGTAGGCAC
>JAVERM010000175.1:0-3345 GCA_034007105.1 Trichlorobacter sp.
GAAAAACTGCCAGAAAACGGAGACGGACTGATTCTATATAAAAACGCAGCCGAATTTGTGAGGAAAAACCTGATATGAAACTGTACCGCCCGGAAGAAGAATGTGGCATTTTTGGTATTTATGGACATCCTGAGGCTGCAAACCTCACCTATCTGGGGCTTTATGCTCTGCAACACCGTGGTCAGGAAAGCTGCGGTATCGTCTCGTCGGATGGTAACGGGCTGCACGCCCACCGACGGATGGGGCTGGTGGCTGATGTGTTTGCCAATCCCAAATTATTCGATAAACTGCCTGGTAATGCAGCCATAGGTCATGTGCGCTATGCCACCACCGGTGCCACTGCCGAGAAAAATGTACAGCCAATTATGGTTGATTATTCCCGTGGTTCCATTGCAGTTGCCCATAACGGTAACCTGGTAAATGCCAGTTTGCTACGCTCAGAGCTGGAAGCCTACGGCTCCATCTTTCAGACCAGCATGGATACAGAAATCATTATCCATCTGCTGGCAGTATCCCACACTCTCTCTTTGGTGGAGCGGATTATTGCTGCTGCCAACCGGATAAAAGGAGCCTACAGCCTGCTCTTTATTACCGAAACCCGTATGATTGCCATGAGAGACCCATACGGGTTTCGACCTTTATGCCTGGGCAAACTTGGTGATGCCTGGGTTGTGGCATCAGAAAGCTGCGCACTTGACCTGATTGAAGCCAAATTTATCCGCGAAGTTGAGCCTGGCGAAATGCTGGTTTTCACTAAAGATGGTCAGATGCAATCACTTTTTCCGTTTAAAAAAGTAACTCCCACACCATGTGTCTTTGAATATGTTTATTTTGCCCGTCCTGATTCAAATATTTTTGGCAAAAACGTCTATCAGGTGCGCAAAGAACTGGGCAGACAACTGGCCAGAGAATATCCTGTAGATGCTGACCTGGTGATTGCAGTGCCTGATTCTGGTTTGCCGGCAGCAATGGGCTATGCAGAAGAGGCTGGTATTCCCTTTGAAATGGGGCTAATCCGGAACCATTACATCGGGCGTACTTTTATTGAGCCTGCACAATCAATACGCCACTTCGGGGTCAAGATAAAACTTAATCCAATACGTGAGATATTAGATGGTAAGCGGGTTATAGTTATTGATGATTCCATTGTGCGTGGCACAACTTCACGCAAAATTATCAAAATGGTTCGTAATGCCGGTGCCAAAGAGGTGCATATGCGGGTATCTTCGCCTCCCACCAGCTATCCCTGCTTCTATGGCATTGATACTCCCAACCGCAAAGAACTTATCTCTTCATCACATACTATTGACGAAATAAAGCGTTATATAACTGCCGATTCCCTGGGCTATCTCTCGGAAGCAGGGCTGTTGCAGGCTACAGCACTTTCTGCAAACAACACCTTTTGTACAGCCTGTTTTACCGGCAAATATCCGATTGATTTTCCAATGCCCAGACAAAAACCCCAGATAGGGTTATTTACAGAAGAAGAGGAGTATGAAGAACAATGACTGACCGCGAAAAACTTAAAAAAATCATCCTTGAACTGTCCTATGAAAAACGGCTGGTAACTTTGGCATCAGGTCGCCAGAGCGACTTTTACTTTGATGGTAAACAGACCACCCTGCATTCAGAGGGTGGATTGCTGGTGGGCAAACTTTTTTATGAAGCAATAAAGGATGTTAGCGGAGTGCAGGCTGTGGGTGGCATTACCCTGGGGGCAGACCCCATTGCCACTGCCACCTCCATTGCAGCCTATCTGGATGGTAATCCGATGCACGCTTTTATTATCCGCAAAGAACCAAAAGGACACGGTACCGGTCAATGGCTGGAAGGGCGTAAAAACCTGCCCCCTGGCACCAAGGTGATTATTGTGGAGGATGTGGTTACTACCGGTGGATCTTCCATGAAGGCAGTTAACCGCGCCAAGGAAGAAGGGCTTGATGTTCTGGGCATTGTCGCGCTGGTGGACAGGGAAGAAGGTGGTCGTGAGAACATCGAGGCGGAAGGCTACTGGCTGCGAACAATCTTCACGAAAAGCCAACTGGTTAGCGGATAGACCGCTTTCTGTATTGGCCAACCCTGACCCTGGTAAAACATCAGGAAAGAGCTTATGGACAGTCCGTTTGTTCTTGATGTACATTGTGCCTTACATCATCATGTACAAAGGGGTGCTTTTATGCAACAGGCAACGTTTTCCGAATTACGTAACCATGCCAAGCAGTATTTCGACATCGTAGAAGCAGGCGAAGCGGTACGGATTGTACGCAATGGCAAGCCGATTGCCGATATTGTGCCGATTCCGCAGGACCTGCCATCCTGGAAGCGCAGGGCTGCCCAACCGTTGCTCGTCAACGGGGTATCGGTAAGCAAGATAATTATTGAAGAACGGGATACGGTACTCTGATGCGGGTCTTTTTTGACTCATCTGCCTTTGCCAAACGTTATCTCTGTGAGGATGGTTCCGAACTTGTCCTTTCGTGGTGCGACCAGGCTACAGAACTTTGCCTTTCTGGCATTGCTCTTCCAGAAATTATCTCCGCTTTCTGTCGCCTGCAACGGGAAAACCTGATTACCCAGCTCCAGTACTGCCAACTCAAAACCATGCTTATGACCGACATCATTGATGCGGCAATTTGCGATCTGACCCCAGAAGTTATACGTGGTACGGTCATTGCCTTGGAGAATAATGTCTTGCGTGGTATGGATGCCATCCATGTTGGCAGCGCGTTGGTGCTCAAGGCAGATGTTTTCGTCTCCGCCGATGCTCGGCAGTGCCTGGCAGCACAGCGGGCAGGGCTACAGGTTGTACGGGTATGATAAGAAAGGAGTTTTCTATCATGCAGACGAATGTTCACTATGTGGCTACAGCCGTCTGAATTATGCCAAAACAACGTCTTGATAAACTGATGGTTGAACGAGGCCTGGTCCCTTCCCGAGAGAAGGCTCAGGCCTTAATTATGGCTGGTCAGGTGGTGGTGGGAGAACATGCAATCCTAAAGGCTGGTCATCAGGTGCAGGCAGATGTGCAGCTGCGTATCAAAGGTGAGCAACCCCGTTATGTCAGCAGGGGAGGGCTAAAGCTGGAAAAAGGGCTGGATTATTTTGATATTTCACCTGCAAGTCAGACAGCTATTGATGTGGGGGCATCCACAGGCGGCTTTACTGATTGTCTTTTGCAACGTGGCGCAGAGCGTGTTTACGCTGTTGATGTTGGTTACGGTCAACTTGCCTGGAAATTGCGTGAAGACCCTCGGGTTGTGGTGCTGGAAAAAACCAATATCCGCCACTTGCAGGCAGAGCAGCTTGATCCTTTACCAACCTTGGCTGTTATTGATGCTTCATTCA
>JAVERM010000176.1:0-3340 GCA_034007105.1 Trichlorobacter sp.
TAATACATAACTTGCCACACAGTTATGTTGACGATTGCAACATCATTTGCTATAAATTTCAAGTTCAAATGCGGGAATAACTCAGTGGTAGAGTGTCAGCTTCCCAAGCTGAAGGTCGCGGGTTCGAGTCCCGTTTCCCGCTCCAGCATATGGAGCTTTAATGGGTTAGTTAGCCAATCTAACCCTTTTTTTATACCATAAAGATAAAATTTCGGAGTATCCCATGCCTCAGGCTGATAAAAGGTCAACGGAATATCATGGTCAGCAGCAACAGTATGATGATGAAATAAATTTGCTGGAATTGTTACAAGTGTTGTTAAAACGTAGTGGCATGATTATCAAGGTTACACTTGTTGCCGCAGTTTTTTCTGTTGTTTACGCATTACTGCAAACAAATATATACACAGCCACCAGCAGGCTGCTGCCTCCGCAAAAAGATTCTGGCGGTGGTGCAGCTGCCCTTTTAGGGCAATTGGGTGGGCTAGCTGGTATGGCTGGCGGACTTGGTGGCGGTTCTGGTGATCTTTATATCGCGATTTTAAAAAGCCGTTCTGTTACTGATGCTGTTATTGAAAAACTTGGTCTTGCTGTCGAACTGGAAGAGGACAACCCTGATATCCTGCGTAGCAAAGTACAAGATATGCTTCAGGTAAGCTCAGGTAAATCCGATGGCATAATTACGATTTCTGCTGATAATAAAGAACCGGAAAAGGCAGCCCTACTCGTAAACACCTTTGTCACTGAGTTGCAAAGAAAAAGCACTGAACTGAACCTTAGCAAAGCTGGTACTGAACGTAACTTTCTGGACAAACGCTTACAGGTGATACGGCAGGACTTGAAAGCTGCTGAAGATGATTTGAAGACCTTTCAGGAGAAATATAAGACAATCAAGGCAGATACCCAGGCAGAAGCATCCATTGAAGGGATAGCACGCCTTAAAGCCGAACTGGTTTCGCAGGAAGTAAAACTGGCTGCATTGCGTCACTCCATGACCGATGAAGCTCCTGAAGTTAAGACGCAAATGGTTACAATCTCACGTTTACGCAGCCAGATTAACTCCATGAGCGGTGGCAGTTTTGGTGGTGATAGTGAGGTTATTCCCAATGTGGGTAGTGCCCCTGGTATTGGGGTTGAATATGTCCGGAAACTACGGGAATTTAAATTGCAGGAAGCTCTGTTTGAGCAGTTAAGCAAGCAATATGAACTGGCAAAACTAAATGAAGCACGAGATTCATCTGCGCTACAGGTTTTGGACGAAGCAACCGTTCCAACACAAAAAAGCAAGCCCAGACGTTCTTTAATCTGCATTGTAATAACCATGCTAGGGTTTATGATGGCAATATTCTGGGCGTTTGTCTCTGATTTTTTTGCCAAAATGCCGCAAGAAGACGCAGCTGCCTTTATTGAAATCAAGGAGTCTTTCATAGATTCTGTCTATCCTTTTATCAGATGGCTGCCTTTTATAAAAAAGGGCTAAACCTGTAATGTTACAGCCTGTGCGCATATTCTGGTTTTTATTGCTGATTATTCTGACCATTACTTTACTTTACCTGTCACTTGCCAGTACGCCTGTTGGTGGTAGTGGTTTGGGATGGGATAAAGCCAATCATGCTGTAGCCATGTTTGCTGTTACTATGGTCACCTGGCTGACCGCTCGCCCAGCAAAACTGGAAATCGCAAAAGCTGCTGTTTATGCTTTTTTCCTTGGGTTTTTAATTGAGCTACTGCAAGCTTTTTTAACAAAATCCCGCAGTGCAGAGTGGGCAGATCTTTTGGCTGACACTGTAGGAATTATAATTGCTGTCAGTGTTATATTTCTCTATAGACAGATAACATCACCAGATAACAACCTGGATAAAAAAATCTGTTGCTGCGAACAGGATTAAACCTGCATCTTTCACTCCTCACTTTTTTTTCACCGGACACAAAACAAATGAAAATCATGCCTTTTCCAAAGCTATCTCTTTTAACCAGAAACTGTATTTTTGTACAAACAATCTCGCTGCTACTGTTATTTTCAATTGGTGCAACATTACCAAGCAAATTATTTGCAGAAACAATAACCACATCAGGTGAGCTGCAAAAGTTTGGGCAACATCTGCTTGATGAAGGAAAAGACTTTGTCACCACCCCATTTGCAGTGCAAAACAACAATATTTTCTGGACCTTGGCAATAGCCGGTGTAGTGGGGTTAACCTATGGTTTTGATGGTCATATAAAAGATAAAGTACAAGCTAACCGTAGCAATGGGCTGAACAAAGCCAGTAATATTGCAGATATTGCAGGCAGCCCTTATTTGCATATAGGCAGTGCAGCCTTGCTTTATGGTGGCGGGATTCTGACTGGCTCGGATAAAACCAAAGAAACTGGTGAGATGTTGCTGGAAGCACTATTTCTTGCGGATGCTGCAACTTTGATTTTTAAACAGGGTATTGGTAGAGGCAGACCATCGGTTACTGCCAGCAAAGGTGATTACAAGCCATTTCAGTTTAAAAAAGATTACGATTCATTGCCATCCATGCACACAGCCAGTTCTTTTGCCATGGCTTCTGTGCTTTCTCGCAGCTATGAAGGGCTAACTGTACCGCTTTTGTCCTATACTGCGGCCACTTTTGTGGGATTCTCCCGAGTTAACAAAAATAAACACTGGGCATCTGATGTCTTGCTTGGTGCAGCAATTGGTGAGCTGGCTGGCAGAGTTGTAACAACTTATCATGCAGATAAAGAGAGGCGGTGGGCAATCATGCCGGCAGTTTCAACAGATGCTGCCACCATTAACCTGGTTTACAGCTATTGAAAGAAGCCAGATAAATGTCACGCTTTTTGAAGTCCTTAAAGTTTGCAATGGCTGGGATAGCCTATGGGTTTAAAACCCAGCGACATATCCGTTTTCATCTGTTTGCTGGGCTAATTGCAATAACTGCTGGCTATATTAAAGGACTTGATAAAACCGAGTGGGCTGTTTTGATATGTTTAATCGGAGCAATTGTTGCAGCTGAATTTTTGAACACTGCCATAGAAACTGTAGTTGACCTGGTGTCTCCTGAATACCATCCTTTGGCAAAAGCAGCCAAGGATACTGCCGCTGCCGCAGTTCTTATTCTGGCAATGGTTGCTGTTGTTATCGGCATCTTGTTGTTTGCTGTTTAACATAACAAAAAGGGCGGAATTTCCGCCCTTTTATATCTGCAAAGCTACTTTTTTATTTTCAATGCCTCAACCATGGCTTCACCCATTTTTGTTGGTGATGATGCCACAATAACACCGCATTCCTGCAATGTCCTGATTTTATCTTCTGCTTTTCCCTTACCACCGGTGATAATCGCCCCGGCATGTCCCA
>JAVERM010000026.1:0-22381 GCA_034007105.1 Trichlorobacter sp.
TGGTGGATGCCACTAACCTTGAGCGTAACCTGTATCTGACCACGCAGCTGCTTGAGCTTGGCATGCCAATGATAATGGCTCTCAACATCTACGATGAAGCTGAGGCCAAGGGTTATAATATCAATACTGCTTTGATTGAGGAAACCCTGGGCATAAAGGTTATTCCCACCTCTGCTGTAAAAAAAACCGGTCTTGATAATCTGCTTAAAGCAGTGGTTGCTCCGCTTGCTGTGCCCAGAAACCTGAATTACGGTGAAGATATAGAAACCGCATTAAGCGGTTTGCATGATCATATTCAGCATGGTCATGCTGATCTTCTGGAGCGTTATCCGCAGCGTTGGTTGCTTTTAAAGCTGCTGGAAGGGGATGAACTGGTATTAAAAACAGCCAAAATCAAGGCTGATTCATTGCCTGCGCAACTGTTTGAGCACCTGTTGCGTGCGCATGGAGATGATATTGAAGGGCTTTTGGCAGATACCCGTTACGCGCTTTCAGCTGGTTTGTGCCGCGAAGTATTAACAAAACCTGAAAAACGTAACATTGAATTGACAGAAAAAATTGACCGCATTGTGCTTAACCGCTTTCTGGGCATACCGATTTTTGCGGCTGCCATGTGGTTACTTTTTAAACTGACTTTTGACCTTTCATCTCCCTTTGATGAATGGATTGACGAAGTAATCAATGGTCCGTTAAAGCGTTGGGTTGCTGCTGTGTTGGGTAGCATCAGCGCACCGGACTGGACCATCTCGCTGATCAATGACGGAGTACTTGCCGGCGTTGGCTCAGTACTGGTTTTTGTGCCGGTGATTTTTGCCATGATGTTCTTCATCACCTTTCTGGAAGGCAGTGGCTACATGGCACGGGCAGCCTTTGTTATGGATCGCGCCATGCATGTCATCGGTCTGCACGGCAAATCATTCATCCCGATGCTGCTTGGTTTTGGTTGCAACGTGCCTGGTATTTATGCCACTCGCACCCTTGAAAACCGGAAGGACAAAATCCTTACTGCACTTTTGATTCCGCTTATGTCTTGCGGTGCGCGTCTGCCGGTATACGTGCTGTTTGCAGGTCTGTTTTTCCCCAACAATTCCGGTACTGTAATCTGGATGCTTTATGTTCTGGGGATGCTTTTGGCGGTGGTTATGGGCTTTATCTTCAAAAAAACCCTGTTTAAGGGGGATGCACCCATGTTTATCATGGAGCTTCCGCCATATCGTATGCCCACCTTTACCAGCCTGATGCTGCATACCTGGGAAAAAGGCAAGCACTTCCTGATCAAGGCAGGTACCTACATATTTGCTGTATCAGTACTGGTCTGGTTTTTGCTGAACCTGCCCTGGGGAGTTGAAAGCAAGCATGAATCCTATCTGGGCAAAGCAGGCACTGCCATTGCTCCCATATTCCAGCCACTGGGATTTGGCACCTGGGAAGCATCATCTTCTTTAATCACCGGCATTATTGCTAAAGAGATAGTGGTTGGCACCATGGGCGAAATCTACGCTCCTGAAGCTGAAGAAGTAGAAGAGCCACCGACATTTGGGGAGGATTTGCAGGAAATTGTAGTTTCCTTTGGCGGTGCAGTGAAAAAAGCGGTCAGCACCCTTTTGTACCTGCCACAGGAGGAAGAGCCTGAAGAAGAGTTGTCAGCACTTAAAACCGCATTGCAAAGCCATTTTACACCGCTTAGTTCCCTTAGTTTTATGGCGTTTGTGCTGCTTTACATGCCCTGTGTGGTGGTGGGGGCAGCCATGCGGATGGAGTTTGGTACCTGGAAATGGGCAGGAGTGGCTTTTGTCTACTCAACAGTACTTGCCTGGGTAGTGTCACTGATTATCTACCAGGGAGGCACTTTGCTGGGGTTTGGAGGTTGATTGATGGGATTTCTTGATGTTTTACTGATGATTGCCATTGCAGGAGGAGCCATCTGGCTCCTCTACCACTCACTGTGGAAAAAGAAAGGCTGCTGCGGCAGTGAAGGATGTGGCGGATGCGATGATAGCAAGCTGTAGCAAACTGCCGTATTGCCGGCGGGTACATTCTCTACAAGGTATAAATATAATTATGCGGTGATTGCGGCATCATATTCCTGTCTGATGGTGTCAAGGTAAACTATCATCTCGTTTGACAGATTTTCAATCTCATCAAGCAGTTGATTGGCTTGTCCTTTGTCACCACTATTGCTGGCAGTAACAGCTTCTATGGCAAGGCTATGAATACGATCATGTGTTGGGTCTATTGCCCTGAAACTGCCCAGGTTGCCGCATAACAGCTGACCTTCATTACTGTCAGCTTTGTTTTGATTTTCATGCAGACACCCTTTAATGGATATTTGAAGTGTTTATACCCTTGTTGAAGGGTGAAATTATCCAGTTGCAAGGGTATTGTCAATAGTAATATGCCGTATGCCACATTCATTTTTCACCAGTTTCAGAAACAATAAAGAGCTGGAGGGAAAAAGGATGAAAAACGCCACGGAGCTGTTTGGGGCAAGATTACGGGAACTTAGAAAAAGGAGTGGATTAACACAGGAGCAACTGGCAGATGTGCTGGGTATTGAGCAAAAACATGTAAGCTTGATGGAGCATGGCAAAAGCTATCCATCTCTTGATCGGCTGATACGAATTGCCGAGACCTTGAAAGTGCCGTTGCCTGGTCTTTTTGAATTTATGCACCTTGCAGATGAGTTTGAGCAGGTTGGAAGTATTGAGCAGATGCTTGGTGAACTTGATCGGGATGTACGCAAAAAAGCGTTTAAAGTGATTACAGCAGTTATCAAATCATTTAAGGAGGATTGAACTCGTATTAACCTAACAGGTTTAAAACAGATTGAGCCGCCTTTAAAGGCGGCTCAATCTGTTTTGCTGCTATGTAACTATGTAACAGTGTATTCATCGGCAAATTTGACCAGGTTGGGCAGGTCCGGTTTGGTAAGTATTTTTTGCGCCCCAAGATCATGCCATTTACGGATGTTGTCTTCTGAAGCCAGGGAGGAGAAGATAATAATCGGCAGTTCTGCCGGAGTTTTTTCCTTGCGTATTGTGGAGGTGAGGTGCAGACCGTCCATCTGCGGCATCTCAACATCAGTGATTAAAAGCTGGATTTTGTCACGTAATGTTGTGCCATTTTCACTTGCCTGCTGCATAAAGGTTTGTATTTTTTCCCAGGCCTCAGCACCGTTTACAGCTTCAATAACATTGTAGCCGGCACCGCGCAGGGCAGAACACATTGTAGAACGGATAAAAGGTGAGTCATCAGCTACCAAAATCGTTTTGCTGCTGCGATCAATGCCGTTGCTTTCCAGAAGCTGCTCTGCTTCCAGCGGCCTTAATGCACTTGATGAACAAAACTCGGCAACTATTTTTTCAAAATCCAGCACCAGTATGATGCGATCCTCCATTTTTACCAGTCCGGTAATCTGATCAGAGTAAAGTGATGCCGAAGGAGCTTCCACATGGGTCCAGGATATGCGGTAGATGCGGGAGACAGAATGCACCAGTACGCCCACCATCAGGTTATTAAACTCCAGCACAATTACCCTGTCTGAAAGCATATCACCTGTATCTTTATTAAGGATACGGGCAAGGTTTAAAACCGGTATTACTTTTTCACGCAGTTTAATCATCCCTTCAACTTCTGGTGGGGTGTTCAGGGTTTTTGTCAACTGGGGCAGGCGGATAATCTCGCGCACTTTGGCAACGTTTACGCCATAATGGCACGGTACAATCTCACCTTTAGCGTTAAGTTCATCTACTCTAAATTCAACTATCTCCAGCTCATTGGTATCACTTTCCAGCAGGATATTGGTTTGTCGAATGTTGGCTTGTGTCATGGTCAGGTTCCTTGAGCAAAATTTTTGCGGAAGTATAGCACAACTTCCTGTAATGCAAAGTTTATTGCTGCATCGTTGACAGCTATTCTTTGGCGTGTTAGCGTGCCGCCAAATTTACAACTACTGGAGAAACCATGGTATTTCCTGATTTTACCGAATTTTGCCGCCTTGCAGAGCAGGGTAATCTGGTGCCTGTTTACCGCGAGATTATGGCTGATATGGATACACCGGTAACCGCTTTTTGCAAGATTGATGATGGTAAACACGCATTTTTATTTGAAAGTATTGAAGGTGGCGAAAAGTGGGGGCGTTATTCATTTTTAGGTTCCAGCCCGTCAATGATTTTCCGCTCCAAAGCAAATCAGGTTGAAATTATTGAAAACGGGCAACTGACCAGCTACACCAGCACAGATCCGGCAGATGAACTGCGTAAAATCATCGACCGCTACAAACCGGTGGCAACAGGTGGTCTGCCTCGTTTTTACGGTGGTGCAGTGGGTTATTTTGGTTACGATATGGTGCGTTATTTCGAGCATCTGCCCACTGACAATACGGACAGCATAAATGCCTGGGATTCATGGTTTATGTTTACGGATTCCCTTTTAATTTTCGATAGCATAAAGCAGAAAATCCAGGTGGTTGCCAATGCCTACCTTGATACTTCCACCTCACTTGAAAAAGCATATGCACAAGCCTTGCAGCGGATTGATACCCTGGTGGACAAGTTGCACACACCGCTGCCATATCCGGCTAAAATTGCGCCATCGGGCAAAGCGGTAAATTTCATCTCCAACATGAGCCGCCAGCAGTTTGAAAAAGCAGTGGAAAAATCAAAGGAATATGTCCGTAACGGAGATATCATCCAGATAGTGCTTTCACAACGTTTTTCCGGAGACCTGACTGTTGCGCCTTTTGATATTTACCGTGTTTTACGTACACTTAACCCTTCTCCATACCTGTTTTTTCTGCGTATGGATGACACGGTTGTTACCGGTGCCTCCCCAGAGGTAATGGTGCGCAAAGAAGGCAACTCTGTTGAGCTGCGCCCCATTGCCGGCACCAGACCGCGGGGAAAAACCGCAGCAGAAGATGCAGAACTGGCACAGGGACTTTTGGCTGATCCCAAAGAGTGCGCCGAACATGTAATGCTGGTGGATCTGGGTAGAAATGACCTGGGACGTGTATGCACCAGCGGCAGTGTGGAAGTAAGTGAGCTGATGGTGATTGAGCGTTATTCCCATGTAATGCATATAGTTTCCAATGTGCGTGGGCAGCTGCAAAAAGGGCTTGATGCCTTTGATCTGGTGCGGGCAACTTTTCCTGCCGGCACTTTATCAGGAGCACCAAAAGTAAGGGCTATGCAGATTATTGATGAGCTGGAACCTGTAAAGCGGGGGATTTATGGTGGAGCGGTGGGATACGTTTCTTTTGACGGCAATATGGATCTGGCAATAGCTATCCGCACTTTGGTTATTAAAGATGGCAAGGTGCATCTACAGGCAGGAGCCGGTATAGTAGCTGATTCGGATCCGGCATCAGAATGGCAGGAAACAGTAAATAAAGCGATGGCAGTAAGGCGAGCTGTTGAGATTGCAGAGCAGGGCTTATTATAGACCGCTGTCCGGATACCTCTGATAGTGTGTCACCATCAGTTCCTTTATCAGTGCAGCCAGTTCACCATCTGCCAGCTCCCTGGTCTGCTGTTCTATCTGTTGCCTGCGTTTTGCTGTAAGCGGGTAAAGCTTTATTGGTGTCTGATGCTGATTTGCTTCCGGTTCGTGCAGTTTGCCAGTTTTAAAGCTGATGCTTTTAACCTGCTCATCCCCAAGGGTGTGGTTCAGTTTATTGCGCAGTTCTTCCTTCATAAAATTCAACTGCTGCATCCAGGTCGCGCTGGAAACCAGCACTGTCAACTGTCCACCATATATCCGTAATGGTCTGGTGTGTGCTGCAATGCTTGCCCCAACCGCCTTGCTCCATTGCTGCCAGATTACCAGCTCTTTAAGGCGGTTTCCAAAAACAGAGCCGCCAAATTCACCTGTCAGCAGCTGGCTGACACGCTCAATCGAGCCTTTGCGATGTTTTTGGGACACTTTTAATCCTCCGCTTGATCTTGCCGCCAATAATCTGCCCTAAAATTGCACTGGCAAGGGTAAATGGAATTACCTTCCAGCCAAATCCGGAGATATTACGCATATGATAAATCAATGGAATGGACATGTGTGCCATCAGCAGCCAGGGTATTGAAAACTTCCTGAAATATTCCCGTATGTAACCGCAAGGTATGCTTGCTATAAAAGCAAGCAGTATCAGGATGATAAATGAAAATGCATCTTGCATGGGGTGTCCTTTTTCGGCATAGTATGCAGTTCACTGTTTATTGTCAACAAAGCCCTGTTATGGTTGCAGAAGTGGTAAGGTAAATGGAACGTGTAATGGTAAAAGAAGGTCAGTATCTGGCGGTTTTCAACTCAACACATCGAGTAATGAAAGCTGAAAAACTGCTTAAATCACACAAGTTTGACATACTTTTAATACCAGCTCCCCGTGCTTTACAAACCGAGTGCGGGCTGGCTATCCGTTTTGATGAAAACATCAAAAGCAAGGTGATGAACCTGCTGAAAGACAACGGGCTGGCACCTGCCTTTGTCAGCCAGTTTATAAAAGGCGTTTACCAGCATATTGAGGGGTTACAACAATGAAAACCATTGATTGCCGTGGGCTTGTTTGCCCTGAACCGGTTATCCGCACTAAAAAAGCTTTGGAGCAGCATCCGGAAGGTGTTTCTGTTTTGCTTGACGATGGTGCGCCAAGGGAAAATGTCAGCCGTTTTGCCGGAAGCCGCAACTACACCATTACTGAAACCAATGCAGGTGACCACTTTATTCTGCAAATCTCTTCAGGCACTGACAAGCCAGCTGCCCGGGCTGCACACCAACCAGCTACTTACGGAGTACGGGTGCTGCTGGTTACCTCAAATCAGCTTGGCAGCGGTTCTGAAGAGCTGGGCTGCCTGTTGATGCGTAATTTCATCCATACCCTGCTGGAAACCGGAACCAGACCGGATAAAATTGTTTTCCTGAATGCGGGTGTACTGCTCGCAGTGGAGGGTGCCGAAACTGTGGAGGCGTTGCAAAAACTGGTCAACCTTGGCGTTGAGGTTATGTCCTGCGGGCTTTGCCTTGATTTTTACAATAAAAAAGAGCAGCTTGCCGTTGGTGTGGTAACAAACATGTACACCACCGCTGAACTGCTGCTTGATGCTGATTCGGTAATCAAAATATAGATTTGGAAACAGTTGTTAATTCCTTGACAAGCCTTATAACTAACTTTACTATTTAACCCTTTTAGGATAAACATACTAAATGTTCGATACCCTTTCAGATAAACTTGAATCAGTCTTTAAAAAACTCCGTGGACAGGGGGTAATGACTGAGGATAACATTAAAGACGCCTTGCGAGAGGTGCGTCTTGCCCTGCTTGAAGCAGATGTAAACTTCAAGGTGGTCAAGGATTTTACTGAAAAGGTACGGGTTAAGGCTGTGGGTGTGGAGGTGCTGCAAAGCCTTTTGCCAGGACAGCAGGTAATCCGGATTGTTCATGAAGAGCTTGTTGCCCTGATGGGCGGTGCAGGAAGCAATGATCTTGATCTTGCTGCCAGACCTCCTGTTTCGTTAATGCTGGTGGGGTTGCAAGGTGCCGGCAAAACCACAACCTGCGGCAAGCTGGCCAACTGGCTGCGCAAGCAGCAAAAGCGTCGTCCTTTGCTGGTGCCTGCCGATGTGTACCGTCCGGCAGCCATTGATCAGCTGAAAACAGTTGGTCGCCAGCTTAATATAGAAGTGTTTGATTCGGCACCAGGTCAAGACCCGGTGGATATTGCAAGTTCTGCACTTAAATTCGCAGAGCTTAACGGCTTTGATACAGTATTGCTGGATACAGCCGGACGGCATCAGATAGATGATTTTCTGATGGAAGAGCTGGAGCGGATCAAGGCTGTTGCCAACCCCCGTGAAATTCTCTTTGTTGCCGATGCCATGACCGGTCAGGAAGCGGTTACAGTGGCATCCGGTTTTCATGAACGGTTGACACTCACCGGTGTTATTCTCAGTAAGTTGGACGGTGATGCAAAAGGTGGTGCAGCTCTTTCCATCAAGGCGGTTACCGGTACGCCTGTCAAGTTTGTTGGTATTGGTGAAAAACTGGATGCGTTGGAGCAGTTTCATCCTGACAGGCTGGTTTCACGTATTCTTGGTATGGGTGATGTGCTTACCCTTGTTGAAAAGGCACAGGCAGCCATTGATCAGTCGCAGGTTGAGAAGCTTCAGCAAAAAATCAAGAAAAACCAGTTTGATCTTGAAGACTTTCTGGAGCAGATGCAGCAGATCAAAAAACTGGGTTCACTGGAATCAATCATGGGTATGATTCCGGGTATGGGTAAAATGATGAAAGAGATGAAAGGTGCCCAGCCCAGTGAAAAAGAAATCAAAAGAATTGAAGCGATTATCCGCTCCATGACACCTGCCGAACGTGCCAATCATGGCATGATTAACGGCAGCAGACGATTAAGGATTGCAAAGGGAAGCGGAACCAGTGTGCAGGAGGTAAACCAGCTGCTAAAACGTTTTACTGAGGCACAAAAAATGATGAAACAGTTTCAGAAAATGGGTTCAAAAGGGCTTATGAAAGGGATGGGCGGTCTGTCTGGTCTTGCCGGTTTGGGTGGCAAGCTGGGCGGTAAGTTTCCTTTCGGGCGTTGATTCATAGCAGTGTAAACATATTATAATTGAGATTAGCAGGCACAGGATGCCTGGCAGGAGGAAACAAAAATGGCAACAAAGATCAGATTACAACGTGGCGGTGCTAAAAAACGTCCTTTTTATCAGGTGGTTATTGCTGATGAGCGTAGCCGTCGTGATGGCTGTTTCATTGAAAACCTAGGCTATTATGATCCCACCAAAAAGCCTGCTGTTTGTAAGCTTAACAAGGAAAAGCTTGCTGACTGGCTTGCCAAAGGTGCCCAGCCAACTGATACAGTCCGCCAGCTTTTAAAGCGTGAAGGTGTAATTGGCAGCTCAACTCAGGCTGCCTGAGCCTGGACAAATAAACTTTATCCGCTTTTTGCTACTTAAATAACGCGCAAAGGAGTGCAAGGATGAAAACACTTGTGGAAACCATCGCGCAGGCTCTTGTTGAAAACCCGTCCAGGGTGTCCATTGCTGAAGAAATGGAAGACGATACCCTGATCATCAAACTGTCTGTTGACAAGGAAGATATGGGCAGAATCATTGGCAAGGAAGGTCGTACTGCCAAAGCGATCCGGACGCTGTTAAATGCAGTGGCAACGCGGGATAACAAGAAAGCGGTTTTAAAGATCGTTGAATAATGCGGCAGGCAAGATGTCCCAACCGATTGCAGTTGGCAAGGTAAGTGGCGCACATGGCATAAAAGGTCAGCTACGCTTTTATTCCTATTCCGGAAACCTGGAAACATTGCAGGCAATGAAGGATATAAGGCTGTTTTTGCCAGATGGCACAATCAAGCATTCAAGCCTGATCAAAGCGGTCAGGCATGGTGCTAAAATTCTGTTGTCTCTGGCTGATGTGCATACTGCCAATGATGCTGAGAAGCTTACCGGAGCTGAGCTGATTATCGAGCAGGATCAGCTTCCTGATCTGCCTGATGATGAGTTTTACTGGCAAGACCTTATCGGACTTAGCGTAGTTACTGATAATGGTGAACATCTGGGGCGGCTAAGCAAAATCATGGAAACCGGAGCCAATGATGTTTATCTGGTGGAAGGTGCAGAAAAAGAATACCTGATTCCGGCAATATCAGAAGTTGTAAGAAATATTGATCTTTGTAAAAAAGTGATGACAGTTTCTCCTTTAGACGGACTGCTGGATTTATGAGATTCGATATCCTGACTCTTTTTCCGGAGATGTTTAAAGGACCTTTTGATGAAAGTATTATCCAGCGGGCGCAGGATAAACAGCTGATCAAGATTGTCCTTCATCAGATTCGTGACTTTGCAACGGATAAACACCACACGGTTGATGATGCACCATATGGTGGCGGTGCCGGAATGCTTATGAAACCAGAACCGCTGACCACAGCAATTGAACATGCCAAACAACAAAACCCTGCTGCATTGGTGGTGGCAACATCACCAGCAGGCGAGCGGCTTGATCAGGCGGTTGTTGCACAATTGGCTACCACAGGTGGTTTGATTATTCTTTGCGGTCGTTATGAAGGTTTTGATGAACGAATCCGGCAGCTTTACGTGGACAGGTCTGTTTCCATCGGTGACTATGTGCTTTCCGGAGGTGAGCTTGCCGCAATGGTGCTGGTGGATGCAGTTACCAGGCTGATTCCAGGAGTATTGGGTTCTGAAGATTCAGCAGCAAATGACTCTTTTTCTGACGGGCTGCTGGAGTATCCCCAATATACCAGACCGCGGTGCTTTCTTGGCAGCGAAGTTCCGGAAGAGCTGTTATCCGGTGACCATGCTGCCATTGCAAAATGGCGACGACAGCAATCATTAAAGCGTACTTTGCTCTTGCGTCCTGACCTGCTGCAAAAAGCTGACTTGTCAAAGGATGACCATAGATTTTTGTCAGGGATTGAGAACTGATATGTGTATGAATCTGGCTGTTGCCCTTGTACATTATCCGGTTTATAACAAAAACCGTGAAATCGTCACCACGGCAGTAACCAATCTTGATATTCATGATATTGCCAGAACTGCCAGAACCTATGGTCTGCAACGTTACTACATTGTAACACCTTCACCGGAGCAGCAGGCAATGGTTAACCGCATCACAACCCACTGGGATACTGGATGGGGCGGCGGCTACAACCCTGACCGCAAGGCAGCACTGTCTTTAATCAAAGTTTTACCTACTGTGGCAGATGCAGTTAAAGATTTTCAGCAGAAATTCTGCAAGCCGGTTGAGATTATTGCAACCGGAGCAAAACCAAAAGATGATGCTGTGTCTTTCAGGACACTGCGTCAGAAGTTGCAGGATCAGGATAAACCTTACCTGTTAATACTTGGTACGGGATGGGGGCTTGCTGATCAACTGTTTGAAAAAGCAGAACTTACATTGGCACCTGTAAACGGTGCGGGTGATTACAACCACTTGCCGGTTCGTGCGGCTTTTGCAATTATGATGGACAGACTTTTAGGAGATTTCAGGTCATAATAACCTGCGTATTCCACAAAAGGGATGACAGGTATTTTCAGGAGGAGCAGCCAAGATGAATGCGATTGATTTTATTGAGTTAGAACAGATGAAAAAGAATATACCGGTTTTCAATGTGGGAGATACGGTAAAGGTACATGTGAAGATCATCGAAGGTGACAAGCAACGTATCCAGGTTTTCCAGGGTGTGGTGATTGCCCGCAAAAACGGGGGACTAAACGAAACCTTTACTGTGCGCAAAATTTCCAACGGTATTGGTGTTGAGCGGGTTTTCCCTGTACATTCACCGGTTATTGAAAAACTGGAAGTGGTTGTCCGCGGTCATGTACGCCGTGCCAAGCTGTACTACCTGCGTAACCTGCGTGGTAAGGCAGCAAGAATTCGCGAACGTAAATATGTTCCTGGTGCAGTTGCACGCCAGTAAAATTATAAAGCCCCGCCAAAGCGGGGCTTTACTGTTTATGCAGCCAAAACTTTTTAAATATGATGTTACTCCGGATCTCCACTTTTTTGAGCAATATTACCTCAGCCAGGGCTATCAAAAAATAGCAGGTATTGATGAGGCTGGCAGAGGTCCGCTGGCTGGTCCAGTGGTAGCTGCTGCGGTAATACTGGCTCCTGACCGGCAGATCAGCGGATTAAACGATTCAAAAAAACTGACTTCAGCCAGGCGGCAAGAGCTGTACCCTGAAATAATGTCAAAAGCAGTGGCTGTTGGTATTGGCATTGCTTCCAATCTGTTGATTGAGCAGATCAATATTTTGCAGGCAACTCGCCAGGCTATGCTAGATGCGGTTAACAATCTGGCAATTACTCCGGATTTTTTGCTGATTGATGGCATAACTCCCATAGACAGCCGACTGCCGCAGCAAAACATCAAAAAGGGAGACAGTCGTTCTGCCTCCATAGCAGCAGCCTCCATTATCGCCAAGGTTACCCGTGATGGTCTGATGCTTGAATATCATCAAAAGTGGCCTCAATACAGCTTTGACAAGCATAAAGGCTATGGCAGCAAGGCTCATCTGGCAGCCATACGTCAGCATGGTCCATCTCCTGTTCACCGTGCTACTTTTCGTGGTGTGCGGGAGTTTTTCTAGTTTTTTTGGTGCGCAGAAAACGTTGCACCCCCTGATTATGCTCTTTAAGCGTTTGGGAAAACTGATGGGTGCCATCTTTGCGGGATACAAAGTAAAAGTACTCTGTTTCTGCAGGATTAAGTACAGCATGTATGGCATCAAGTCCAGGGTTACCGATTGGTCCAGGGGGCAGACCTTTGATGCGATAGGTGTTGTAAGGGGTTTCACGGCGAACATCTTTGCGAGTGACTGTTCCGCCAAAAATTCGTACACCGTAAATGGCAGTGGGATCACTTTGCAGCGGCATCCCTGCCTTCAGGCGATTATGAAACACAGATGAGATTAGCGGCATTTCATCAACTGCAACAGCCTCCCTTTCCACAATGGAAGCCAGTGTCAGAACCTGATGCAGGTTAAAACCAGAGTTTTCTATGGTTGTCATCAAAGATTTGCTTTTACGCTTTAAAGTTTGCACCATATCGCTGATTAACGTCTGTTCATCGGCTTTAAAACCCACAAGATAAGTGCCGGGAAACAGGTAACCTTCCACGCTGCTGCCAGGAATCGCCAGGCTTTTCAGCAAAACATCATCCTGACATGCTGCCAGAAAATCATCCTTTTTGAAGATTTCAGCCTTTTCCAACAGCTCTGCTGCTTGGAAAATCGAATAACCTTCAGGCAGTGTAAAACGGCGGGCATCTGTGTCGCCCAGCACCATTTTTTCAAGAATTTCAGCCGGAGTCATCAGATCAGTCATCCGGTAATCACCGGCCTGGATACTCCTGTCCTGCCCTTTAAACTGTGCCAGTATACGCAAATGCAGTGCGCTGCGGATAATTTTACGTTGTTCAAGCTCGGTGGCAACCAGAGAAAGCGCGGCACCTTTATTGACAGTCAAGCCATAAACCCTTTGCCCATTACCAGCCGGCATAAGCAGCAGGATAAAGAACCAGAGCAAAAAAGCGACCAGCAATATGCAGGGAAGCAGATAGTAAAAAAGATGGGTACGAAGTTTTTTCAGGTGTTCAGGGATATGCATGGACAGGGATTTTAGCTGCTTTGCAAAAGCGGTCAAGGGATAAAATCAAGATAGATATATTGACATCTTGCACAGGAAATTGTTACGGAAACTGTATGAACTATCCAGAACATATAAACTTGCCATTTAATCGTCAGGCTTTGCCGCCAGGATTTACATTATTATCAGGACCGGAAAATAGTTGCAGTGACATCGCCCATTGGGTGATTTTGCAGGGCAACAACCTGGTGCTGCAAGAAAGCGGTGCAGAACTTTTGCTTCCGGCTGGTCAGCTTCCGGCAGGGTTAAGTGCAAAATCGCCGCAACTTACTTTTGCCCATTGGCAGGGGATGCCGGTGCGCTGTTTGCAGATAAGCCAATCTTCCTGTCTGCCTGATGGGCTTGTGGCAGAGCCGTTTAACGCCTTTCAGGAGCGGATACAGCTTGAACTGATGACTGTGGCTGGTCTTGGTAAGCAGTTGCTACACGCCGACAGGATGACCAGTATCTGTCCGCGCTGTGCAACAGCAACTGTGGTTATTAAAGGGAGCTGGGGCAAACGCTGCCCGCAATGCAGCCATGAAAGCTATCCGCCGATTCATGCCTGTGCCATTGTGCTGATTAGGCGCGATGACCAGTTGCTGCTGATCCGCAAGCCAGAGTGGGCAAAGGGGCGTTTTGGGCTGGTTGCCGGATTTCTGGATGTGGGGGAATCCCTTGAAGAGTGCGCCATTCGTGAAGCCCGTGAGGAAACCGGCGTCACCATAAATAATCTGCGTTATATAACAAGCCAATCCTGGCCGTTTCCATCACAATTGATGGTTGGTTTTGTTGCTGATTATGCAGGCGGTGATATTGTACTTACCGATGATGAGGTGGAAGAGGCACGTTGGTTTACGGTGGATGACCTGCCGATTATGCCATCAAGCCGTAGTATTGCCCGCTATCTTATTGACAGCTACTGTCAGCAGTTTTTCGGGGCAGCTTGAAACCACCCCGGCAACAATTTTCTGCTTAATTTACCGCTGCATTCAGGTCAGCCAGCAGCTCTTCTGGATCAAGCCCGTGGTTAATGGCACCAAGGTCAATCGGCTCGCTTTGGGCACCCATGCAGGATGCGCAGGCAAGGTTGTATTTCTTCAGTACTTTTGAAGTTTGCGGATAGGTTTTCAACATCTGCAAAAAAGTCATATCTTTGGTTATTTTGGTGGTATTGCCCATTGTTTTTCCCCTATTCGTACTTGATATCAATTATCTCATATTCTTTGATACCTGATGGAACCTTGACAGTTACGGAATCATCCAGTTTGTGACCGATCAGAGCCTTGCCAACCGGTGATGTGCAGGATATTTTGCCCTGCTTGATATCTGCTTCATCTTCGCCAACTATTTTGTAAGTGGTTTCCTCCTCACTATTTACATCAAAAAGTGTGACAGTGGCACCAAAAACAACTTTATCCGGTGTCATTCCGGTCAGATCCACCACCTGGGCACGGGCAAGCTTGCCGTTTAGTTCCTGGATTCTGCCCTCAATAAAAGCCTGCCGATTTTTTGCTGCATCGTACTCGGCATTTTCCGAGAGATCGCCGTGGCTGCGTGCCTCGGCAATATCCTGTATTACCCTGGGTCGCTCTTCACGAACCAGGCGTTTTAACTCTTCCTGAAGCGCATCGTAGCTCTCTTTGGTTAAAGGAATTGTTTTGGACATCGCTTTGTAAACTCCTGTTTAATTTGTAGTCAAACATATTAAACGCCCCCTTCAAGCCAATGAAGGAGGCGTTTTTAAAGTGCTATATGAATATGAAGTTATATACAGGCAATTTGCGGTATTTACAACCGCTTTTATCGTAGTTATGTAGCCCTTGACCTGGATGTTAGCCAGTGCTATTGTCACAACCGTCTTTTACCGCGCTTTTAAATTAACCCTGTGAGGTTACAAAAGGTGTACCTGAAATATCATATAACTTTATCATGAAAGAGTCTTGCTGCCTGTTGGCGGAAGGCTCTTTTTTTATGTCAGCAAGAACCAAAAGGAGGAAACATATGCCGGAAATTAAAAGCCGTACGACCATACTTGATAAAAACGGCATCCGCAGGGCACTTACCCGCATTGCCCACGAAATACTGGAAAAAAACAAGGGGCTTGCAGATGTGGTACTGGTGGGTATCCAGTCTGGTGGTGTGCATCTTGCCAGAGAGCTTTCCGTTTGCATTGAAAGCATTGAAAACGAGCAAGTACCTACCGGATCAGTGGATATCACCCTTTACCGCGATGATTTTAAAACCCATGCGCCTTACAGATCAGTTGGTAAATCCGATATCCCTTTTTCACTGGAAGGCAAGCGGGTAGTTCTGGTTGATGATGTGCTTTATACAGGTCGCACCATCAGGGCAGCGATGGACGCACTGATAGATTACGGTCGTCCTGCCCGCGTACAACTTGCGGTTTTAGTTGACAGGGGACACCGAGAACTGCCTATCCGAGCTGATTTTGTAGGGCGTAACGTGCCCACCAGCCGCATGGAATCCGTTGAAGTAAACTTTGATGAGCAGGACAAAGCTGTTGAAGTTATTCTGGAAAAACAGGGAGATAAAAAAGATGAAGTTCAGGCATAAGCATATCCTTGCACTACGTGATTTATCCAAAGAAGATATGGAGCTCTTGCTGGAAACAGCAGAAAGTATGCGTGAGATCAACAGCCGTGACATTAAAAAAGTACCAACCTTGCGGGGCAGAACCATTATCAACCTTTTTTACGAATCATCCACCCGTACCCGCACTTCTTTTGAAATTGCAGGCAAACGCCTTTCTGCCGATACCATTAACATTTCACCATCCACCAGTTCTGCCACCAAAGGAGAAACCCTGGCAGACACAGCCCTTAATCTACAAGCCATGAAGCCTGATATTGTGGTTATGCGCCATGCTGTTTCCGGCTCCCATTATTTTTTATCCAACAAGCTTAACTGCTCAATTATCAATGCCGGTGATGGTGCCCATGAACACCCTTCACAGGGACTGTTGGACATGCTGACCATTAAAGACCGTTTTGGTCGGTTGGATGGTCTTAAGGTGGCAATTGTGGGTGATATTACCCATAGCCGTGTAGCACGTTCCAATATCCAGGGGCTAACCAGAATGGGTTCCCATGTTTATCTGGCAGGGCCACCAACCATGATGCCTCCTGGGGTGGAAAAACTGGGCAATGTCACAGTCTGTAGCAGCATGACAGAAGCTATCAGTGATGCCGATGTGGTAATGATGCTGCGGATTCAACAGGAAAGACAGGGGAAAACCCTGATGCCCACCACCCGCGAATATTGCCGCTACTTCGGACTTAATCCTGAAAACCTGAAACTTGCCAGACCTGATGCCATGGTAATGCACCCGGGACCGATTAACCGTGGCGTTGAGCTGTCCTCCTGTGTAGCTGATGGTGACCAGTCACACGTACTTAAACAGGTGGAAAACGGAGTGGCAGTGCGGATGGCGATGCTGTATCACGTATGCAGTGAAGAATGCGCGGAGTAATTGTGCTTCAGTAAAATTGTCATCCTGCGCTTTAGTCGCAGGATCTGGCTTTTCAGATTCTGCAACTTCGCTAACGCTTCCTGCAGAATGACGTAATCTAAAAAACTATTTCCGGATGGAAACTACCTGACTTTTATAAATGGAGTAAAAATATGAACCTGCTGATTAAAGGTGGAAGGGTCGTAGACCCATCCCAAAATATTGATGGTGTAATGGATATCCTTGTGCAAGACGGGATGATTAAGGAACTTGGTCAGAATCTGGCTGCATCGGCAGACGCTGAAATCATCGATGCCAGTGGTAACTACGTAGTACCCGGGCTGATTGATATGCATGTGCATCTGCGTGATCCTGGATATGAATATAAAGAAGATATTGTTTCCGGCACCAGGGCAGCTGTTACGGGCGGATTTACATCTGTTTGTTGTATGCCCAATACCAAGCCGGTTATTGATAACAAGGCTGTTGCCAACTACATCATCAGCAAAGCCAGAAGCGAAGGTTTTTGCAATGTTTTTCCAGTGGGTAACATCACCTTTGGTATGCAGGGTGAGCGGCTGGCAGAAATGGGTGATCTGAAGGAAGCAGGCTGCGTGGCAGTATCCGATGATGGCATGCCGGTGCAAAACAGTGAGCTGATGCGCCGTGCCCTTGAATATGCCAAAGGTTTTAACCTGCCAGTGCTTACCCATGCAGAAGAGCTGGAGCTGGTGGGGGCAGGGGTGATGAACGAGGGGCTTACCTCAACCGAGCTTGGTCTGAAAGGTATCCCGCGGGTTGCCGAAGATATCGGCACTGTCCGCGATATCATGCTGGCAGAATACTGCCAGGCACCGATCCATATCTGCCATGTTTCCACCAAAGGCTCTGTGCAGACTATACGGGAAGCCAAGGCAAGGGGAGTAAAAGTTACCTGCGAAACAGCACCCCACTACTTTACCCTTACCGATGACGCAGTGCGGGGATACAATACCAATGCCAAAATGAACCCGCCTTTGCGTGAGGCAGAAGATGTTGCTGCCATCAAAGAAGGGCTTAAAGACGGTACCATTGATGTTATTGCCACAGACCATGCACCACACCACCTGGATGAAAAAGATCTGGAGTTTAACGAGGCAATGAACGGTATTGTTGGTCTTGAAACATCACTGCCACTATCATTGCGGTTGGTGGCAGACGGCACCCTTACCCTTAATCAACTGCTGGACAAAATGAGCTGCAAGCCATCACAGATACTTGACCTTAAACGGGGTACCCTTGTAGCTGGTGCCATTGCTGACATTACGGTAATTGACCCGGACAAAAAATGGGTTCCAACTGCCGGTAAGCTGACCAGTAAATCCAAAAACAGCCCCTGGCTGGATCAGGAAATGACCGGTGCTGCCGTATATACCATTGTTGCCGGTAAAATCATGTACAGCGGGCAGTAGTGAAATGCTTAAAATCAAACGCATATACGAAAAAGCCGAGCCAGCTGACGGCTTGCGGGTATTGGTGGACAGGCTTTGGCCTCGCGGAGTTTCCAAAGAAAAAGCCGCACTTGCTGACTGGATGAAAGAAGTTGCACCATCTGATGAACTGCGCCATTGGTTTGGACATGAAGAGACACGCTGGGATGAATTTAAAAGCCGCTACATGCAGGAGCTTGGCGAGCAAAAGCAGGCAGTTGATGAGCTTGTCAGCATGGCAAGGCAAAACACGTTGACACTGCTTTATGCAGCCAAAAATGAGCAACAAAACAACGCTGTGGTATTAAAAGAACTGATAGAACAACTGCTTGAAAAAGAATCTTTGACAACCACCAATGAAAGTGATATATAGTTTATCTTTTTTGAAGCAACTTTAAGTTTAAATCAAATACGCGCTCGTAGCTCAGCTGGATAGAGCACCAGACTACGAATCTGGGGGTCAGGAGTTCGAATCTCTTCGAGCGTGCCAATAAAAAAGGTCGGCTAATTATTAGCTGACCTTTTTGCTTTCTGCTGCATCCAATAATCCCCACAAACAGTTTTGCCACAAATTTATGCTAAAAAGTGTTGATTCGTGGTTAAATGATTCATGAAAAGTTCTGCCAGGAGTCAAATACCATGCCTGAAAATAAAACACTTTATCTGATTGATGGTTCTTCCTATCTCTACCGCGCCTATTTTGCCATCAGGCGGCTTTCTGCTCCCGATGGTTTTCCCACCAACGCCATTTATGGCTTTACCCAGATGCTGCTGAAGCTGCTTAAGGATTACCAGCCAGCACACCTTGCCATGGTGTTTGATGCAGGAAGAGTTACTTTTCGCAATGAAATTTATCCTGAATACAAAGCGAACAGGGAAGCGATGCCAGATGATTTGCGGATGCAGATTGAGCCGATTCATCAACTGGTGGAAGCGTTTAACATTCCGCTCATAGCCAGGCAGGGTTACGAGGCAGATGACCTGATCGGCACTTTGGCAGCCCACTGGGAGGCAGATGGCGGCAAAGTGGTGGTGGTAACAGGTGACAAGGATCTGATGCAGATTGTCAGTGAAAACACCTCGCTGCTGGACACAATGAAGAATACGGTTACTGAAATCCCGCAGGTGCTGGAACGGTTTGGTGTGCCGCCGCAGCAGGTGATTGATATCCTTGGCCTGGCTGGCGATAGCTCGGATAATATCCCCGGTGTACCTGGCATTGGTGAAAAAACAGCAATAAAGCTGATTCAGCAGTTTGGCTCCCTTGATCAGCTACTGGAGCGTGCAACAGATGTACCTGGTAAAACCGGAGAAAAATTGCGGGAATTCAGCGATCAAGCCAGACTGTCGCGCCAGCTTGCCACCATTGTCAGTGATATTCCGCTGGAGCAGGTTTTTGAGAACTGCACTGAAGGCAGGCCGGATTTCAGCATTTTTGCCGCACAAGAGCAGGATACTGAAAAGCTGCACAATCTTTTCAAACTTTACGGTTTTAACAGCCTGATTAAAGAGCTTACTGCCAAAGCTACTTTGCAAAGCAATTACCACACAGTGCAGACAGAGGAACAGCTGCAAAGTCTGGTCAGCAAACTTGAAGCCGCAAAAGCCTTTGCCTTTGATACAGAAACCACCGGCCTTAATCCACACAACGACAAGCTGGTTGGTATTTCCATTGCTTTTGCAGCCCACGAAGCCTTTTACATCCCCATTGGGCATTATTACCTGGGGGTACCGCAGCAGCTGCCAGAGCAACTGGTGCGTGAAACCCTGCAACCTGTGTTTGCAGACCCGGCTATCCGTAAAATCGGGCAAAACCTTAAGTTTGATCTGCAAGTGCTGGCAACCGCCGGTATCAGCGTAAAAGGAGCATGGTGCGATACCATGCTTTGCTCCTACCTGCTTAACCCTTCACGCAACAGTCATGGTATGGATGCGCTGGCGCAGGATTATCTGAACCATAAAATGATTGGCTACAATGATATCACCGGCAGTGGCAAAAAAAGAATCTGCTTCAGCGAGGTTGAAGTTGAAAAAGCAACAGCATACGCTGCCGAGGATGCCGACGTAACCTGGCTTCTGCATGAAAAGCTTTTGCCAATGGTGCAGGAACAGGGGATGGAAAGCCTGCTTTTTGAGCTGGAAATGCCGCTTTTGGAGATATTGTCTGCAATGGAGCAGCATGGCGTACTGCTGGATATACCTTTCCTTGGTAACCTTGCTGATGATTTTGGCAAGCGGATGACGCAGCTTGAAAACAATATTTTTGAAATTGCCGGCACAGGTTTTAACCTTAATTCTCCCAAGCAGTTGTCAGAAATCCTGTTTGACAAGCTGGAGCTTAAATCCACCAAAAAAACCAAAGGTAAAACAGGTCGTTCCACTGACAACGAAGTACTTACCGCACTGGCTGAAGAGCATGAAATAGCCGGTCTTATCCTGGATTACCGCGGCCTTGCCAAGCTTAAATCAACCTATGCCGAAGCACTGGCAAAGCTGGCTGATGCCCAAAACAGGGTGCACACCTCCTACAACCAGGCGGTTACAACCACTGGCAGGCTTTCATCATCTGATCCCAACCTGCAAAATATCCCGATCCGCACCGAAGACGGGCGCAGAATCCGCCAGGCTTTCATAGCTCCGCCAGACTGCCTGATTATGGCTGCCGACTATTCACAGATTGAGCTACGGGTGCTTGCCCACCTTGCCGATGATCCGGTTTTCTGCGATGCCTTTAGCCGCGATGAAGATATCCATACCCGCACTGCCAGCGAAGTGTTTGATCTGATGCCTGAGTTGGTCTCTTCGGAGATGCGCCGCCAGGCAAAAACCATAAACTTTGGTGTTATTTATGGGCAGGGTGCCTTTTCCCTTGCCAAACAGCTTGGCGTGGCACGCAACGTGGCAGAAAAATTTATTGCCGCCTACAAAGAGCGTTACAAAGCTGCCATGGCTTTTCTTGATCAATCAGTGCAAAATGCACGTGAAACAGGTTATGTAACCACTATTTTGGGGCGCAAGCTGCCGATAAATGACATTAATAGCCCAAATGGTGCATTACGTTCCTACGCCGAGCGCAACGCCATCAACTACCCTATTCAGGGCTCTGCTGCCGACATCATCAAAAAAGCCATGCTTGGTGTGCAGCAGGAAATCCGCAAACAGCAGCTAAACAGTAAGCTGATTATGCAGGTGCATGATGAGCTGGTCTTTGAAGTGCCGGAAAACGAACTGGCTACCATGCAGAAGCTGGTGGTACAGCAGATGTCCTGTGCTGTGGAGTTGAAGATTCCTTTAAAAGTTGACCTGGGGTGGGGCAAGAACTGGAGCGAAGCGCATTAACAACCCTTTGAAAGCTGGTCAGGAGTCTGGCGCGGTGCGATAAAGACAGACGGTTACAAACCGCCAGAACAAATACAGGATTTTTTTCAGGGGTAACCCAAATGGAGGTATTATGATTTCAATTCCCTTAAATGATATGACACTGCAAGACAAGCTCTTGGCAATTGAATTGCTATGGGGCAGTATCAGCAAAGAAAGTACTGATGAAATTTCTCCTGTCTGGCATAAAAATGAGTTAGAAAGGCGAATGGCTACAGTAAATAAAAAAGAAAGCACTTTTGAAGATTGGGATGCTGTTAAACAAGAATTACAGGATTTAATACATTGATAATCAAAGTACTTGATACAGCTAAAAATGACATAAAAAACGGTTTTCAGTTTTATGAAAAACAGGCTTTAACAGCGCTTTGAAAAACTGATTAAACTCACGATGTGAAACACAAAAACCGACGGCTACAAACCGCCCTTGCACAGTGTATTGTGCCTTTGCAAAGCATCAGTAAAAGGAGCTTTACATGGAACGTTTTTTTAATACTGCTGGGCCTACAATTCCGGCAGACCATTATCATTTAAATCCCTTGCATCGCCTTGACTGGTCAGAAGTTTTACATTTGATTACAGCCAAACGTTACTTTGTCCTGCACGCTCCGCGTCAGACCGGCAAGACCAGCACCTTACTGGCTATCATGAAAGAACTAAACAGTAGCGGCAACTACGCCTGTGCCTATGCCAACATAGAAGGTGCCCAGGCAGCACGGGGTGATGAAACCCAAGGGATACCAACAGCCTGTAGCGCAATAGCACGCAGCATAGAAGACTATCTGGGTAACACTCAACTCAACACCTGGTGGATGGAAGAAGGACGACAGCACCAGGCACAAGACCAACTGGCTCAATTGTTGCGGCACTGGTCACGCACATCCGACAAGCCCAC
>JAVERM010000027.1:0-22335 GCA_034007105.1 Trichlorobacter sp.
GTTTTATTTTTATAATTCTGAAATACTTTTTTAATGTTTCAAGTTTCTGTTTTTTCAAACATATTTTTTAGTTTCTGATTAACCTGGTCAATTCATCTGTTTTTTGACCAGGTTTTTTTGTGCGTTTAACATAAAATTATCCCTTCCAAAAGGTTTTTTCAAAACATGCAACTGGTTTAAAGCTGCTTCAAAACATCATTTAAAACAATTTGTAAACTGCAAAATCATATTTATACACCGTAAAAACAATAACTTACAACAGGTGCATTTTTTTAGTGCAAAATAATAAAACATATGTTTAGAATACGCGAAATTTCAGCTCTTTTTTATACAAAATAAAAACCATCAATTATGAAACTTCATTTGACAAATCGACCAGGTTTCGGATAAAAAGCTGTTGCCTTTTTATATATGTAAAAAAGACAGACACAGGTTGAAAACAGAGTATTGAAACAGATGAGCAAAAAAAGACCTCTTGGTACAAAAATCAACACACACAACGAAAGGAGGTTTTACGGATAACGGGGCGATCAGCCATTTACCTGGTCTGATCATTAAAAGAGGTATCAATTTGAAAGAAAGGAGTACACACAACTATGTCAGAAAAAACCATTAATTGGAGTGCAATCGCTAAAGATCCAAGGTTTATCGAACTGCACCACAAGAAAACCGCCTTTTTGTTTGGCTGGTGGATTTTCTCCAGCTGTTATTATTTCCTGCTGCCCATCGGGGCTGCCTATGCAACCGGACTGTTCAAGATTCAGGTAATGGGACGGGTTAACATCGGTTATATTTTTGCATTTTCCCAGTATCTGATTTCCTGGGCACTGGCTTTGTACTACGCCCATGTTGCCAACAAAGACTTTGACCGCCTGACCAAAGAGCTGGTTAACGATTTAACCTAGGAGGTGATTTGTGAAAAAACTATTACTTGCCATTGGTTGCGTGCTCACTTTGAGCTTTGCCGCCTTTGCTGATGAACCTGCCAAAGCTGTTGATGCACAGGATGCCGTACCTGCTGCTGTTGCCACCACTGATGCCATTGATGCAGAAGAAGCTGCACCTGCCGAAGCAATAAAGGAAGAAGCTGCACCTGCTCCTGCTCCCGCAGAGCCTGCACCAACCTCTTTAAAAGCAAACCCCAAGGTTACCATTCCGATATTCCTGTTGATTATTGGTGTTACTTTGGGCGTTGTTGTCTGGTCTGCCAGAAAAACCAAATCAGCAGCTGATTTTTATACTGCTGGCGGCGGCATTACCGGTACCCAGAACGGCTGGGCAATTGCAGGGGACTACCTTTCTGCTGCATCCTTCCTGGGTATTTCCGGCATGATCGCCCTTTATGGCTATGATGGTGTTATGTATTCGGTTGGCTGGCTGGTTGCCTACATCACCGTACTGCTGATTGTTGCCGAGCCTTGCCGTAACGCCGGTAAGTACACCCTGGGTGATATCCTTTCCTTCCGTACATCTCCCAAACCTGTACGTGCTGTTATCGCCATTTCGGTTGTTGCTGTTTCCACATTCTACCTGACCGCACAGATGGTTGGGGCAGGAAAACTGATGCAGCTTCTGCTGGGCATCAACTATACCGTTGCCATCTCCGGCGTTGGTATACTGATGGTTGGCTACGTTGTTTTCGGTGGCATGACAGCCACCACCTGGGTACAGATTATCAAGGCTTTCCTGCTGGTTGCCGGTGCCTTTGTACTGGCTGTCCTGGTTGGTATCAAGTCTGGTATGAACCCTTTCCGTTTTCTCAACGAAGTTGCTGCCAGCGAGCAGCTTATCGAGTATATCAAGCTGCTGCCTATTTATATGCAGGAAGTGGAAGCAGGCACTGCAACCGTGGATGTTGGTCAGCGTTTCCTTGAGCCTGGTCTTTTCCTTACCAACCCGCTTGACCAGATTTCCCTTGGTATGGCACTGGTGCTTGGTACTGCCGGTATGCCACACATCCTGATGCGCTTTTTCACCGTGCCAACTGCACAGGAAGCACGTAAATCTGTTATCGTTGCCATGTCAATTATTGGTTCTTTCTACATCATGACCCATGCCCTTGGTTTTGGTGCTGCAATGCACGTAACCCCGCAAGGCATTAAGGCTATTGATGGCAGTGGTAACATGGCTGCTCTTATTCTGGCACAATCACTGGGCAGTGATTTCTCACCTTTCCTTGGTGACCTGCTGCTTGCTTTCCTTTGTGCTGTTGCCTTTGCAACCATTTTGGCTGTTGTTTCCGGTCTGGTGCTCACTGCATCAGCTGCCATTGCCCACGATATTTATGTTAACGTTATCAAAGATGGCAATGCCACCCAAAGCGAGCAGGTTATTGCTGCACGTCTTACCTCTTTGGTTGTTGGTACCTGCGGTATCCTGGTCGGTATTGCTGCTGAAAAGCAAAACGTTGCCCACCTGGTTGCTCTGGCATTTGCCATTGCTTCTTCAGGTAACCTGCCGGTTGTTGTACTCTCCCTTTTCTGGAGAAAATTCAACACTGCTGGTGTAATCTGCGGTCTGGTTGTTGGTACCACCGCTGCCATTGGTCTGATGATGGTTTCACCAAACATGACCTATCCGGAAGTTGTTGCTGATAACGCCAAAAAAGCATACACCAAGCTTGAGGCCAATATTGCTGCTGGTCTTGTTGCTCCTGCTGCCATGGAGAAAACCCTGGCCACCATAGAGGCTGAGAAGGCAAAAGAAGCCAATAACCGTGGCAAAACATCCATGATGGGACTCAGCAAGCCACTGTTCCCGCTTAAAAACCCTGGTATTGTTTCCATCCCCCTTGGCTTTGCTGCCGCAATTATCGGTTGCCTTGCCTTCCCATGCCGCCGTGCAGAGGAAATGTGGGATGAGCTTTATGTACGCCAGAACACCGGCATTGGTATGGCAAAGGCTATTGACCACTAAAACATAGCCTCATCATCCAGACAAAAAAAGTCCGTATCGGTTTATCCGGTGCGGACTTTTTTGTGTTATTATCAGCGGATAAATTTTGCTGGAAGGAAAAATACGGGTGTCACAAATCATAATCGACAACTTGAAGGTTGGTATGCAGCTGGCAGAAAACGTACAACTGCCAAACGGCAGATTGCTGCTGCATTCAGGCATTACATTAAGCCCAAAGCATCTGCTTATACTTAGAACCTGGGGTGTGGCAACAGTAAAAACGGTTAACCTTGCTAAACAGATGTCGGAGGCAGCATGACGGATGGAGCCATCCCGCAGGAAAAAAACCTTTGTACCCAGCAGCATAAAACCCGAGAAGCACTAATCAGGCATTATGAAATTTTACTTGAGACCCTGGCCAACAGTTGTGATTTCAGGGAAAATCTTGCACAGGCAGAAGACAGGGAAGCGATTTGTAACGCAACCCTTAACCAGACGCTGCGTATAAGTGACTTTAACAGCGCAGGTATTCTTGTATGCCAGGATGACAACAGCTTTGAAATGACCTGCTGCACATCGGCAACCAGGCAGCCACAACTTGAAGCTGCTGTAAACAACGCCATTATGGACGGTACTTTTGCCAGGGCACTTAACCACAATCAGGCACTGCTTACCCACACAACATCAGGTGAGCAGCTTTTGCTGCAGACCATTTCCACCCGCACCCGTATTCATGGCATGTTTGCCGCAATCCTGCCTGCACAAAGCCACCAGATAGAAACACCAACCCTTAATGCCCTTTCTGTGGTGCTTTATGCTGCCGCATATGCGGTGGAAAGCAGCGGTTTACGCACATTGCTGCGTAATCATATGCTTGGTCTTGAGCAGCGGGTGCTGGAGCGCACCAGTGAGCTGGCAGAAGCCACAGAACGCGCTGAAGCTGCCAACCATGCCAAAAGTGCGTTTCTTGCCAATATGAGCCATGAAATACGCACCCCGATGAATGCTGTAATCGGTCTGACTGAGCTGTTGCTTGAAGGTGGCTTTAGCCAGGAGCAGCAGCACAAACATTTAATGGCTATCAGGGATTCTGCTGAAAACCTGCTCTGGATGATCAACGGCATACTTGATTTTTCTAAAATAGAAGCTGGCAAACTGACACTTTTCAACAGCAATTTCAGCCTGCACCAACTGCTGAAACGACAACTCTACCCATTGTCAATCCGTGCCGAACAAAAAGGACTGCGCTTTACTGTTGACCTTGACAGCTCTGTACCAGACAGGCTTGAAGGTGATCAGGTAAAACTCAGCCAGATACTGACCAACCTTGTATCAAATGCTATTAAATTCAGCAGCCAGGGCGAGGTTAAAATAACTGTACGCAGTAAATCTGTTGATACAAATATGCATCTGGTTTCTTTTTGTGTGTCAGATCAGGGTATAGGCATACCACTTGAAGCACAGAACAGGATTTTTGAAACCTTTGAGCAGGCAGATATTACCACCACAAAAAAATATGGCGGCACCGGGCTTGGCTTATCCATTTGCCGCAGTCTTGCCGGACTTATGGGCGGCGAACTGCATCTGGACAGTACCCCGGGCAAAGGAAGTGATTTTTACTTTACTGCCCGCTTCAAGCTGATCCCCGATGATGCTGTTATAGAAGAAGCTGAAGCCGAAGCTGATTTTGTGCTTAATACTGAAAATACAATTACAAACCTATCCATACTTGTTGTTGATGACATTGAAATCAACCGCGAAGTTGCCAAAACAATACTTGAACGTGCAGGACATAAGGTAACCTTGGCAGCTGATGGCGCAGAAGCTATTTGTGCCTATGAAACCGGTAATTTTCATCTTGTCTTTATGGATGTACAGATGCCTGTAATGGATGGGCTGCAAGCCACAAAAGCTATCCGCAGGATGGAGCAAAAGCACAATCAAAAGCGCACCCCTGTGATAGCCATGACCGCCTATACCGCTGCTGAAGACCGTGCTGACTGTTTTGATGCCGGTATGGATGATTATCTTGCCAAGCCGATAAAGCCAAGACTGGTGCAGGCAATGCTGCAAAGACATTGCGCCGCAAATGGAACAACCGATGTGCTGGCAAAAGCAGATACAGGCAACCGCAAACCGGCTTCCAAACCAGTGGTTTTTGATAAAAACGGGCTGCTGGAACGCCTGGGAAATAATGCCGAACTGATACCCCGCTTTATCACCATGTTTAACAGCAGTGTGGATACAGGGCTTGCCGAACTTGAAGCAGCCATAACAAGGGCAGATCAGGATGGAATCCGCCGCCATGCCCATGCTATTAAAGGTACATCAGCCAGTATTGGTGCTTTGCGTTTGCGGGAAGTTGCAGCCAATATGGAGGATGCTGCAAAAAAAGGAGAGCTTGCAGATATTACAGACAAGTTGCAGCTATTAAAGGAAAGGCTGGCAGAATTCAGACTAAAAGCAGAACAGGAGGGCTGAAAAAGCCCCCCTGCCTTAACTACAATTATGAAACATTTAACACAAATAGGTCAGGAACGCAGCACCTTGATAACCGCTGAAAAATCCTCTTCTCCATAACCTGCTTCCACACCTTTTTCATACACCTTGCTGGCAGCTTCACCGGCAGGCAGCGTAACTCCCATCAACCTTGCTGCATTCATAACCAGTTGCAGACCATCATTTACATATTTAAGGGCAAGGCTACGGGTAAAATCATTGCGTGCCATTGCACGTCCTTTAAGGTGCAAAATCGGTGAAGCCACACCACGGGTATCCATGACTTCCAGAATTTTATCAGCACTAAAGCCCATTTTACCGCCAAACACTATGCCTTCAGCCAGCACCTGCACCATGGTTGCCTGCACCAGGTTTACGATAAACTTCATTTTGGTTGCATCACCAATACCACCCACATGAATGGTGTTAAGCGCGAAAACACTAAACGGCTCACGGCATCTGCCGATAATGGCAGGATCGCCGCCTGCAATAATGGTTAACAGCCCGCTTTCGGCATGGTCACGGTTGCCCCAGATCGGTGCATCAATATAAAGAGCGTCCCGTTTGGTGGTCTCATCTGCCATTCTTAGCGTGGTTTCCAGTGATGTTGTGCCCATATCAGCAAAAATTGTACCAGGCTCTATACCTGCCAGTACACCTGTCTCGGCACAAAAAAGTGGTCCCAGCTCATCGCCTTCTGCCACAATGGAGATAACCAGCTCCCTGCCACGGCTTGCTTCGGCTGCTGTCTTTGCAGCTTTGGCACCAAAAGCAACCAAAGCATCAACCTTGGCAGGATCAACATCATACACTGTAATATCAGAGCCGCTTTTGGCAAGATTTGCTGCCATATGGTGTCCGATAGTCCCCAGGCCGATAAAACCAATCTTTTTATGCATTCTGATTCCTCCTGTCAGTAAAATAAAATGGTGTTATTACAATCTTGCTTCAAAAGTAATATCAAAGCAGCTATAAATCTGGCAATTCAGATGCAGATGTCGTGTATGGATAAAGACAAGTAACCCAGCCCGGGATAGCATCTTGAAATAAAAGTAAAATTATCTGTATTGCAGGCTCTTTTAATACACTGAAACAGCATTACTGGCAACCATGTTTTCCACCAGTTTCGTTATCTTGTATCCGGTTATTTGGTTCGGGTAACTCCGGCTTTACTGCAAAACATTGTTAGCGGACAAGATGAACATGCAGGTGTTATTGGAAAGCAGCGATTTTGACCGTAACTTACCAACAGGTCATTGATTATTATCCAGTATTGTGGCGGCAGTTTGCGCCGTAACGCCATTTCTGTGGCATCAGGATTTTTGGTCTGCACATACCCCCAACGGTTGGTAATCCGGTGCACATGGATATCCACACAAATGCCTGGCTTGCCATAACCAAGGGTTACAACCAGGTTGGCTGTTTTTCTGCCCACTCCCTTAAATGTCAACAGCTCTTCAATACTGTCCGGAACCACGCCATTATACTCTTCCAGCAAACGGCGGCTGATTTCCTGCAATTGCCCTGCCTTTACCTTATAAAACCCTGCCGGATAAATCAAATCAGCAATCTCATCAACCGATAAGGCAGCAACAGCCAGCGGAGTGGCAGCTTTGCCAAAAAGCCGTGCCGAGGCACTGGCTGTAACAGCATCACGGGTGCGCAAAGATATAATACAGGAGACCAGCACTGTAAAAGGGGTTTGCAGCTGCTGAGCAACCACTGTAACCGATGGTCTTGGCCATTGGTTGCACTCTTTTTGTACCAGCTTCATTACCTGGTGGATATGTTCATCTTGCATTGTGGTTGCCTTTTGAAAGTTTTACAGTCATGATTTGAAGTGAATTACGGCTTTAACAGGCTTTTGAAAAACGTTATGAGGAAGGCTGTATACAAGGCGCACGGCACGCAGCAACGAGGCATAACAATTTAAAGTTAGCCGAGGAAGCGAGTACCGCGCAACGAAGTAGACAGCCTCCGCAGTAGTTTTTCAAAGCTCTGTTAACTCAAGGAGATACCAGCATGGCTTACATAGATCTACATACCCACTCAAACTGCTCCGATGGTGTTTTAAGCCCTGAAGAGCTTGTTGGTGCCGCAGCCAGAGCAGGACTTGACACAATTTCCCTTACAGACCATGACAGCATAGCCGGTGTTGCAAGGGCAATTGCGGCTGCTGAAAAATACGGAATTAAAGTACTGCCCGGGGTGGAACTATCGGTTGCCTGGCAGGATTGGCACGATGTGCATCTGCTTGGTTATGGCATTGATATAGATAATGCCCCCTTACTGCAAGCACTGGATAACTTTGCTGCCCAGCGCGCAAACCGTAATCTGGAGATTATCGCTTCTGTTAACCGCAAACTGACAGCCAAGGGGCTTGAACAGCTGCTGCCGGAAGAGGTAACCGCACTTGCCGATGGTGTTTTGGGGCGACCACATATTGCCAGGGCATTGATGGCTAGGGGCTATGTTTCCAATATGGAAGAGGCTTTTGAGCATTATCTTGTGCCCTGCAATGTGCCCAAAGCCTATTGGCCAATGGCTGATGCAATTTCTGCCATACATCAGGCAGGTGGTGCTGCTGTACTTGCCCACCCTACAAGCATTACCCGTGATACTGACCTGCTGGAGAAAATAATCAAAGACCTGAGTAAAATCGGGCTTGATGGTGTTGAGATTTATAACAGCATGGCAAGCGAAGCTGAAGCTTCTTTTTTACAAGGGATTGCCAACAGTTTGAAGCTGATTACTACCGCTGGATCTGATTTTCATGGTATTGACGAACAGGACTGCATAGGAAAGGGGCGAAGCGGCATCCGTTTTTCCGATGCACTGCTACCGCCCCTTTACGAAAAAATCAAACTGCAAAAGCAGTAATTGTCAGAACCTCTCCTTAAAGGCACCATAATCAGAAACAGCAAGATTATCAACCACCTGGGTAATTTCCTGCATATCATTTACTATCTGCAAGGCAACATTTTTTTCATGCTCCGAGCTTAAGTGTCCGCTTAAGGTTGCAACAGCACCATCCACTTCAATCCGCAGCGGGCGGTAGGCAAGCTCTTCTGATTTAAGCAAAGAAATCTCAATCCGTTTTGACAAAATTACATTGCCAAGGAAGCTGTCAACCCATGAATCATCTTCTTTCATCTGCGGGTCTTTTAATGCTGCCATAACAGCATCAATAATTGCTGAAGGTGAAAGGCGCATTGCATTGAAGATCAGGTCATAATCCAGCGGATTACTCCAGTCCCTGTCAAAATAATAGTGGATGAAACCTCCGCGCTGATGGTCACTGCGTCTGATCAGTTCTCTGGCAAGTTCTGGATCAATCCACTCTTTTTCTGCAAAGCGTTCTACGCGCTCATCAAAATCTCCCACAAAACGCAAACGCAGCATGTTGCCACAACCCTGCAGCAGATCCTGGGCACCACGTCCATACAGTATGACATTACCTTTGCTGGCATAATCAAGCAAAATCAGCTCTATCTGCTTAAGGCATGCAGCCCGTTGTCTGTCCTGTGTCGTGTTGTATGACGGCGGCTTCTCATCAACTGTATTAAGCAGCTCATGCGTCAGACCAAAGTCAGCGGCAGACGCAGCCAGCCTGGCACCATCAACCAGGGTGTATTTAAGTTTTTTAGCCAGCTCCTGAGCCACAAAATGTGCACCTGTGCCCATTTCTCTGGAAATTGTTATGATAGCCATTTTATGAAATCACCTCCGATTTCTGTCATAAATCAAATTATCATGTTGTTGGCTTTTGCACAAGCAAACATAGTTTGACGATTGTTTTTGTGTAGTTAATATTACTACTTAAATCTGTAACATTGCCAATAAGTTAAAGTAATTATTTTTTACTTGAAATTAAAACCCGTAATGATTATGACATATCCCGCCAGACACATCACGCAACAAAACATTATTTTGACTTAACTGCTGACGGTTTTACTAACAACTGTAGTGATTAAAACCGGTTATTTATTTTTTCTGTAACATCCGCCTTGCCTGGTTAGCAATAACTGAAGAAATATTGCGGCTTTTGGCATAGCTGCTGATGTCTTTTTCGTGCATTGTTCCTAAAAAACGCAAAGCATTTGGCAAAGGGGTTTTGGGATTTTCCAGCAAAGCCTTGCGAATCTGGTAATTTTTTACCCATTCTTTGTTACTGCATATAATCCGAATAATTTCATCATGCTGAACGCCTGATTTAAGAATAGTTAAAACCTCCGGCTCAGTGAGTCTGGGGTTTTTCAGTACACTGCTGCTCACCAGGCGATTGCTATCCCTGACCAAAATTTTGCGCCATTCCTTGTCACCGGTTAAAGCAAGCTTTATTTTTTCCGAAACAGCCAGCTCCAGTGATTGCTGATATTTACTGAGGCGTTCCAGTCCATCTTCTTGTGCCTGTTCATCCTTACATTGCAAATTGCTGTCTGCCGATTGCTGTGCTGCCTCAAGCAAAACACCGGTAGCTGGTGCCAAAGAACTGTGTGCCAAAAGCAGATTACGGACAAAAGAGCGGTGTCCGGCAGCCTGCGCAACAGTATGCAGTATTGACGGATGCAGATCAGGCTGATCGCAAAGCGTGGCATACTTTTCATCAGGTAATCTGGCAAGGGTGTCAAAAGCACTGGCAACAACAGCAGGCTCTTTATCTTTAGTCAGACAGAACAGAAGTAATATCAGCTGCAAAGGCGGAAGGTCTGTTGCCCCTTCCGCCCCGCGTAGCCGTTTTGCCAAGGGTGTACCTTTCTGGATAAATGCAGCTACTGCTGTTGGAATACTAATCCGTATAACAGATGACATCAGTTGTGGCTATTCCAGAAACGGATTGCCTGAAATCACTGACCTGACCTTTTTAAGGTTACTTTCCGCAGCACTGCGCTCTGCAAAAGCCCCCACTGTAAGTTTTTTGGAGGCAACCATAACCTCGGATTTTTGCACAGATGTTTTTACATCTGATTGCGCAAGGTTTTGTTGCTCGCTGATGGCACCTGACTGGTGGGCAAAGGAACCTGCATAAACCTTAAAAACACCATCAGCAGCCAGCATAAAGCCGTCGCCCGCCAGTTGTTGCAATGATTTAACTGTCTGTGCTGCTTCTTCCCTGTTCAGGTAACTACCAAAAAACAGGCGGTACATGGTTATTGGTCTTTTGGGACCAGCTGTAACCACAGGGTTAAAACCTGCATTTTTAAGCCTTGCCATATCTTCAGCCAGCTTGTTCTCAAACAGATAAAGACCAGCCACCAGAAGCCAGGGACCTTTTTGGTTTGCAGGGGCTGGTGGAGCAGCCTTGGCAACCGGTTTTGTGACTGTTGCAGCAGCCTTTGCAGGCTGTGCTGTCTGCGGAGTTGGCACCGGTTTTTGGGCTACTGGTTTTGCAGACGCTTGTAACGGCTTGTCCGCCGTTTTTCTGGTGGCAGCTGGCTGATCTTTTTTTACCGGCACAGCAGCCTTGGCATCTGCTTCTTTTTTGCTGTCAGCAACCGGCTTTGGTGCCGCTGTTGCAGATTGCTCGGCAGCTGGTGTCTTATCCAGGATTTTGTCAGCCTTTTTTTCATCTTCAGTTGCAACGGTATCAGATGCCCTGGCTGGCAGTGGCTTTTTAACAACCCTGGCTGGTGCAGCCGGTTTAGGCGGCGGCTCCATCGGTCTTATCAGGTTGGTGAAAAAATACAGGTAGCCAACAACGCCAAGCAGCAATAATAACAGCACCAGCAAACTGCTCTGGCGTCTTTTATCACGCTGACTTTCTGATTGCTGCTCTGCACTGCTGCTGTTTTTATCAAACTTTATATCCATTTTAAATTACAACTCCATGAACTAATCTTTTTTTGCATCCTGCGCCTCGGTAATAATTTTTTGTGCCAGGTGGGTCGGTACCTCTTCATAGTGGGAAAACTCAGTGCTGAAAAGCCCGCGATCACTGGTCATTGACTTAAGATCATTGGAGTAGGCAAGCACTTCAGACATCGGCACAACAGCCTTGATTAACTGGGAGTTGGCTTTTGGTTCTACACCAACAACCTTGCCCCTGCGTGAGTTAAGGTCGCCAATTACATCTCCCATATTTTCATCCGGAACAGTTACAGTCAGTGTTACCATAGGCTCCAACAGCACAGGCTTGCTTTGTTCCATCGCCTTTTTAAAAGCCATTGAACCAGCAACTTTAAAAGCCATTTCCGAAGAATCAACAGTATGGAAAGAGCCATCATAAAGTGCAACCTTAAAATCAACCACTGGATAGCCTGCCAGGAAACCATCAATGGCAGCCTCCTGAATCCCCTTGTCCACCGCCGGAATATACTGACGCGGAATCACGCCACCAACTATTTTGTCTTCAAATTGATAACCATCACCGCGCCCTAAAGGTGAAAGTTCAATCCAGCAATCACCGTACTGCCCTTTGCCGCCGGACTGTTTTTTGTACTTGCCCTGCACCTTGGCAGAACCACGGATGGTCTCAAAGTATGGTACCTTGGGAGTTTTAAGCAAAACCTCAACATTAAATTTACGCTTCATTTTTTCAACAATTACATCAAGGTGCACCTGCCCCAGACCAGAGATAATGAACTCTTTGGTCTGGGTGTCACGGTGGGATTCAAGGGTTGGCTCTTCTTCAATCATCCGGTGCAGCGCATTATGGATTCTGTCTTCATCAGCCTTGGTTTTAGGCTCAATGGCATATGATATAACCGGCAACAGTTGCCTGGCTGGCTCAAAAACTATTGGATGGGCAGCATCACACAAGGTATCGCCGGTTACGGTTTCTTTCAGCTTGGCAACTGCCACAATATCTCCTGCCGAAGCTTCTTTTATTGGTTTTTGTTTTTTACCTTCCAGCTTGTAAATCTGCCCTATACGCTCTTCCACCCCTTTGGTAACGTTAAAAGTTGTGGAGTCTGCGGACAGCTTGCCGGAGTAAACACGTAAAATAGTGATTTTGCCAGTAAACGGATCTGATGTGGTTTTGAAAACCAGAGCAGAAAATGGATCGTCAGGGGACGGGTTACGTTCAACTATATCGTTATTTTTAGGGTTGATGCCGATGGCATGGTTGCGATCCAGAGGTGATGG
This sequence comes from Trichlorobacter sp., assembly GCA_034007105.1. GTDB lineage: Bacteria > Desulfobacterota > Desulfuromonadia > Geobacterales > Pseudopelobacteraceae > Trichlorobacter. The sequence continues at coordinate 12,481 of JAVERM010000027.1, forward strand.
CAGGAAGTTGCAGATTGCATTTAAAAGTGGCTGAACTCCGATGTTCATGGTGGCAGAGCCGCAAAGCACAGGTGTAAAAGTATTACGCATGGTGCCCACCCGCAGACCATCCAGAATCTCATCCACCAAAAGCTCACCGTTTTCCAGATATTTTTCTGTCAGGGCATCGTATGCTTCGGCAACTGTTTCCACCATCAGCTCACGCAAACGGGTTGCTTCATCCATCAATTCTGTCGGCACTTCTGTTTCTTCAAATTTGCCGGAGCCGTCCTTTGCATACCTGTAAGCCTTCATCAGGATGAGATCAACTATACCTTCAAAGTTTTCCTCACTGCCGATCGGCATCTGGATGGCGACACCTCTGGCTCCAAGGGCTTTTTCCATATCATCAATGGCACGCAGAAAGCTTGCCCTTTCCTTGTCCATCTTGTTGACAAACGCAATACGCGGAATTTCAAACTCGTTTGCCCATGCCCAGACCTCTTCTGTCTGTACTTTCACGCCGGAAATAGCAGACAAAATAACAACAGCACAACCCAAAGCCCGCATACAGGCACGGGTATCACCGATAAAATCACCGTAACCTGGAGTATCGGCAAAGTGGATGTCATACCCGTTCCATTCGCAATTACCAAAGGATGAGTTAATGGAAATTTTACGCTTTATCTCTTCCGGCTCAAAATCCATGGTGGAACTGCCATCATCAACACGCCCCAGACGGTCAATCATGCCGCTGTTAAAAAGAAAAGCTTCTGCCAGTGAAGTCTTGCCTGCACCGCCATGAGCTACAATTCCAAGGTTACGGATTTTCTCAACTGGATAGGTTCCCATGCACTGCCTCCCTTGCTAATCACGTTAGTTTAGTTGTGCGTATTCACATGTTATGTTCGTAAATAATACGCATCCCTTCCAATGCCAGAAATTCATCAAACAGCTCAATTGTCTCTGATTCAGTAATCATAAGCGGTGCCAGCCCTCCAGTGGCAACAACTTTTGGGCTGGATGCGGTCTCCTGCATGATCCGCTTTACAATACCATCCACAAGCCCTAGGTAACCAAAGTAAAGACCTGCCTGGATAGAATTAACCGTATTGCGGGCAACAACCGCTGGCGGACGGCATATCTCCACCCTAGGCAGCTTGCTGGTCTTGCGGAAGAGGGCATCAGCGGCAATGCCAAGCCCTGGTGCGATAATACCGCCGCAATACTCGCCCTTTTCATTTATATAATCAAAGGTTGTTGCTGTGCCAAAATCAATAACAACCAGAGGACAGCCGTATTTATCCCTGGCTGCCACTGCGTTAACAATGCGGTCTGCGCCAACCTCCTGTGGATTGTCGTATAAAACAGGCATACCGGTTTTGGTTTTACAATCAACAACAAGCGGGTCAGGGGTAAATTGTGTCTGGCAAAGCAGGACAAGAGTTTTGGTTACAGCAGGCACTACAGAGGAAATAATGATGCCGGAAATGTTTTGGACGAGGATTCCTGCATGAAAAAGCAGGCTTTTGATCAGGATTGAATATTCATCGACGGTTCTGGATTTATCAGTGTTAATACGCCAGTTATGCTCAAGGCTATTTTTATTGTAAATGCCGATGACTATATTACTGTTACCTACATCAATGACCAAAAGCATTTTCAGAAAAACCTCGCTTTTTGGATTTTTCAACCTCGGAAAGATAATCTTTTTATCTGTAAAAATAAGGTGTGTATACCATAGCCACCCAAGCCTAGCAACTGTAAAACCATGATTAAACACGACTTTACATGAATCAAGAAACAATTGACGGAGGCTTGCTGCAACTGTATACTACCTGAATACAGTTCAGGAGCGTAATTAAAAAAATATGTTTTATGGGGGCAAGGTAAAAATGATTAAACGTGTAGTTTTATACGGAACAATGATGGTACTGCTTCTGGCAATAGCTGTCTGGGCAGCTGAAACCAAAGATATCAAGTATGGGTTTAAAAATGCCGATCCAGTGGTTTTCAGCCATGAACTGCATCTTAAAAAATATCGCAACAACTGTCGTATTTGTCATAATACCCTTTATGATCTGCGTCAGCGCAAAACTTACACCATGGCTGATATGGAAAAAGGCAAATCGTGCGGTGCCTGTCATACCGGCGCAAAAGCCTTTAGCGTTGCCACTGACAAAGACTGCTCCAAATGTCACAGCGGTAAGCCCCGTGATGTTGCGTACAATATAAAAGGTGCCGGCTCCACCGTATTTAGCCACTCTTTACACATTGATATTACCGGTGGGGCTTGTAAAGACTGCCACAATGGCAAAGTTGTAACCGGCAGCAAAAAACCGGTAACCATGGCAGAGATGGAAAAAGGCAAATCATGCGGTAGCTGCCATAATGATAAGTTTGCTTTTACAGTGGCTGGTAACTGCAACAAGTGTCACAGCGGACTTAAGCCTCAGGATATGAACTTCAAGGTAAAAGGTGCCACAAATGTCACTTTCAGCCACGATTTTCACACCCAGGTTTACCAGTGCAGCGATTGTCATACCAAAACCTTCCAGTACCGTAAATCTCCTGCTGTTGTTACCATGGCAGAGATGGAAAAAGGCAAATCGTGCGGTAGCTGCCATAATGATGGCAAGGACGCCTTTACAGTGGCTGGCAACTGCGACAAATGCCACGCAGGTTTCAAGCCCAGTGTAATCAACTACAAAACAATGGTGGGTGATACACCTTTTAGCCATGATTTCCACACCCAGGTTTACCAGTGCAGCGATTGCCACACCAAGGTGTTTGGCTACAAGGCACACACCACAGAGTACAGCATGAATGATATGGTTAAGGGTAAATCATGCGGTGCCTGCCACAATGATGGCAAGGATGCCTTTTCTGTGGGTGGTGATTGTCTGAAGTGCCATGTAAACATGAAACTCAATTAACAACACTGCATATTAACCAAGAGCAAATTACAAAAGGCATCCTTCACAAAATGAGGGATGCCTTTTTGCTTCACAACTTGTTCAGCTACGTTATATTCACTGTTACATCACCACTAACCACCCGTTCAACATCACCATTATCCCTGCGCAAAAGCAGCGCACCATCATAATCAATACCATCAAAAAAACCGTGCAGTACTGCCCCGCCGTTACTTACGGTTATACTGCGACCAAAGGCGTTGCAACGCTTTGACCAGGCTCTGCGTACCGGCTCAAAACCTGCCTTAAGGTACTGCTTACAGGCAAGGGATAGCTCCTGCAAAAGGCAGGCAGTAAAGGCAGTCCTGGACACTTTATGACCTGTAGCAAGTAAAAGTGAGGTGGCAGGGCTGCGCAGATCAGCAGGAAACTGCTCTGCTGTCATGTTGATGTTGACACCTGTTCCTAAGATCACAAACCCGACCTTATCACTATTTGCAGACATTTCATTTAGCAGACCGGCGACCTTTTTATTATCAAGCAATATGTCATTTGGCCATTTTATGGCTGGCTCAAGTCCGGTACTTTTTTCAATGGCATTGGCAACTGCAAGGGCTGATACAAAGGTAAGCTGGGCTGCTTCATGGGACATTATTGGCGGTCGCAAAATTGCAGAGCAGTAAAGATTAACTCCGGCAGGAGATGACCACTGCCTGCCCAGCCTCCCTTTACCGCTTTGCTGACAGTCGGCTATAACAACTGTTCCCTCTGCTGCCCCTGCTTCGGCAAGGCAAAAGGCATCATTATTTGTGGAACCGGTCTGTTCATGAAAGATAATCCGGCTGCCGATCAGGCAATCGTCCGGCAATAATTTTTGCAACGCTGCTTCAGTTAAAAGGTCGGATTCCGGACACATGGGATACTTTATTCTTTTACCAGCAGCATTGAAATATCCATTGCCCTTGGTGAATGGGTAAGCGCACCAACCGAGATAATATCCACACCGGTTTGGGCAATGCCGCGTACTGTATCAAGGTTTACCCCGCCAGATGCTTCAACCAGTGCCCGTCCGGCAATCAGATCAACACAATGGCGCATGGTTTCATTATCCATGTTATCCAACATGATGATATCAGCACCGGCTGCCAGTGCCTCTTCAACCTCTTGGACGGTTTCTGTTTCAACCTCAACCTTCAATGTATGGGCAATATAGCTGCGGGCACGCTGCACAGCTTCTTTTATGCCACCGCAAGCAACAATATGATTTTCCTTAATCAGCACGCCATCATAAAGACCTGTTCGATGGTTAAAACCGCCACCAGCACGTACTGCATATTTTTCCAGTATCCGCAGACCTGGTGTTGTTTTGCGTGTATCCACTATGCGGGCTTTGGTACCGCTAACAGCCTGCACATAGCTTGCTGTAATGGTGGCAATACCGCTTGTGCGCTGCAAAAGATTAAGTGACACCCGTTCTGCTTGCAGTAAAGTTGATGCATCACCGGTTATTTCTGCCAGCCTGCTGCCCTTTTCAACCAGGTCACCATCGGCAAATAAAGGCTTGAAAACAGTACGCTCATCAAGCAGGGTAAATACACGCGCTGCTACAAAAAGCCCGGCAACTATCATATTTTCCTTGGCAATAAAATGGGCAGTAACAACTGATGGCTCCCTGATTAAAGCCTGTGTGGTCAGATCACCGGTATGGATATCTTCTTGCAGTGCATTTTTAATGATTACGTCCAGATTAAGCATTTAATTGCCTTTCTTTTTTATCTCGTTTGATCTTACATATCAGCCACAGATACTTTTTTGCAACAGCTTTTAACAGAGCTTTGAAAAGCTACTGCGGAGGCTGTCTACTTCGTTACGCGGTACTCGCTTCCTCGGCTAACTTTAAATGTTATGCCTCGTCGCTGCGTGACCTGCGACCTTGTATCCAGCCTTCCTCATAACGTTTTTCAAAAGCCTGTTAAAGGTTTTTATGTTGACATTTGGCAGTTATTTGTGATTTATGCATTAAGGTAATTCCAGCAACACATATCCCCTTAACAAGCACACCTGCAAGTGATAGCCCCTTTAATATGATTTTATCTGGATGAAATGAAAATCTGCCTAATAACACCAGACCTGTTTACCAAATATGCCCCATGAATTACAGGCACGTTGGTTTTGCTTGCCTGTCTGCATTGTTTGCAACCAATTTACTATGAATCTGAGTGAAATACCTTTCTTGAAATATATCTGACACCAGCCTATCCCCATATAACTTTTTTGCAGGAGAAAACAAGACGTGAATCTACAGGAACTAAAACGTAAAAAAATCAGTGAACTTGGCAGCATTGCCCGTGACCTGCATATTGAAGGTGCGTCCGGATTGCGCAAACAGGATCTTATCTTTGCTATTTTAAATACCCAGACCGAACAAAACGGCTGCATATACGGTGAAGGGGTACTTGAGATATTGCAGGATGGTTTCGGTTTTTTGCGTGCTGCTGACTACAACTATCTGCCAGGTCCAGATGACATCTATGTTTCTCCCAGTCAGATAAGACGCTTTAGCCTGCGCACAGGTGATACAGTTGCCGGTCAGATCCGCCCACCTAAAGAAGGTGAGCGTTATTTTGCCCTTTTAAAGGTGGAAAGCCTTAACTACGAGCCTCCTGAAGCAGCCAAAGATAAAATCCTTTTTGACAACCTGACTCCGCTTTATCCGGAAGAAAAACTGAAACTTGAAACCGCTCCGGATAACTACGGTATGCGTGTAATGGAGCTGGTTTCCCCCATTGGCAAAGGGCAACGCGGGCTGATAGTTGCACCGCCACGCACTGGCAAGACAATGCTCATCCAGAACATTGCCAACTCCATTGCAGAAAACCATCCTGAAGTTTACCTGATTGTGCTTTTGATTGATGAACGCCCCGAGGAAGTTACTGATATGCAACGCTCTGTAAAAGGTGAGGTAATCTCCTCAACCTTTGATGAGCCGGCAACGCGGCATCTGCAAGTAGCTGAAATGGTAATTGAAAAGGCAAAACGACTGGTGGAGCACAAAAAAGATGTTGTTATCCTGCTGGATTCTATCACCCGCCTTGCCAGAGCCTACAACACGGTACTGCCTCCTTCAGGCAGAATACTGACCGGTGGTGTTGATGCCAATGCCCTGCAAAAGCCAAAGCGTTTTTTCGGAGCTGCACGCAACATTGAAGAAGGCGGTTCACTGACCATTATTGCCACTGCGCTGGTGGAGACTGGCAGCAAAATGGATGAAGTTATATTTGAAGAATTTAAGGGAACCGGCAACATGGAAGTGCATCTTGACCGCCGTCTGGTTGAAAAACGTACCTTCCCGGCAATTGATATCAACAAATCCGGCACCCGCAAAGAAGAACTGTTGATTGACAAGGTATCACTTAACAGAATCTGGATTTTACGCAAAATTCTGCACCCGATGAACGTGGTGGACAGTATGGAATTTTTACTGGATAAACTTTCTGAAGCCAAAACAAACCAGGCGTTTTTGGACTCCATGAGCAAACCTTAGCCAATACGGATTGACAAGCACCAATTGTGTTGCTAGGATATTCAGATAATTGAATATATTGGGTTACGAATATCCATCTGGAGGGTTAAATGAAAGAAGTCGGATTGTTACTGTTTATATTTCTGGTCTGGTTTGTGTTACAGAAATTCATTCTGCCTCGCATGGGTATCCAGACCTGACTGTCTGGCAGTTGCGACCTCGGGGACCGAGGTGCCAAAGCAAAAAATAAAACCGATGCAAAACAAGAAGTATTAACAAAGAAATAACCTGCTGCTACCCTGCTACCTAAGAGGAGATTTTTTTAAGTCTCCTCTTAACCTTCTCCAAACACAGCCTGTATCTCTTTAATAAAATCGTGCAAAAGCGGTGCCGAGCAGGCACGGCTAACCACCATTGTGCGCTGCTGAAAATGCTTAAAACCTGGCAATCGATGGATTTTGAGCTTGCCATTCATTACATGCTGCTCAACCAATGATCTGGAAACAAAAGTAATTCCATTCCCTTCCAGCACAGTATCAATAATCAGGTGCAGATCAGCACACACTATGGTACGGGCAAACTCAGCCTTGTTCCTGCCCATATTTTTCAGGTTATGCAGAAGCAATCTGTTGGAACAACAACCTTCCATCCGCACGTAAAAATCATATTTAAAAAGCTGGTCAAGTTTTGTTTTTTTTGGAATTTCCAACCGGGGTGAGCTTACAAAAACCAGCTCATCTTCCGGCAGTGTAAACAGATCAAAGCCACTGTAATCGTAGGGCTCAAAATGCTCTATAATGCCCGCCTGGTAGACTCCTGAGCGCAGCCCTTCCAGCACTTTGTCCGGCAGTTCAAAGAAAAACTTTATCCCTGCCACCGTGGAGTGGGAAAGGATAAAACGTTTCATAATATCAGGCAAATAGGCGATGCCAAAGGCAGGAGTACAGCAAAAGCTTACCCCGGGATTATCTTTTAGCTCCAAAATCCGCTGCGCCAACTCTCTTTCAATGGTTAAAATCTCGTTAAATCTTTCCAGGGCAATCTTTCCGGCATCGGTTGGAGCCAATATCGGACTGATTCTGTTCAGCAACTGCACACCATAATGTTCTTCAAGTAACTGAATCCGCCGCGAAACCGTGGATTGTGTAACAAAAAGATTTTCAGCTGCCTTTGAAAAACTGCCCATCCTGACTGTCTCAACGAGTGTTTTAAGGCAATCAATATGCATTTTGTACTCCTGTGGTTAGACCATGCATTATTTACATATCCAGATGTAAATATTTCGTTTTTGTTATGTATACATTTTGTGAATAATAAGCAAACAAAGAGTTTAACAGGGTTTTGAAAAACGTTATGAGGAAGGCTGGATACAAGGTCGCAGGTCACGCAGCGACGAGGCATAACAAAATAGTTAGCCGAGGAAGCTTGTGACCTTGCAACAAAGTAGACAGCCTCCGCAGTAGCTTTTCAAAGCTCTGGTAAATAGTTAACGTAAAAAAGGAGGCATCAAAACATGAAGAAAAGCTTACTGGCAGCATTCTTGTTAACCATCTGTAGCGCTGCACTATCCTTTGCCGGACAGGATCACTCGTCATTTTTCAGTGATCCTTTCAAAACCGGTCAGGATGTAACCAAACAGTGTATCCAGTGCCATAGTGATGAAGCCAAGTCATTCCTGAAATCAGCACACTGGACCTGGAGTAAAAAGCAGGTAATCAATGGCAAAGAAGTTGAGTTTGGCAAGAAAAATGCTGTAAACAACTTCTGTGTGTCTGTACCTTCCAACTGGCCCCGCTGCACAGGCTGCCATGCCGGTTATGGCTGGAAAGATGCAAACTTTGATTTCAGCAACCAGGAAAACATTGATTGCCTTGTCTGCCACGATACCACCGGCAAGTACAAGAAGTTCCCCACCGGTGCCGGTCATCCGGTTTATCCTGGTGAAGACAAAAGCTTTGGCGGCAAAAAGTGGGAGCCGGTTGACCTGCTGAAATCTGCACAATCCGTTGGAATGCCTTCACGTACTGCCTGTGGTGCCTGCCATTTCTACGGCGGTGGTGGCGACCGTGTAAAACATGGTGATCTGGATGGTACCCTTGCAAATCCGACCCGTGAAATTGATGTACATATGGGTGGTGCCGGTATGACCTGCGTGGATTGCCACCGTGGCGGCGATCACTCCATTACAGGTGAAGCAGCTTCAGTATCAGTTGGCACCGGCGACCGCGCATTTGGCTGCGTTGATTGCCACGATGCCGCACCGCACCGCTTTGCCCGATACAATGAACATGCCAAGAAAATCGCTTGCCAAACCTGCCATATCCCGTCTTTTGCCAAGGCCAAGGCAACCAAAACCTGGTGGGATTGGTCAACAGCTGGCAAAGATATCAAGCCAATTCCAAAAACCGAGGATGGCGACGATCTTTATGCAAAAATCAAGGGCGATTTCAAGTGGGAAAAAGATGTCAAGCCAACCTACTACTGGTACAACGGCACAGTTGATCGGGTGATGTTTGGCGACAAGATTAATCCCAAAAGTGTGGTAAGGCTGTCTGCAGCAAAAGGTGATATGAATGATCCCAATGCAAAGATTTTCCCATTTAAAGTCATGCGCGGCAAGCAACCTTACGATTCAGGCAACAACACCCTGGTAGCTGTGAACACCTTTGGCCCCGATGGCTACTGGACAAAGTTTGATTGGCAACTGGCCATCAAAACCGGTATGGAAGCATCCAACCTGCCCTACAGCGGCAAATTCGGCTGGATTGAAACCTCCATGGTCTGGCCAATAAACCATATGGTGGCACCAAAGGAGCAGTCTTTAAAATGTCTTGATTGCCACGGTTCAAAAAGCCGTATGGACTGGAAGGCTCTTGGCTATGGTACCGACCCGTTTCTGAAAAAGTAAATAACCAATAACATAGTTATAAAAATCAGCAAAGACCCTGCTTGCCAATAGATGAGCAGGGTCTTTGTTTGTATACACACCCTAACTTTTAGAGTCATACAATACGCTGCTGCACCGTTCTTGCTCAAAAAAATTCTACAAAACCATGTTTTAGCAATTGTATACTGCATATTAGTATGCATAAACCGCATCAGGCTATGCAAATATTTCGTTTTCAATATATACCTGGATAGACTAAACATTTTGACGATGAAAAAGTTTGTATTCCAATTTTGGAGGTTACAATGAAAAGAAAGTTGTTAAAAAGGGGAGCTTTGGCATTGGCTGTCGGAGCAATATTTCCGCTGGCTGCCCAGGCTGCCGAGCCTGATCTGCAAGTGAAGATTGATGAGCTGACCAGAAAAATGGAGCAGCTTAAAGGTCAGGTGGAGCGGATGGAGAACAAATCACTGGGTAAGTGGCTGCATATTGGTGGCAGTTACCAGTTCCGCATGGACAGCCTGCATGGCAAAACCAAGGCATATACTGAT
>JAVERM010000177.1:0-3297 GCA_034007105.1 Trichlorobacter sp.
TCGAACCCGCGACCTTCAGCTTGGGAAGCTGACACTCTACCACTGAGTTATTCCCGCATTTGAACTTGAAATTTATAGCAAATGATGTTGCAATCGTCAACATAACTGTGTGGCAAGTTATGTATTAAATCTTGTATTATTCATAGTAAACAAACTCCAAATTTTAACAATTGGTGGGAGTATCACTTTAATGTCCCAAAACGGTTCACGGCCACTTTGGACTTCACGTCTTGGCTTTGTGCTGGCTGCTGCCGGAAGTGCTGTCGGGCTTGGTAATATCTGGAAGTTTCCCTATATTGCCGGTGCTAACGGCGGTGGTGCTTTTGTGCTGGTCTATCTGGTTTGTATTGCGGTTATAGGTCTGCCACTGATGATGGCCGAACTGATGATCGGACGCCACACGCGACGGGATGCAGTTGGTGCATTCACAGATCTGGCTGGTCAGCATTCTGCCTGGAGATTTGCAGGCTGGCTTGGCGTTGGCGCAGCATTCATCATCTGTTCATACTATTCTGTTGTTGCCGGATGGAGTCTTGAGTACCTGTACAAATCACTGGTTAATGGTTTTAGTGGCAAGTCAGCAGTCGATATAGAAAGCATGTTTGATAATCTCTGTACCAAGCCGTTTAAGCTTGTGCAGTGGCATTTTTTGTTTATGGCACTTTGCCTGGCAATTGTTATCAGCGGAGTACAAAAAGGGATAGAACGCTGGAGCAAGATTTTAATGCCGGCTCTTTTTCTGCTTATGTTTTTACTCTTTGTCAATGGTCTGTTAAGCCCTGGTGCCCGTGAAGGGCTGGCTTTTATGTTTCGCCCTGATTTCAGCAAGTTAACTTCTGCTTCAGTGCTGGAAGCTTTGGGACATGCTTTTTTCACACTGTCCCTTGGTATGGCTGCAATGATAACTTACGGATCCTATCTTGATGACAGGGAAGACCTGCTTGCCACCAGTCTGCGGGTGGTGGTACTGGATACAATTATCGCACTAATGGCTGGAGTAGCGATTTTTTCTGTGGTTTTTTCAGTGGGTATGCAGCCATCGGCAGGACCTGGTCTGGTGTTTAAAACCATTCCGGTGGTTTTTACACAACTGCCTGGTGGTCAGTTACTGGCAATCAGTTTTTTTATGCTTTTGGCGTTTGCAGCCCTTACCAGCAACATCTCGTTACTTGAAGCCCAGGTTGCCTATCTTATAGATGAAAAACAATGGGGACGCAGGCGGGCTTCTGCTTTTATGGCTTTATTGGCATTTCTGGTTGGTATACCAACTGCTTTGTCCTTTAACCTGCTGGCAAACTGGCAGGTAATCGGCAGTCTGACTTTTTTTGATTCAGCAGATCTTCTCGCCAGTAATTATATGCTGCCACTGGGTGGACTTTTAACCGCTGTGTATGTAGGCTGGTTCTGGAAAAATAGTGATGAAAAGCAGCAGCTGGTGGGCGTAAAAACTGCCTGGGTTTACCCTGCATGGAACTTTACCATCCGCTATATAACACCACTGGCAGTGGCAATAGTACTTTACTTCAAAATCCGTGAAAGTGGTCTGTTTGGCTGGTTGATGGGGATTTTGAGGTAATAACTGAAACAGGCTTTAAAAGGCTCAACTTTTTTTGTTTTAAGGATTTTACATAGATATGGAACGTGCAATTACCCCAAAGCGTCAGGATGATGACCTGCAATACGACACCACGTTGCGCCCTCGTACGCTTGATGACTACATTGGACAGGAAAAAATACGCTCAAATCTGCGCCTTTTTATAGATGCGGCAAAGGGCAGGGCAGAAGCACTTGATCACCTGCTTTTGTACGGACCACCAGGTCTGGGAAAAACCACCCTTGCTTCCATTGTTGCCAGTGAAATGGGAGTTAACCTTAAATCCACATCAGGTCCTGTCATAGAACGCCCTGGTGATCTGGCAGCCATTTTAACCAATCTGGAAGCCCATGATGTACTATTTATCGATGAAATCCACAGGTTATCCCACGTTGTTGAAGAGATACTTTATCCTGCTATGGAAGATTTTCAGTTGGATATAATCATTGGACAGGGACCTTCTGCCCGCTCCATAAAACTTGATCTGCCACACTTTACATTGGTTGGTGCCACAACCAGAGCAGGATTACTTTCATCACCGTTACGTGACCGTTTTGGCGTTATCTCACGCCTTGAGTTTTACACAGATCAGGAGTTATCCACCATCATCACCCGTTCAGCCGGTATTTTAGGTATGGATATTGAGGCAAAAGCCGCACTGGAGCTGGCAAGGCGCAGCCGCGGTACACCAAGGATAGCAAACCGACTATTACGCAGGGTGCGTGACTACGCACAGGTACGCTCAGATGGATCCATTACTTTAACTGTTGTGCAAAAAACCCTTGAATTACTTGATATTGACCAGATGGGATTTGATCAGATGGACAGGATGATTCTGCTGACTATTATAGATAAATTTGCCGGTGGTCCTGTAGGGCTTGATACCATTGCAGCAGCCATTGGCGAGGAAAGCGATACAATTGAAGATGTTTATGAGCCATTTCTCATCCAAAACGGTTTTTTAAACCGCACCCCCAGAGGGCGCACAGCCACAGCAGCGGCTTACAGCCATTTTGGCAAGGTTATGAGCCAGCCGGCACAGGGTACATTGCTTTGATTCAGCAACAGATACTGAACCTGGACACAATCCCGAAACAGGATTTTGATTCATTTGTGCCTTGCGCAGGTAATCGTACGGCGGTTGAGTTTGCCAGGCGTTGTGCAAACATCAATGATCCTGAAAAGTTGTTATATCTGTACGGTCCGCCAGGCTGTGGTAAAACCCATCTTTTGAACGCCATTGGCAAACAGGTTGCAAACAACGATTATCGCATATTTAATTGTGCGCAAATGCAGGCTGAAGATGCAGACATACTTTTGGATGAAATGGCTGAACAACCGGTTTTGCTGATTGATAACCTTGATAAACTTCCGGCTGATGACAGGTTAAGACATACGCTCTGGGAGGCGTTTAACAGGCAATACAATGCAGGTAAGCCATTGGCATTGACGGGGCAGATTGCACCCAGAGAATTAGGCAACCTTGATGAACATCTGATTACCAGGCTTTTGTGGGGGCTGGTTGCATTTATGGATATATCCGATGACCAGGCACGCTTGCAGCTTATTTTAAAAATTGCCAATGATTTACAGGTTGTTGTGCCAAACGATGTCGCCAATTGGCTGCTGACAATTTTACCACGGGATTCAGAAGCCTTGCAGGCGGGCTGCAAAGAACTTTATTACGAAGCATTAAAGACAAA
>JAVERM010000028.1:0-21970 GCA_034007105.1 Trichlorobacter sp.
GCGGGGCACGCCCAGCTAGCCTGCCAAGCGAACGGTGCTGTAATGCCGTCGGCAACAGGAACCTCAAGGTTGGCGGCCTAGCCGCTGCTCTTGGAATCCACTTCTTTTAGGGAGTGGAGGATGTCAATCTTCAAAAAACTGTGCTGCTATCGCTGTGGGGGTTTTGATCTTGCCACCAAATTCACGGTAGGCTTTAAGTAAAATCTTTGTGGGAGAGTCGCCTGAATCTTCAGGAAGCTTTTTAGCAAGGCGGTACGTTTTATCTATCGCCCTGTGTAAAAAAGCACGTCCATAAAAATCTTGCATAGCACCTTGGGCGGTGAATCCAAAACCAGCAATCAAAGGCAACCTTTTCGCCATAGCAGCATAGAATTTTTCCGGTTCCTTACAGCGCTTGACGACTATATCGCCGCCGTAGATTGCGGGAGATTCAGGCTCAAGTTTTTGGTCAGAAGGAGGCGGCTCATCCCCCCAGTATTCATGCAGGAACTCCTTGCGCAAAAAACCTTCAATATTTGGTAGCCCCATTTTCATAAGTTCGGCGAATTTGTCAGGATCGTAACTGTACAGTCTACACCATTTTGCATAGCTGATCTTGTGCCTTTCGAGTACCTTGTGCATATCTTCTGGAACGTCGTAAGTTGACTTTTTTCGACCCCGACCAAACCTCTGAAACATCCCGCCCTTCAACAACTGTCTGTACGTAAAATTCCAATCGCGCTTCCCAGTGGCGCGACCCAACTCTCCGAGCAAGACACCTCTTTGAAACGCGGCCACGCATAGCGGTCTGTATACCTCTTTCAACTCGTCGTAGTCAGGCCCGAAATACGTGCCTGCAACCTTCACTCGCAGACGCCTTGCAGCGACGGCTGAGTTCTCTTTTTCACTCATAGTTCCCCCTCCTTTGGATTGGTTTGTGCTTCTCGTTTTTGCAATGACGAAATTCTTTGGGCAGCCAAAATCTGGCGGTCATATGCAGTCGTATTAGGCAGGTTGTTGATGCCAAGTTTTTGTTGCAGGTTTTTGGATATTGTCTCGCAAATTTTGTCGTACCTGGAGGCAATGGCTGACTTCTTTCTGTCAAGCAGCACCTCGGTTTCTCTGGCCGATAATGTGCCGTGCATACTAAGACCATAAAGTGCACGTCCAATTACTTTTTCTCGCTCGTCTAGTCCAGAGGAAAGCTCTTCATAATTGGCCTCGATGTACCTGAAAACAATGTCCCTTGAAAGCTCACTTAAAGCAGCGTTGGAACACTCAGAATTTTGGGCACGTCCGACAAGTATATCTTCATCAAAAGACAGGTCGCCCCGCACTGCAAGAACAAAGCGAGGGTGCAAATAATGAGAACGTAAAATGTGAAAAAAAAGAGACACAAACGCCCTGTCCCTGTTTTTTCTTTTCGTGCGAACAGAGTTGTGTGCAAGGATGGCAAAAAGGTGAAAGTCTTGACACAGGTCGTTACTTTCGGCAGAAAATGTTGGAAGGTTTTTCCTTACCCAGTGAAGTAATTGCGGCAGGTGTTTATCCACCCAGGCATTTGGAGAAAGTGACTCAATCTCGTTACTTCTGTTTTTTTTACCCATATGGCAGCCTCCTGTTGTTTTCTCTATAAATTTTATTGACAAACACAAATAAAATAGTGTATATGCAATATATATTTTACCACTAACACGCTTCTTGCTATCCGGAGCGAACAGAAAGGAGTGTAAGATGAAAACAGAACCTGCGGAACCTCGTGCTATCGCTACCATCAATATCGACGAATGCCTTGCAAGACTCATGGAGGGCTTCAAGGTAAAAAGCATTAACCGACTGGCAGCCAGACTTGATGTAACCCCCCAGGCAATCCACAGTCTCCGGATGCGTAAGGACGGATACTTTCCTGTGCGGTACATGATGGAATGGTGTGCCGAAACAAATGGCTCGCTGGACTACCTACTTTTTGGCAAAGGCGGACTTAGCCATACAAACCTTAAAGAACTCACCTCTGAAATTCCCGACTGCCCTGTGAACTTTTCCAAAGACTGGTTTAAAAGTCGCGGGATGGAAATTGACGAGCAAAGCACCCGCTATCTGCTTGGAAGCTCCGTAAGCTCCGGCAAGGCCGTACACTCAGATGTCTTTTTGGTGGACACCAAAGCAAAGATGACAGATGGCTTGCTTGTCCTGGAGATGAACGAAAAAATCATGTTGCGGGAGATCAGATTAAGGATTGACGGTAAAGTAGAAATCGACAACGAGGTGATTGATGAAGAGACCAAAAAAGGCATAAACGTTTTGGGTCGCGTAATCTGGAAAGGCACCTCGTTAATCTGACCTGTTGCAAGACCAAAAGTCGGGGGAGCAGGAGTTGTGTTCTCCACACAGCTTCACTCTCCCGACAAAAACATCATCCCCAAAATATTATCCCCAAAATGCTCTTTATGGGCACTCCTGCGAAACTCCTCTAGCCGTTCACACCCATACCTGCACATAGGCAACTTACCGATGTCGCGGCAATCCACGCACGGCGATTGCTGCAATGTTTTACGGCGTGTTTTTGCGGCATCTCTACTGGATTGCTCCAGGCGATCACAGCCAAATTTACACATAGGCAACTTGCTGGCGTCGCGGCAATTCGCACATGGTAGTTGCTGGTATTCTTCTTGCGGTGAAATCACACAGCCTCCTTTGGGGCAGAGGTTCTACGCTACTGCCACACCCAAACTAATAAATGTCTTATAATTCACTTTTTATTTATATTCAACCTTAAAAAAGCGAAAAGACAACAACAAGATACGCCATATACCGCCTAAATCTGCTTTAATCTGTTGCTTTTTGCGTCTATCTGGGTTATTTTGTATTTAATAAAACAAATAAATAATTGAGAAGGGGGCAAGAAAATGGAAGGCGCAGGAGAGCAAAAACAGAGACTTTTGGTGGGAATGCAGGAAATCGCAAAAGAGCTGAACATCGGACGAAGTGTAGTTGCCGCGTTGGTAAAAGACGAAGGAATGCCGCACCACCGGTTTGGCAAAAGAAACAAATTCTCAGTTGAGGAGGTGCGGGAATGGTTGCAAGAAAGGAGAGAACGCCTTGCAGCATGATTGCCAAGAGACACCTGATCCAGCAAATGGAGCGGCTAAATGGGAATACCCTTTACTGTCTGAAGCGAGCCACCCAAAACTGAGCGAAGCACAGGTGACAGAGCTGGAAGTTGCCTGGGCTGGCATTGCCGAAAACATCCAGAAAACACTTTTAAGCAGGCTGGAAGAAAATCGCGCAGGAGAAAACCGCACAGGCGCATATATTAAGTTCCTTAATGGGGTAATGGAGGTCCTGGGGAAAAAGCCAGACCAAGTCCAAAAGGTAGCGGCAAAGACAGGTGGCGGCAAAAAGAAGCAGGCCAAGCAGCTTTGCCTGCCAACACCTTACCCAACGGATCTGACCAGATGCAGTCCGTTTTTCCCTGTCAAATACTCTCTGAAAAACTTGCCCACAAGGGTTCGATACTTGCGTAACATCCCCTTAGTTGAAAACTCGTGGGGCACACTTATGTATAGCGGCCCAGAGCTAACAACTCACCATGAGGATCTGTTGCTGGCATTACTATACCTAGTACAGAAGCCGGAATTAGGGGAACGCTGCGAGCGGGATGGACACGAAACGCGGAAGTACACAGGTTCTCTTAGAAAGCTACTGGTGACAACAGGCTGTATGCGCCCTGCCGCCAGCGACTACGACCGCGCATTCGAGATGCTAAAAGACCTTGCCAGCGCAGTTGCTTCCATAAGCAATAAAAAAGGAAAGTGCGTAGCTTTTTCAACTCTGATTAGCGGGGGAAGCAGAGACGATGAAACCTTTTCAGTTACCCTGAGTCCGGAGTTCCTGAAAGCCCATAATAACAGCATGAGCTACCAAGACCTGGCCTGTAGAATGCAAATTAAAAGTCTTATCGGTAAAGCCTTGTTTAGATTCATGAGCGGACAGAGTAAAGGCTGGAGCGGTAGCCTTGAGGTGCTATATGCAGCCCTTGGACTAAAAAGCGGATACGAATCAAAGCGCGGGTTACTAAAAGCTATTTCAGAGCTAAAAAAGCTACAAATCTTAACAAAAACCTCTGGTGTAACATCAAAATCAGTACACCTTTTCCTGGCTTGAAAAAGTACGGGTTTCTGTCCGGTTTCAGGCTGTAAGTTACTGTAGTTATTAGGAAAGTTCAAACGCAAAAACACACAAAAAAAACCCCAAAAAACAGCGCACGGACAAAAACTGCGGGCAAAATAAGCTCAAAACCAGTAAATCCGTGCGTTGGAACCCAAAAATCCCCCCAAAAATGCCTTTTTTACCCCCTGAAAAGAGCAAAATTCAGCGACTTTAACCAGTGCTTGAAAAAGTACGGGTTTCTGTCCGGTTTTGGCTTGTAAGTTGCCGTAATCATTAAAGAAGCCTAGACGCAAAAAAACATATTTTTACAAGTTGGAATCTTGGACAGGCAAGAACAAAAGTATGTACCTTTTTGGGAGTTTTCCACAGGCAAGAACAAAAAACAGTACACTGCTGATAACCTGCCAAAATAAATACGTTTTCACGAAAAATACAAACTGTTATCAACAGGGTTATCAACAAGTTATCCACAGATTTTGGGGTGTTTTGAAAGGGCGATGACAGAAAAAGCCAAGCAAAAGCCCGTAAGTGCTGGTTATTATTTAAGACTTTCGAGTTATCCACAGGAAAGTACACTGCTTTACTGTAGATACGGGTTTCTGTCCGTGAAAGTACGGGTTTCTGTCCGTAAAAGTGCCGCTAAGTTATTAGCTATACTTGCTTTTCGTGGAGTTGTCCACAGGAAAGCACACCAAATTACTATAGATACGGGTTTCTGTCCGTAAAAGTACGGGTTTCTGTCCGTAAAAGTACGGGTTTCTGTCCGTAAAAGTACGGGTTTCTGTCCGAAACACCCCTCGCTAGCCCTTGCAAACACTGGGCTAGAAAGCCCTCCTAAATCTTTTAAATCTTTTAAATCTTTGAAAATCCCCCGCGCGCGTGCGCGAGAGAAAACCCAAAACCAATTTGTGCGGGACGGCAACCAGAAAAAGTCAGTTTTGTCTCTGAGCGGGGTTTTGGTTTTTTTGGCGGTTCGGTACAAAATGCCCTTGGTTGAAAGCGCATTTTCTGGCATGATGGAAAGAAAAAGGCGATTGTGGCAACTTTTGGCGTTTTTCAGGTAAGTATTTCAGAAGGTGGGCAACATATGGGGTTGAGTAAAGACAAATACAGCGTTTGTTGCAAGCAGGATGCCCTACACGGCGTTTTTATCCACAACCCTAACCCCAACTATACCCCACCACAACAAACAGCCCCAAAACACCCAAAACTGCAAAACTTCAGACAGGAAACCTCGAAGCAAAAAAACAGCCTCTGGACAGGCGTGTGCATATCCCAAAAAGACCTCGTAATAACAGCCAGTTAGGTTGCTGCTTTCAGATTTCCGGACACCCCCCTTCTCTTATAGACAGAAGAGATAAAAACCAAAAAGGAGATCACTTTGGAAAAAAACCCAGCCAATGCCCAGCAGCCATTAACCTCGCAGTGCCTCTCTTGCGGAAGCAAAAACGTCGCCCATCACAGAGGGGAAGGATACGTCAAAAGCGGAAACCTGCTGGCAGAATGCGCTGCTTGCGGGAACTGTTGGGAAGTAAAGCATTTTTGCGTTGGTGTGGTAAAGACGCTGCCCAGTAAGCGTAAAAAACCTGTACGTCCAGCTCCTACTGCGCGGATCAGGTAGCTGGATGCGTTTTTCCAGTAAAAGCCTAAAAGGGCTGGTGCTTGGGGCTGTGGCAGGAATGATCCTTTTTTGCTCACCTTCTGCAAGCAATGCTTTTTGCTTTAACGAAGCCGCCAAAAGATATGGGATTTCGCCAAGGATTCTCTGGGCGATTGCAAAAGTCGAAAGCGGAGGCAACCCCAGGGCGATCAACTACAACAAAAACGGGACGTATGACTACGGGCTTATGCAGATAAACAGCATTCACAAACCAGAACTGGAGCGCGTGGGCATTAAGTGGGAGTCACTAGCCGACCCCTGTACGAGCGTTTACGTAGCAGCTTGGCTGCTTAGTCAGCACGTTCAGCAATACGGCTACACCTGGGATGCCGTAGGTGCTTATCACAGCAAAACCCCCTCAAAACGCAAGCGTTATGCTGCGCTGGTGGGCGGACAACTGAAAGCTCATGGAGGCTTCTAATCTCCTTGGAAAAAACATACTGGACGAATGTGCCAAAGCGTACCCACTGCTTAATCAGCAAGAGGTCATGGCGGCTGTGGAATCCGGCATTACAAGGGCCTTAAGAGAGGTGTTTTTTGGGGCGTGCGTAAATGTTTTTGTCGAAGGAAAAAGCCTGTCTATGGTCATCACAACCTCCTACGGACGAGAGTTTAGTCTGAGTTTTAAGGACATGAAAAAAAGAGTCCGCAGAAGAGCAACCTGGTACCTGGAAAAAGAAATGATGCAGGCAAACTCCTTAAAAGAAGCTTCCATAATCCGGCACAGGTTTCAAGGGGAAATTCTCTACGGAGTGATTGAGTCAGGCGGCAAAGACGCAAAGGTCTGGATAGACCTGAACAGCAAAGAAATCAACGAAAGCAGGTTTGCCAGCTTTCCTTTGAAATATCAGCCCAAACATGAGCGAGGCAAATACAAAAAAGGCAAGGAAATGGCGTTTATCGTTGCCAGGGTAAACCTGATTAAACACCACAACGGCTCACTTGCAACGGAAATAGTTTTGTCAAGAACGGCAGTGGATTTACCCAAAAAACTGCTTGAGCAGCAAACGCCAGAAACCTTTACGACACTTAGGCGTGTGCCAGGAAAATACACGCTTTTGCTGGCACACAAAAACCCCAAGAGGCTGGATAAAAAAGTCATCAAAGCCATCAAAAAGGAAATTGGAGAGGTTTTGATTTTTAAGGAGGCAGATCGTTGAGCACAAAAGAGGCAATGGCACCGGAAACGCTATTTGGCAGGGGTGTGCACATGGACACGCCTTCCAAGATACAAGACATCATTGTGCCGGATAACGACAGAAAACGGGGCACAATAATTTTTGGCACTACTGGTGTTGGCAAAACGAGACTTGCAGAAAACATCATTGAGCAGGACATCAAAAAAGGCATGTCGGTTATCTACTTTGACCCAAAAGGCGACCAGGAGATTTTTTCCAAAGTAGTGAACGTGGCAGACAAAGCCGGACGGCTGTCCGAGGTGATGCTGGTAACTCCAATTTATCCGGAATACTCCGCAATGGTCGATCCTTTGTCTCACTACTACATGCCAGACGAGATAGTTGGACACATCGTTTCTGGCATAGAAACAGGAAAAGAGCCGTTTTTTAGAAACGTCGCCAAGGAAATCACCACTGCTGTTGTGCTGGCACTCATCCTTTTAAACAAAAAAGACAAAAGAGCAGAGCGTTTAAACATCGACAAAATCCGCAGATCAATAACCGTAAACGAAATAAAGAAGCTGATTGACGGGCTAAGAAGCGAAGGCACTCCAGAAGCAGAGCGAATTGCGGGAATGTTGGAGCAGATACACGACTCTGGGCAAGACTACTACAACAAAGTTTCATCTTCTTTACGGGTTGCACTAACTGACCTTTCCTTTGGAAACGTTGGAAAAATTATCGGCACAGCTGATTCAAACAGGTTCATAGACCGGCTGGAAAAAAGCAAGGGTGTGATCATGGTTGTTCACACTGGCTCTCTTTTAACAAGAGACGCAGCACAAACCCTGGGAAAAGTGCTTTTGTCAATGGTGCAGTCTTTTGTAGGGCGGGTGTACATGTCCAAAAAACAGGCCGTAAAAGGAGGGCTGTCTGTCCATATCGACGAAGCCCAGTCGCTTTTATATCACGGCTTTGAAGAGATACCCGCAAAAGCCGGATCAGCAAACGTGATGCTGACTTTATACGCCCAGTCAGTGAACCAGATTTTTGATGCGGTTGGGGATTTAAAAGGCAGGTCAATTCTTGACAACATCAACACCAAGCTCTTTTTGCGCTGTGCTGATGTGGAAACATCCAAATACGTATCCGAGCATTTTGGGACAAAAAAGAGACTGACCGGTATTTACGGCAACTCAACAATCACCACAAGAGAGACAGAGGAAGAGGCTTTGAAAGTGACCGACATTCTCGACCTTGAGCCAAGGGAGTTCTACATGATGACCTACAAGGGCAGATACAAGGGCAAGTCAATCACCTCGTCTCCTGTTGATGTGCGGATAACTTTTCCCGAAGCACCGACGTGGCAATAGGAGGTGCCATGCCAGTAAACATTAACGCTTCCCACATAGTGATTTCAGGCATTGCGGCAGTCGCCTGCCTTCTTTACTGCCTCTACGACAAAAGGGTGGAGGCAAGAAACTCTAAACCCCAAAACGAGCAAGAGGAGGTGCCAGAGCAAGGCGCAGAAAATGAAAAAAACGAACAGGAGGTAGAAGAAGAAAACGACGCTGAAGTAACTCTTGAAAAAATAGCAGGGGTGCTTTGGGCGAAAAAGAAAGGAGGGCATGAAGAGCGAGAGATCAGCATTGCTGACATTGTAAAACTTTGGAGAAAGGAGATGCCGGAAGAGGCAGCAGAGGAAGTTTTTGAAAGACCTGTGTTCTCCACCGAGGGGCTGCAAAAGTTCTGGGATCTGCATGTGCAGGGTCAGGAATACCTAAGCATGGTTAAGCTCAAAGTAATTGCAGCTTTACTGAGACTACTTGACGAAGAAGGAAAGTGCTCTTCGGTTGTACAAGACGATTCCTATGCAGGAAGAAACCCCCAGTACGACAAGCTGTCAGAGATACCACTTTGGCAGCATTCGGTAAACGTGGCAACTGCCTATCTTTTGGACACAGAGTTTGCCGCTGCAAAGGGTAACGCAATTATTGCAGGGCTTGCCCATGACGTGGGCAAGATTCCCTCTCTGCACGAAGGCGGGTTTTACCGCACAGGAGATCACCCGAAACTGTCCAGGGCGTTTTTAGTCAGTATCCCCGAGTTCAAAGAGATCAACAGCTGGGAAACACTGGCAGATGAGGTGGAAAATCACCACGCAAAAGGCAGTAAGGGTGGGTTAAAGGCAGCCGACTTTAAAGCACGACAGATGGAAGTAAGGCAGCTGGTAGAAGAGGCTGTGCTGCTTAGAACGCAGGTGGATACGACAACAGGGGAGGTTACAGAGAGCTGTATATCCCAATCGTCTGACAGCGTAGAGGCAGATGTAAAAGCAGCATTGAAAAAGAAGATAAACACAGTGACAGGTCAAAGGTGGGATTCGTGGGCGGATACTAAGGGGATTATCTGGTTTCAGTTTCATGCCCTAAACGACGCTCTTTTAAACTCATTAAGTGGCGAGTGGTACCACAAGTACATAGCCTCTCTAGGGGCTGCGTATAGCGAAGAAAGAGAAGAAATTACACATGCGCTGCTTAAAAGTTTCAAAAACCCCATTGACTGGGACGCCGTGAGAAGCAAAAGAACACCTTTTAACATAGCGAAAAAGTGTGATGTGCTAGAGCACGGACAGGCAAAAGGCGAGCGGACAGCAGCAAGCTTGGTGCCGTTTTTTGCAGCTTGGTTTGACATAGAAAAGCCAAGCGATATTGCGAAGACATACGAAAATGCCGCAAACAAAGTCATTAGAAGCATTAAACCCGCAGAACCAGAGGCGGAAGAAGATGACGACGAGTAAGCAAAAAAGCAAAAAAGCAAAAGTAAAAAAGCAAAAACAAAAAAACTAAAGAAAAGAACAAAGGAGAATAACTATGGCAGAAGAAACTAAAACCGAAACTAAAGCAACCCCGGCAGCAGGAAACGAAGGACAGCAAGCCCAAAAGAAGCAGCAAGGGGGACAACAAAAGGGAAGGGCGCGTTACAACGAGATGAAAGAGCGCAGGGCGCGGTTTTTAGAGCGCAGCAAGGAAAGACTGGAAGAGGGCAATGTTGATCTGATTGATGTTGACACCCCTGAAGGCAGAACCCTGTCCACCCTGTCCAGAGAGATTATAAAGCTCATGCGCAATATGGATAGGCGCAAGTACCAGATGCCTTTTGACAAGGTTAAGGAGTCCCTCGAAAGTTTTTCAAAGCTTAAAGAGGTGATGGAGGAGTGTATTGTCGCCCATTGCGTTTTGCTGAATTTCGATACTTCCGTGGGGTATCTGAAAAACGATGTAAGTAAGGCTATTAAAGCCGCAAAGGGGGCAGATAAAGAGGAAGTAAAGCCCGATACCCCTGTTCCACCAAAACCAGCAGTTGCTACGCCAGCGGCTGCACCACCTGTTGCCGCAAAGCCGGTGGCAGCGCAGGTAGCCTAAAACCCAAGTGCAGTACCATACCAAGCAAAACACAGTGCCTGACCAGAAATGGTCGGGCATTGTGCGCAAAAGGAGCCAGACCATGCTCAGAGATTTTTTAACAAGTAAGATAACCCGCTTTGCTGTCTCAGCGGCTTTGATGCTGATGATGTCAGGGGTGTTTGATACGTCCGTAGCTTTAGCAAGGTTGTGTTCTGCGGATTTTGAGGGGTATTACCTTTCAAGGTCTGATTACGCAACCACTTTCGCAATTACAAGAACACCAATGACTTTTGATGCAGCAAAAAGAGCTGCCGAGGTGGCGGGTGGCAGGCTTGCCCATATCTACGATAGCGAGATAAACGACGAGATTGTCGAGCGGCTGGGAAACTATTTCACAGTTGGCCCAACCGTTGGCAACAGTTCGGGTAAAAGAGCATGGATAGGGCTGCACGATCCAACAGACCTTGCCCCAGAAAATACAGTAGCCCCAGAGCGTTTCCAGTGGCTGCGCAGCGATTCAGGTTTTGCGAACTGGGCACCTGGTCAGCCAGATAACTACTGTTCTACTGCTGAAAAAAACCAGCATCCGTATAAGCAGTGTTTTAACGAAAACTGGGCAACTATCGGGGCAGACGGTAAATGGGACGATCTGGGTGATCACGGGACAAACCCTTTACTGCTAAAGGGCGTTGCCGTCTGGGACGAGGTGCTTGATTGCGTTGCTTGGGATATGAAGACCGAAAAACCAGAAGATTTTGAGTTTTCCGATGTTGATTTCATGAAAGATGACGTGCTGTGTACAGACAGTAACGCCATGACGCTTCAGCCCTGCGATGAGACGGTCGGCGGAGGCTGGTTCTGCGAAACAGAGTCTTACGATTGTATTCTCACCTTTGTTGATCCCATTTGCTATGGAGCAAAGCTTCCCAAAACCCACCCAAAGGACAGAGATTATTGCTGGCTAGACCCGGTGGTTAAATGCCCTAATGGTATCCATTCTGATTACGGTTCATGGGCGTATAGCTGGGACAGAAGTATCGACCAGTGCCAGCTATACCCGCCCTGTCTTGAAGGCGGAGCGTACAACAACATTACCGACCGTTGCGAGAAGGTGGTTTACAACGAGTGCAATAAGGGCGGGTATAGTGGTGTAGAGGGCGGGGCAGGATACGCTTGGGACGAGAGCAATAAAATCTGCCAAAAGCAGGTTTATTGCAATAACGGTGGCGCGTATGTGTCTGCACGGGACAGGTGCGAGCTTGAGCCAGCAGGAAGCAGTAATAACGACTCTACATACAAATACGTTGCTGCTAGGACAAGGTATGAAAGAGAGCCTGAATGCAACACCGGACTTACCTACAACACTACCTACGACGTTTGTACAAGGCCTATTGTTAAAACCTGTACACCCCCCTACGCATACAACATCGCCAGAGATAGGTGCGAAAAGCAGCCGCCGGATTGTCCAAGCGGGACAAGCTATAATTCAAGCAGCAAAGCCTGCGAAGTTACCCCTACTTGCCCAGCAGGATACGCAAGAACAGGTATGAACTGCAAGCAGACACAGGCGGCGACGGCAAGTTGTACTTATGCGAATAGGGTTGTTTGGAAATATGAATCAAACTGGGATTATGATACATATTCACTGACTTCTATAGGTGGAAACCGAATTAAATTTACTTTTGCTTATAATGGTTCAACTGTATCCGTCATAGATATTGATGCGTGGGGCAAGCAGGGACAGAAGGCCAAAAACGTTC
Organism: Trichlorobacter sp.; assembly: GCA_034007105.1. GTDB lineage: Bacteria > Desulfobacterota > Desulfuromonadia > Geobacterales > Pseudopelobacteraceae > Trichlorobacter. The sequence goes on from JAVERM010000028.1 coordinate 12,095, forward strand.
CTTCGTGGGGTAGTAACTGGTATGCCGGTACCGTCGTCGGATCTCAAGAAGCTGATGGTTGGTGGTATTTTGCTGCTAAATATGTGAGGGACGCACAGGGGGTGTACACCTCTTATTATGATGAGAGCATGGGTTACGTCGCTAGCTTTGACGGGTCTTTTGTCGGTTACCCTGGTTCTTGGTATACTTATATTTCTGGTTGGAGTGTCGGCGCACCGTCCGCGGGCATAACTGTTTACCGCCAGAGTAGTGATTATTGGGAGGGCAGGGGGGCTTCAGGATATTATACCGCACAACGTGGCGCCGCTGTGCGGGTGCATCCTACGCAGTTTGCTGTCCAAGGCTGTACCTACTCCTGCCCCTCCGGCGGTACCCTCTCTGGCGACACCTGCGTAAAAGAAGCAACCGCTGGCTGTCCATCTGGAACAAGCTACCACTCCGCGTCAGACAAATGCCGCGCCAACCCCACTTGCCCAGGTGGATCGTTGGACGCAGCAAACAACGTCTGCTACGTGCCGTTTCAGCCCACCTGCCAATATGGCACATACAACTCCGTCTCAAAACTTTGCACAGACCCTGCCATATGCAGATCAAGCGGACTACTGGACACGGGACTGGACAAATGCTACCTGTCCGCACAAACTGGCTGCCCTTCCTCGCCAGCACCAGGCTATCTGTGGGACGCAAGTGTAAAAAAATGCCAAACCCCGCTAATCTGCGCAGACGGTGCCTACAACTCTGTCCGCAAACGCTGCGAAAAGCAAGTAGTGCGGGAATGCGGTGCCTACACCTGGAACGAAGCAGCTTACAAATGTTTAAGAAACGTCGAATGCCCGAACCAGAGTGGATTTAGCACCGCAGCACTGGCAAAAGACATTGACCGTTGCCTGGTTGAACCTATCCACCAATGCGCAAGCGGCACAACCTACACTGGACTACCTGTAACCTACTGTGAATCCATCCCGATCTGTGAAGAAGGGCAATACTCCCCCACCACAAAAAACTGCTCCATACCGAGCTGCACAGACGGCGACAACTGTATGCAACTTATTGGTGAAACCCGCATAGCAGAAGACGGCTTTACCCAAAGGCTCTGCTCCCCCAACAAATGCCAGGACAGCACGGAAGGCTGGTATGGATGGGACGACGACGAAGGCATAGGTGACACCGACCTAAAAGGTGACGGTGAACGAGACGACTACGGCAACTGCCTGGATCAGCTTTACATCTTTAACGGAACTGACAAACGCTGCACAAAAAGCGACAATCGGGGGGCTATAAGAGCCGTATCCACCATAGTCGCAGCCATTACCATAGCTGCTGTGGCTGGCCCTGCCATTGGCACATGGGCTGGAAGCTTAGTAGGAGTAGCCCCTGGAGCAGTAGCCACCGGTGCAGCGCAAATTGTTGGACAGGCCGTTATCCAGGGAGCTGTAGTTGGAGCAATGACTGGCACAGCCAACCTTGTAATTGACAAAACGCTTGGACTGCCTAACGGCGGACTTATGTCCATCGCCACCTCAGCCGCAATGGGTGCAGTCACAAACTACATGAAAGTAGTTGCAGGCAACTATGTACTACCAGGCACCCAGGTATTCGAGCAAGGTGGAACGGTCTGGAGTGCCACATCGGAAGTAACTGTCGGAGCAAGCGTTGACCAGGTTATGTCCATTGCAGGAAGCGAAGCCCTGGTTGATGCAGCAATGTTTGTAAACCCCGTAAACGGTGCAACAGTAGAGCAATTTATAAGCACAACAGTAACGGAATCTGCCTTGGGCACTGTCAGCACAACAATGAGCACCTTTGTGGAATACCTGCCCAGTGGATTGGTAAACATCGTAGAACACACAGCAACAGGCATCACCAACTCTAACACCTTAATATCCAACGCGATTGCAGCTGCACAATGGGCAAGGGACAACGTACCCCCCGAAGCCGCAGGCTCTGCTGGTGGCATGTTTGGCTCCCACAAATGCTGCTATCCGAACAAGACGGGCTGCACCGCAGACGAACTTTCCCTTTTTGCACTGGTAAAATCTGGCTACTGCCGCCAAATCGGTGAATATTGCAGCAGTAAGTTTATAAGCATTTGTTTAGCCCGCAAAAGAACCTACTGCTGCTTCCAGAGCAAACTGGCGAGGATAATACAAGAAAACGGCAGACCGACCTTGCAAGTCTTTGGGCCCAAAGGTGACTGGGGGTCAGCAAGAAAACCGAACTGCCGTGGCTTTACCCCCGAAGAATTTGCCTTACTTGACTTTAGTGCCATTGACATAAGCGAATACACAGACGACCTGATACAAGAAGTAGAAGGCAACCTAAGTGGCATAGTAGACCAGGTAATGGGGCTGGCAACCAACAGAGCCACCTCACAAATAAACAGCGCAAAAGGAGTGAAAACCGCATGGTAGCCAAACTGACGAGCACCTTCATTGGCCTTACATTACTTGCAAGCTCTGCTGCCTTTGCTGGCAATGCACACATACTGGGAAAAGTTGGAACAACCTACGAAATTGTGGAGCCTGACTTCATAGAAGAAGCCAAAGAAGCCGCAAAACAGGTGGACTGGGAGGGCAAATTTCAAGAAGCTTCTGAAAGGTTTAAAAAAGACTACGGGACACCCAAAGCAGGGACTTGGCTACCCAGAGCGAAAAACGGCAGCACCTGGACATTCACACCGTCTTACACCCTGCCATACGACATCCCTGACCCTCAAAACCTAAACAGGGTACTTTACCCAGCGGGCTATGAATTTAACCCGCTGGCGTACATGACAATGCCTGGTCGTTTCGTATTTGTGGACGCTGAAGACAAAGACCAAATGGAATGGCTTAAAAAAGAATACCCAAAACGTAACGAAAAAACCGGTGACACAATAATTATCACCGGCGGCAACAGCATCAAAACCTCTGAAAAACTTGGCAGAATGACCTACCCTGCCAACATGGAACTCATGGCCACATTAAAGCCCAAAGTTGTACCAACGATCTACACCCAAAAAGGGACGGCATACCAGGTAAGAGAAATTTACCTGCCGCCAAAAAAAGCAACAACTGGCGGCGGGAACATCCCGCAAAGCCAATAACCATCGGGCTTTGACACCCTCCCAAACGCAAATCCGGACACCCCCCTTCTCTTATAGATAGAAGAGATAAAAACCAAAAGGGGGAATCCGCACTTGAAAAAAAGCCTCGCACTCACACCAACAGTAGAAAAAAGGGAAAAAGAAGAACCTGCAAATCTGGTCACATTCTCACAAGCAGCAGCACTGGCCATTGTATGCGCAGCCTGCTTCTGCGTAGTCAGCATCTACGCCTACCACGCCTTCTTTTCACCCAGACTTGCAACAGTGGACATCCAAAAATACATCACAGACGTGCGAGATGCTCTGGTGGCTGGAGAAGTGGACGAAAAAGGTGCTGAAGAAGCCATACAAACCCTATCAGACACAATCAATGCCTTACCCTCAAGATACACAGTCCTTTCCGGCGATGCCGTCCTTGGAAACGCACCACAGGTACTGAGAATCGACCTGCCTGAACTGCACCCAAGTGGAAACAAAAGCGACAAAGGGGGCAAAAGCCGTTGAAAAAAATCTGGGAAAAAACAAAGGCGTACATCTGCTGGGCACACGGAAAGCCGTACTACCTAGGCTCTAAAACCTTCCACTACGGACTACAGCTACTCATGGCGTGTTTCTTTCTGGCTGGCTGGTGGTGGCTATTAAACCACACAGCACTATCGCCCACCGACTCACTACGTCACAGGCTCTTTTTCAAAAAAGCGGCTGTTGCGGGAAAAACCTACCAGCAAGGCGACTACGTAACCTTTGACGTTGAACACCCCCTGGAAAAAGGGAAGGTCATTAGCATCATCAAGCGAGTGGCTTGCATTGAAGGCGACACCCTTACGATTCGGGACAGAGAATACTACTGCAACGGCAAATACTTAGGGCTGGCAAAAGAAAAAAACATCAAGGGGCAACCCACCAACCCGTGGAAGGAAGAAGGTCAAATTGGCAAAGGATGGGCATTTGTCATAGGCGACTCACCAGACAGCTACGACTCACGCTACTACGGCCCGATCTCACTTGACCGGATAAAGGAGCAACTATGGGCAATCTGGTAACAAAAACAACAGCAGCTGCACTACTGGCAGCCTTAACAATCGCCCCTGCGGCCAACGCTGCACCCAGGTGGTACTTGAGCAACCCCGACAGCCCTGGTTTTTACTGGGAAAAAGACACCAAAGACCCAGACAAAAAAGAGGAAAAAAAAGAAGAACCGCCTAAACGAAGGCTACCTGACGCCAAAGACTACACCACAGAACAGATGTGGAACATGCACCCACAGGACTTCCAGCAGCTTCTAAACGACTTTAGAGACAAAGCGGTAATGACACTTAAAGAAGAAGACGTAGAAGCCTACAAAAGGATGCAGGACATCGCACGGCGTAAAGCAGTTGCCTACATGAACGTAGACCGCGTAGTCACCCTGAAAAACCCTGACATCTCCTTTGAAAACGTAGCACCCACAAACACACCAGGGGGCAGAGCTACAACCAGAATGCAGATAGCAGAAATGGAAAACATGCTGGCCGCCAGAAAAACAGACCACGCATTGTTTTTTTTCACCTCGCCCACCTGTCCTTACTGCACAGAACAGGAAAAGATAATCAGGATATTTGAAGCAAGAACCGGCTGGGAAGTAAGGAGAATCAACGCCGACACCAACCCAGACGCAAAAGAGGCGTTTGGGGTGACCCTGATACCTGCCCTGATTCTTGCCAAAAAGGGCGTAGACGACCACTTCCCCGTCTCAAGCGGGGTAATAACGGTAGAAGAGATGGAGGACAGGATTTACGCAGGTGTAAGCATGTTGGGCGGAAAAACAAGTATTCAGCAATACGGAGTAAGGGACAACAGAAAAGGCACTGTTTACGACCCTCTGGCTCCACTGCAAAAAGAAAGAGGGGGCAAAAAGTAATGCGCAAAAAACTCAAAAAAACCTTAATGACGGCAGGGGCAGTCTTTATGCTGTTTAGCACCTCGGCACACGCTGACTGGGCACAAGACTGGTTTGACAACAAAACATCCACCTCTGGCGGCTACTACGCCGGACAGCAAAGAGGTTACCTCTATGGAGGCAGCTACTCAGCACGATGGGCAACAAACCAAACAGGGCCGCTTTTAAGCTTTAACCCCCCAAAAGCCAGAGCAGGGTGCGGTGGTATTGACTTCTACATGGGCAGCTTATCTTTCTTGCAACCAGACCAACTTGTAGAGAAATTTCAAACCATACTGCAAAACTCCGCAGGCTTGGCATTTGACATGGCACTGCAAACCCTTTGCCCCACCTGCTCGCAGATCATGAAAGACCTGGAAGCGCTATCTGACACCCTTAACGCACTGGCAATGGACGACTGTAAACTCGCCACAGCAGCGGTGAACTTCACTGCCGACAAAGTGTTTGGTGCAAGCATGAACGCAGCAAAAGAGTCTGTCACAGAGGACGGGATACTTGGTAGCTTTAACTCAGCTACAAAGAAGATGCGAGAATCACTTGATGGAATAAACACCACTGTCAACGACTGGGCTGCGGGACAACTGGGCAAGGGTACCAACACGGTTATGGACAAAACCAAATGTAGCGCAGCCTTAAAGAAGATATTTCCTGACTCTAAAACTGCATACCCTAAACACATGACCAAAGACCTCCTGCAAACCGACATGGGGCTACCTGCCGCACACGCGGAAATAATGAGAGCTATTTTTGGCGAGATAAAGGTCTACCAAACTGCGCAAGGCATTACAAACGTCACGTTTATACCGCCTTGCTCCGAGTATGATTTCTCAGAAACCACAAACCTTATAAACACTCAAAACGGGTGGGTGATGGGGCTTACGGGAAACAACACCTGCACACAAACCGCAAACCCTCCTTTTAAACCACTCCAGACCTACTCAGAGCAGGTCCTTGACAAGCTAATCAACGGCATGAAGAACAGAACGGGTCTGGCTTTGGTAACAAAGGACTCGGTGTTTATAAACTCCATGCCATACGCCCTGCACTATGCGATCAGGATGGCTGTTGCCTCTGGAAACGAGATGACGATGCGAGACAGCCTTGCCCAACTAACAACTGCGGTCATGGTGGTTGAATCAATAAAAGCACTGGCTGCAAGGACAGATGGTATCAGCAGGACGCTGGCCGTTATTAAAGCAAACGCCAGCACAGAAGGGTGCCAGATCGGAAAAGAGGGCGAGGACATGGAAAAAGCCCTTGAGCAATTTCGTGCATCCGTCAACAGCAAAGCCAAATACTTTGCCGCAAGCACAGACGCAGCTTTTGCTTCGTTTATGAAGTCAGTGGACTACGCAAGCAGCCTATATGACATCGAAGAACGCTTAACGGCTCTTACAGCAAAAGCGTTCGGGCCCGGTGCTGCCAACAAGATAAAGGACAGGATGAAGCAGGCTAAGGATTGATGGAAAAGGAGACCGGCTGATGCAAAACAAACGAAGAGCAATACAAGTATTAACCATAATGGCAATAATGCTGGTGCCGACCATTGCACTTGCTGATGTTGATTATTACACCTGGGGTACTTTCGGAAGAGTGACCCAGGATTTCAAACGCATGGCCTTGATGTTTGGAGGTACCCAATGGGTGCCCTGGGCAGCAGGGGCAGCGGTGTTTTCATTCATAATTACAGGGTTTAGCGTATTAAGCCAGGCAGCAGGCAGCGGCAAAATGCCAGCAGGAATACTTGCAAGGATGTCACCCATACTAATCGGGCTGGGGCTGTACGTGGGCTTTATCACACCAAAAGAAAATGTGAATGTTCAAGACGTGGTGTTAAGCAGAACGGAGACTGTTGCAAACGTACCCATAGGCATATCAAAAACAATGTGGGTTTTAAACCTGTTTCAAAGAACCATTGTGCATGTTGCAGATACAGCAACACCCATTGTAAACGTGCCCACATATGCAGCAGCAGGGCATGTTGCTTATGCAGGGGTAGATAGACTCATAAAAAACGCACAAGCAAGCCAGAAGGCCACACAGACGCTTGAAAGGTACATGCGGGATTGTGTGCTGTTTGAGATGACACTGCCAGACAGTACACTCACTATTGACGAGATAGTAGATAGCGCAATTACCAGCAACCTTATCACCGTGCTCGGTAAAGCCCAAAACCCTTCGATTTACACGGTGAGCTACACAGGGGCAAGCCCAAGCGGTGTAACCAAAACATGCACAGAGGCCTATGCAGACCTGTCTGGCTACTTCCAAAACGCCTCAAACGCTACGCCGTCAATGCTGGAGGCGTGCAAAAACGCTGGGTTTTTAAACGTAGCCCAATGTAAAGCCAATATGCAAAGCACACTGGCAGGGTTTGCTATTACTGATAACGTGAGCCTGGACATTGACAGGTTTTCAAACGATATAGCCCTGGCAAAGGCAGTGGCTGATTATTACGGAAAGCTGGATCCGGCGGGTACGGCTGCAATGGTGGCAGCAGGGGAGAACCTGAACAGAGGGGCTATAATGGGTGCATTGCGGCAAGTGGGAGACAGGGCTGTGTATATGCAGCAGTTCCTGTTTTTTGTGGCACCTATTCTTGTGGTGTTTCTAACCACACCCATTGCCATGAAAGCCGTTGGTGCGTTTTTCTACCTGGCTACACTAAATACAGTAACCTTTGCAGTAAACGTGGCTACTTATCACATCTACACCAGCCAGCTTGTGGGAGCTGGTGGCGATGGGGAAGGTATAGCTCTGCTGCATTCAGCCTTAGCGCAAGCACAGGATTTTGTATGGCAAGGTTCTTTGCTTGCGGCAATGATTCTCGGGTTTTTATGGAAGTCAGCAGATAGTGCGTCAGCACGGCTTTTGGCTATGAACCCAGGGCGGGCATACGAGCAGGACAGCGGCAGTAGCGTCAATACGGCAAACAGGGCGGCAATGATGCAGCAACAGACAGGAATGGCTGGAGGTAATAGGCTTGTCCCGTCCGAAGCGCATTCAAATATGGGTGCTTTCAGACCTCAGCAAGACTTGTTTAACAACGCAAAGTCTCAAGGAGAGTGGAGCGGATCGGGTGGTCTTAGCGGTGCCTCTTTGTCCTCACAGGTGCAGGCAAGTGGTCAACTCGGAAAAACAGCCAGCGAAGGGAGCAGCAGGTCTTTTATGTCGGGTGCATTGGCAGGGCAGGGAAGCAGTGTTGCGGCCGAACGAGCGGGATGGGAAGTTAAGAAAGACGCTCAAACTGGTGTGACTACGTTTGCCCACAAAGAATCCGGAGCAGAGTTGAAATACAAAGACGGCGAGCTTTTAAAGGTTGAAAAAAGTGCCCTGGGGGATATGAAGCTCGCACAGCAGGCACAGGCAGCAACAGAGCAGAGTTTGACCAAGGCAGCGCAAGAGGTTCACGCAGCGAATCAGGAAAAAAGTGCTGCATGGCAAGAGATGCTTAGTGCAGGGATGTCTGGATCTTCTGGAAGGGGCGTTACAAGAGAAGGGAGCACAGGCAGTTCGTCCAACGAAATAATAGGCAACGCTATAAATAGCGCACTCAAAGAGGTAGTAACTACAGGCGGGAGTATGTCGCAAGGCAAAAGCAAAGACACCCAACATAGGCTAGATGGAGGGCTGACTGCGGGAACACCTGGTCTGGAAGACATGAAAATCTTAAAAGGAAAGGGAGGTTACACTATCATAGGAACGTCGTCCGACAACACCAAGTTTGAGCGTAAGTTGGACGCAAACGAGGCAAAAGCTTTTGAAGATGCGGTTTCTCGAAATTTACAGGCAGGTATACAGAACGCCACAAGCACGAAAGGGTCTGTTACCGAGAGTGTGATCAAGGAAGCTAGAGAGGCCTTCCAAAGGACGCAGCAGGCAGGCGAGAAGGTATCGCGAACCACGCAGGCCTCTGAAGCTGCACAAGAGGCACACAAGGCTGTTTCGGCTCTGACTGCTGGTGGTGGTGTTGCGCTAGAGACTCATGCAGCCAAGTGGTTTCAGAATCACTTTGGATTCAATGGTGCTGATGGACAGCTACAGACACAAGAAAAGCTCCGTGAAATGGCTACAAACGACCCAAAAGCCCTGCAAGAACTGATTGGCAAGTACGTTGATTCCTTTGGTGTTGGTTCAGAAACCAAGCTTGCAGCGCAAGCGCAGGTTGAAAACGGGAACAATACCAAAGCCAAGGTTGACGGCGAATTGGCGCAAAGCCAAGCCGTTATCGGTAAAGTAAACGAAGAGATCAAGAACTCGGCAGGAACAGGTAGTGGAGCCAATAATGCGGAAAACATAATAGCTAACGCAGAAAACAATATAAGCCAAACAGAGGGGGATATTAACGCAAAAGGCGATGCAAACATGCACAAAGGGAACTCGAGACAGACGCAAGAGAATATAGAAAAGGGGGAAAACGCAACTACCTTTAACCCCCTAAAAAGAGCGCTCCTGTATGCCTCAGAAGAGCCATACAACCAAGCAAGAAACACAGCGGGAAGGTTTGGTGTAAACATTCCGGAGCTACAAGTTGATGCACCAACTATTGGCAACGTAGTAAATGGAGACATAACACCTCAAGCCATGTCAAAAGACGACTCAAGCCCGCTCCTTAACAAACTGGGGGGAGGTTTAGGGGTTATAACAGAGGCGGTGCTCGGCAACCCACCGGAGACACCTGCTCCTGTAACACCTACACCGGCAACTACACAGTCACCGACAAGGGTAGCGGCAACAACTGGCGTGGGAGGAGTGCAGCAGGGAGCGGGACAAACCGTAACGCCTGCACCGCAACCACAGGCAAGCTCTGGAATGGGCGGGACACCTGCAACTAATGCGGCGGCTCCGGCAG
>JAVERM010000029.1:0-21495 GCA_034007105.1 Trichlorobacter sp.
TGTTACTTCTGCTTAATTAAAAGCCCCTTTCATCTGCTATCCTTGCAGTTGGAAGGGGCTTTTTGTATGTATTGTATGTAATTTTCAACAAAAAAGGTTACATGAAAAAATCATGTAACCCTTTGTTGTATGGTCGGAGCGATACGATTCGAACGTACGACCCCCTGCTCCCAAGGCAGGTGCGCTACCAGGCTGCGCTACGCTCCGCTTATCTGGTTGTTATGGCTTGATATGCGCCAAATCAAGAGTACATATATACCACCGTAATCTGTAAAAAGCAAATTAAAAATACTGTGGTTGCTTTGTTCTTGCCACAGGATGTAAAAGATATATTCTTTGCGGCTTACATACAGGCTTTTGCAACACTCAGGTAAACGCACACAAAAAGGTTTAATCAGCAGATTATTGCCATAACAACTTGTGATATGCAACCCGATGGTGAACCTTGAACAATACATCCCTACTGATATTTGTAGCAGGATTACTTGCAGGAACCATGAATTCCGTAGCTGGCGGCGGCTCGTTCGTTACGCTGCCAACACTCATCTTTACTGGTATGCCCTCCATTGCTGCAAACGCAACCAGCACAGTTGCCCTTTTTCCGGGCAGCCTTGCCGGAGCCTGGGCATACCGTACCGAATGCACCTACTTTAAAGCCGCGCCACTTAAAACAATGATGATACTTAGCCTGATTGGTGGATTACTTGGCGCAATACTGCTGCAATACACTCCCACCAGACTTTTCGACAAAGCCATCCCCTGGCTGCTGGCTACCGGAACTGTGGCATTTGCCCTGGGACCTCATCTTGGACGACTGCTAAACCGCACTGCGCAACAACATCCGCTTTTAATCCTTTCTGCACAGATAATTTTAGGAATATATGGCGGTTATTTTGGTGGCGCGGTTGGTATTATGATGATGGCTGTCTGGAGCCTTTTTGGAGTAAATGACATCAAGGCAATGAATGCATTTAAAACTTTGCTGGTGGGAGTAACCAACTCGAGTGCAGTTTTGTGGTTTGCCATTGTGGGATTGGTCTGGTGGTCACAAGCCCTTACCATGCTTGCAGGTGCAGTAATTGGTGGCTACTACGGAGCCCGTTTTGCCCGTCGTCTTAACCCGACTTATCTGCGGCGCGTGATTAATGTTTTTAATATTGCGATAACAATCTGTTTCTTTTTGAAGCATTAGTACTGTTTGGAAAAACGGCAAATTACTTCACCTGTCAATATTTAACACCATCTTTTATGTGATTTTTGTTTTCTGTGATGTCGCCTTCCATCCTGTTTTAACAAGAAGAAGTGCCCGTTAAGGGCAGGACGGTTCAGTCACATAAAGTTTCGTTTCTGTTTTTCGTGGCTGGTTATATTGCTTTGCACATCAGCAGCATCCCAAATTTGCAATTCCCAGGGAAAGTAGAAATTACTTTTGTTTTTAAAGTAAATATGCAAGCCACGATAGCCTTCTTTAACGCGCAGATACCAGTTTTTCAGGTTTAGTTCTTCGTGCCAGTCGTAGAGCATGTCCATTACCGTGGCAATTTCGTCAGCGGTTAAAATAATACGCGCACCAAAAATATCATTTAGCCAGTTGTTCACAGGGTACTGGTTCTCACGATTGGAAAAGCGGGCTATTTTATCATCAATACTTTCACGGGTTTTAACACGGTAAAAATATTTAATATCAATATCCGCCGTCATCAGGTAATCGTTGACGCACTCATGCAAAGTTAAACGATAGGTGTAAATATGTGGCGCAGGCACGCGGGCAATAGTGCGTGAAAGATTGATTTTCTCCATACGTCCTGTTTCAAAATAATCTTTAGAAAAATCAAAATGCAGGCGGTTAACTTCACTAATCAACTGCTTAACCTGATCAATAGTGCTCATGTTTCCATTACTCCAATGTTTTTGTGGTAATAACACTGCCGGGTAGTTCCGAATATTTGACACTTTCGTCATCACCACCAATATAGCTGGCATAATTTGTTATGTCTTTATGTAAAAGAGCTTGCAGCAGGCTGGCACATTTTTTTACAGATATTGCAACATTGCAAAAGTACACTTACGTTTTTAATTGATTATGCTGGGTTCAAATCATATACGGAGGTGCGCTATGGAATTTATAATTATCGGGATAATTCTGGTGGCAATTTTCAGGTCTGAGCATAGTGCAAGTAACAACACTGGTGGCAGTTATTATAATTTTAATCATTCAGATGAAAGCATAAAATCCGATTTTGACACTTTTGACACATATGATTCCGAAACATCATACCCTGCAAGCAGCAGCACCCTGCACGATGACTGGATAACTGATCCTGTTTACTCTTACATACCTGGCAATATCTACCACCAGTGGGGTACGTCAGTCACTGGCATGGGTTCCAGTACATCTTTTTTATCATCAGGTTGCGATCTTGGCAGTAGCGACTGGATTACCGATCCTTGTTGTTTTTACATGCTAGGGAACATCTTTCATGATAGTTTTGGCACAGACGACATAAACTCCGGTTTTGATGATAGCTTTTCATCCTTTGACAGTTTTTCATCCACAAGCATCTTTGATGATTAAGGTAAATTAAATGAAGAAAATACTTATAACAGCATTACTGGTGGCAACTGTTTTGTGGGCTTTATACGCACTTGTTCTGTTAGGGATATTGCGACCTGCCATATTGCCGCCTGCTTTTCTTGCATTAACGCTACCAACAACTGTAGCTGAGTTTGGTCAGGCTTTTTCTGCTCTTGAAGGGTTAATCTCATCGCTTGCCCTGATGCTGGGTTTAATCGCAGTGGTGATACAGAGCAAGCATAGTGCAGATGCTAATCTTATAGGTGCGCTTACTGCGCGGCAGCAGTTTTTAGTTGCAGATTGTGATCGGCTGGAAAATGATATTCAGAGGCTTAAAAAGAGTATTAATTATGACCATAATACACTTAGAAAAATGTCCGGCAAAAAAAGCAGACAGCTGGATGAGGCTGATGCCATAGCTAAGCGCCTTAATACGTTGATTACCTCACCTGAAGGTAAAAGTTGGTTTAAAAAAGCAAAACCGCAAGATAATAGCCACTAAAAAATCAGCCCGCCTGAAACTTTAAACCATTCTGTGCAATGGTGGGCTATATCTTTACTGCAAAAACCATCCCATAAAAAAAGGGATGACCGGATACAGGATCCAGCTACAAAAACGCTCCACTACGTTTTTAGACTCTAACTCAGTCTGGTCTGGCTCTTCACTGTCAAAACTTCCTTGTTCATCTTCCATATCTGCCTGCCCCACATCGGCATCAGGCACCGCAGCAGGATTTTCTACAGATGCAGATGAAACCTTAACCATCTGTATATCACTTGTTGTACCCTCTCTTGTTGATGCACAGCCTGTTGCGGCAAGGTAAAAAACCATCAATACTAAAACCAGAGACTTCTTTTTCACGCCTACTCCTTTTATCCTGCACAGCGGTACACTTTTGGGGCAATCTTAAAACAATCAGTCGCAGATATACAAAAAAATAAACATCAGAAAAAAAGGGCAACTTTTTAAAAGCTGCCCTTTTTTGCATCTTAATCCCTTCGTATGTCAGGTCAATTACTACTAGTAATTACACAACTACCAATCCATCTCAAACATCTGTAGAGTCTTAATCCCTTCGTATGTCAGGTCAATTACTACGAGGTGTACTTTGACGAGTACACCCAAAACAATAGTATGTGGTCTTAATCCCTTCGTATGTCAGGTCAATTACTACCGAAGACGCCATTTTCGAGGCAGCACGGGAAAAGCTCGAGTCTTAATCCCTTCGTATGTCAGGTCAATTACTACTTGAGGGGCGCTTTCGCAAAGGCGGTTACGACTTTTCCGGTGTCTTAATCCCTTCGTATGTCAGGTCAATTACTACTGTTTAAGATTTTTAATTCGGAAGACGGTCCCGCGTCTTAATCCCTTCGTATGTCAGGTCAATTACTACCCAAGACGCTGTCGCTTGGCAGGGTCAATCTCGCCGTAGTTGTCTTAATCCCTTCGTATGTCAGGTCAATTACTACAACATTGAAGGGCACGTAATCTACAACAACTCTGAGGCAGAAGTCTTAATCCCTTCGTATGTCAGGTCAATTACTACACAACACTAAGAAGGCCACACCCGCCACGGCGGAATCAGTAGTCTTAATCCCTTCGTATGTCAGGTCAATTACTACTGGAAAAAGCGACGGGCGGGGTGAAAATAGCGGCAGTTCTGCGTCTTAATCCCTTCGTATGTCAGGTCAATTACTACTTGAAGGTCGTTTGCAGGCGGGTGGTTTTGCGGTGTTTGAGTCTTAATCCCTTCGTATGTCAGGTCAATTACTACAATGCTGCTCAAAAAGGCAGAGGCAGCTGGGCTTGACCAGGGTCTTAATCCCTTCGTATGTCAGGTCAATTACTACGAAGTACTGGCGGTTTACCAGCCAGCTGCATTTATTAAAAAGTCTTAATCCCTTCGTATGTCAGGTCAATTACTACCCTTTCGGGTGCGAACCTGAAAGGGGCGAGGCTTTCGGAGTCTTAATCCCTTCGTATGTCAGGTCAATTACTACGTCAACTTGTCTATAGTTGACCTGGCAGGTGCATACCTGGAGTCTTAATCCCTTCGTATGTCAGGTCAATTACTACCAGGGGCGATCCTGATGGGCTGCAACCTGGAGGGCGCAAACGTCTTAATCCCTTCGTATGTCAGGTCAATTACTACCCTGTCTATGGTCATCACAACCTCCTACGGACGAGAGTTTAGTGTCTTAATCCCTTCGTATGTCAGGTCAATTACTACGTGCTCTTCGGTTGTACAAGACGATTCCTATGCAGGAAGGTCTTAATCCCTTCGTATGTCAGGTCAATTACTACCCAGTTTGCCGAATTAACTGGAAAGCAGCCGGACGAGTCGACTGTCTTAATCCCTTCGTATGTCAGGTCAATTACTACAAAGAATACGCTTCACAACCGGACAAAACCAGTCAGTCTTAATCCCTTCGTATGTCAGGTCAATTACTACGTAGAATTGCCAGAGTCAGCTTGCAGGTACTTTTTGAAGATGCGTCTTAATCCCTTCGTATGTCAGGTCAATTACTACCTTGTCAAAAGAGCTGCAAAAAGAGACAATCAAAAAGGTCTTAATCCCTTCGTATGTCAGGTCAATTACTACCGCTTTGTTTTACTGGCAAAATAGCTAAAAGCTGTTAAGTCTTAATCCCTTCGTATGTCAGGTCAATTACTACGGAGATAATTTCTCCTACCAGGGCTTAAAAGCCCTTTACAACGTCTTAATCCCTTCGTATGTCAGGTCAATTACTACTATTCAGGACGCTTGATTAGTTCCAGCAGTGCCGATGGTGGTCTTAATCCCTTCGTATGTCAGGTCAATTACTACCCGGCCTCCCACAGAAAGGGTATGGGGCGTTGAAAGAGTACACGTCTTAATCCCTTCGTATGTCAGGTCAATTACTACCCCGCAGGTTTTGCCTCCGCATGGGAACACCACAAAAACCACGTCTTAATCCCTTCGTATGTCAGGTCAATTACTACCGCCTCTGGGAGCTGCCTGTAGGGGTTTTTGGTAGTAGGGGTCTTAATCCCTTCGTATGTCAGGTCAATTACTACAGCAGGTGTTTTTTTGTTAATAATTTCATGTTGTTAAACCCCACTTTCCGCAGACCTCGCTTGCTGCCAGTGAAAAAAGTCTGCTTTTTTGTCAAAAACAGCTTGCTTGTTCTGCTAACATATTGATTTTCAAATAACTTTAAGCTTCCGCAGACCTAAACGGTAACATGAGGCTTTGCCACTGGTGTCGAAGGTCTGCGGAAAAATTTAACCAATCTGTTTTTTTTGTCAATGTTTACTTTACTTAAAAATGTTCAATTCAAAGCTGCCCAGTCTAAAGGTGGTCTTTTTGTCAGCTTTTGGTTTTACTCAAAAGTTCTCGTTAAATAGCTGGCTATTCTCCTCGTAAAAGCGGAAAAACTGCCTCAAATCGGACTTTCCCTCGCTACGAACGGGCAAGTCCAACAGACTCCTGGTATGGCTTACAAACATCAGATAACAATATATTTTTCATTTTTAACTGTTTTTATCGCTTTACCAAAGGTAATGGCGGTATTGCAACAGCGGCTGCAAAGTGGAAAGTATTTTACGCCGTCCTGCTCAATGTCTATTTCTGCCTCTATCCGCAATTTCATCACAGCAAACATATGTTCATCAATATCAACCTCAAAGATGGATTTTTGAACACGCAGACCATAGTCTTTCATTATTTTTGCTACACGTTGCAGCCGTTTAGGGTTGGCAATGTCGTATGCTACTATTATTTGCATATTGCACCATCTGTTTCCTATAAAATCATAAAATCAAGTTGCACCACCTTTAACCCCATGCCGGATATTTGCACTTTGCGCTGGCAGCCAGAACATATGCGATAGATAAACAGGGCATCGGTTTGGGGGTTAAGGCTGGTACGTGCCTGCGCCATGATTCTTTCAATACCTTGTTGATCAATATCACACTCAAAAACTGATTTTTGGGTGTTAAGACCAAATTCTTTTAAAAACTTATGGAACCTTGCCCTGGTTTTGTGGCTGGATATGTCGTAGGAAACAAGTGCATACATGACTATTTCATTAACAGCGGCCTGTATGTGGCTGCTTCTCCCTCCACCACCTGGCGGTAAAGCCTTGCCTGAAAAACAAGTGCTTCGGCATAAGTCATTTTTTGTTCTGCCACAGGGTGATAAAATTCTGTGGTCATCTTGCGCTCAAAGGCCTGTAAAATTCGTTTAAATGCTTCCGGCCAGATTTTTACCGACTGCTTGCCACCATCGTTTGTTTCATGCTCTGCAAGCTGCTCATCCATATGCTGTACCGGCATATCAAACAGTTCATCTTCATCTTCAACAAGACTCATACGTCCCAGGGGATCATTTATGGCAGAAGCAATCGGATCCGGATCAATGGCTTTGCATGTTTGCTCTATGGTTATGTTCGGGCGATAAAAATCATTGGCCTTTAATATTTCAAGGTTAAAAAGCGAAAGGGTCAGGGTATCGGCAATAATCGGTCTGAACTCCTCTATCAGATCAAGGGGTAGTGAATGGCGACCATAATCAAGGCTGTGTAATACTCCAGGGTATGGATCAAGCCCGGCAACTCGCACTGCTGCGTACACGCGGTTAATTAAAAAAGTGTATATAAGTGAAAGTACCGAGTTGACGGGATCGGTAGGTGGGCGGCGTATACGGCGTTTAAAACCGTGATCATGATCAAGCCCGATTCTCAAGGTCTGAAAATACAGTGCTGTGGCATTGCCTTCCACTCCTCTAAGAGTTGGCAATGATTTTGTGCTGTCAACAATTCTGGCTGTATCACGTATAGAAGAGGCAAGGCGCGCTGCTTTTTCACTGTTTCTGGTGCGGGCTATTCTTTGTGCTACTGTAGCCATATTGGCAATTTTACCGTAAACGATTGATTTGGCGGTTTTCAGACAAAAAGCTTCGTCATCGGTCAGTAAAAACTGGCGTTTGCGCAGAAAAACGTTTTTTTGCTCCACAGAGGCGAGCCTGCCCTGATAACGTCCGTCAAAACGTAAAAATACAGTATCTATGTTTTCACGCAAAAGCAGTTTTAGGGCATAGGGTGTAAGCTGAATATTGCCAAACAGTACCAGTTGCTCCAGTTTGTAAGGAAAGATGGTGTGGTAGGTGGTATCAGCCTTTTTTACCAGCAGATGCCGGCCTTCACGGACAATTTTAGATCCTTGGGTGGTGACGTATACGACCATTTATAGCCATCCTTTCACGTAGTGAACCTGGAAAGGATGATGGCATAGTTTTAAAACATATTGCCGGTTTGCAATGTTGCTATTAATTTACGTTTTTCAAAAGCCTGTTAATGGTTGCAAAAAGCAGGATACAACTACAGGACAGGTCATAAAAAAGGGCAGCTTTTCAAAAGCTGCCCTTTTTTAGTGTCATAATCCGCTATTGTTTAATACGGAGAGTGATCAAAAATAAGTAAAGACCCGGTTACAGGTGAGTTGTAGCTAAGTTTTACAGCTTTGCCGTGCAGGGTGTGTGCCAGCCTCAGGTACAGCCACACAGGTCCCTGACCGGTAAGGGTAATCTCATTACCAGTGCCGGCAAGCTCTTTTGCCTTTTGTTCATATTCTGGCAGCATGGCAAGTTTGGCTGCACCGGTGGCTTCGTAAAGTGTTTCAATATCTATGGTTATCTGGCTAGCCATGATTTTAATTTATCCTTTAATGTCCGAATATTTTTACCATCCACTATTTCTATACGCATTACCTTTGCACGGTCTTTTACATACTGGTTATCTATATTTCGTGCCGAGGCCAGCATTCGCTTGCCAAAAAGCCCCAGTGCTTTATCACCTAATGAATCAAGTTCATACAGGTATTCTTTACCAACTCCTTCAGCTTCGCCTTTAACAGCACGGTTTGGATTTGATGTTTTGCAGGATATAAGTGCCAACTGTGTGCCCTTGGCAATCATTACATCAAACTCGTTTATAGGAGGTTTTTTTCCTTTTGTATCCCACGTACCGGTTACGTTCAGCAGTACTTCATCGGCATCAATACCTTTGGCAAGTGTATATACATATTCTTCAAACCAAAAGCCTTTGAGGTATAGCAGTACATTTTTATCATCAACAGAAATGCAATGTTCATCCGCACGCTTTGCCATACCATGTTGTTCCAGCAGCCTGGCAAGTTCTTCCATTTCCGGTGTTTTCGGAAAGTCAATATATTTTGGCAGTTTCAGGTCAGGGGCTTCAGCATCAGGAACTACATAGTTAATTTCACCGATCAGGTAATCTTTTCTGACAGCAATATCCGCAAGAAACTCGGTCAGTTCACGACGTTTTAAAATAACCTGATCATCTTTTTGCCAATCAGTGATTTCAAATCCATTGGCAGCAAGATAATCACGTATTTTAATTTTAGTGCTTATTGGTATTTCTTTAATTTCAGGGGATAGCTGCTGAAGTTGCTGCCCATCTGTATTAACGTACCAAATCTGTTTATCAGCAGAATAAAATACCTGAAACGCGCCCAGTATACTTATCTTTGTACCACAGGTAATATTTAATGAAACTTCAGCATCTGCATAATCTTTTAGTACACCTTCGCAGACTTCAATTACATTTTGCATATCAAAAGGTAGAATCAACCGCTCATCAACTTTTTTGTTGTACTTACGTAAAATCGCCTTCAGACGATCTTTCTTTTCCTTAGATTCGTCAGTATAGAGCAGTAAAACTGTATCCGGTTGAAACTGAAAGACAGTGGTAAGGTTTGGTATCGGCTGGTCAGAAACCAGACATACATGGACGTGGTTCATTATGTTACCTCCTTGGCTATTGTTTTTAGCAATGCCTTTGCCGCAAGGCGAAGGCATGAATGCAGGTAATGTTTAATATTATCCTGTGTTTCACTTATTTTTTGTTACGTGCTGATTTATACCGCTTAAGCTCGTCCTTTTTCTCTTGTGTTGCATCTTTTGCTTCGCACCCCCACTTTTTAAGCTGTTCCCCCAGGTATTTAAGACCGCTTTTACCCAGCAACTCCAGTTGGGCAGGGGCTTTTATATAATCAGCCCATTTACTTGTTGCTTTTAAACGCTCAAGTTCGGCAGCACTGTTTTGGGTATCTGCTCTGTTGTCTGAAGTTTCAGGCGGCCATTTTTTGTCAGTTTCTGCAAACCACTCCACAAGTATATTGTCTCTTTGCTCATCCCATTTCTGTTTTGATAATTCTGTGGCTTTATTAAAAACAGCTTCCACAAATTCTGCGTTATTCTTAAACGCTGCAAGGTTTGTATTATCAAGGAACTGTTGCCTGAAGTCACCCCAGTTGGCTATGCTGTCAAGTTTTATAATCGCATCTTTCCACGGGTAAAGGCGTTTGTTTTCTTCTTCCTGCATCTGCTGCCATTTCTCATGCAGTTTTTCTGTTGTGTCTTCAATGCTATCAAATCGACCGTAACCAACGGCTGTTTTTGCACCAAAGCCCAACTGTTCAGCTGCCCTTTTAAACATGTCCAATACAGCAATCCTGTCTTCATCATTCAAACAGCCCGTAGGTTGCAAACCATCTGCCAGCGGTAGTAAAAACAGCCGGAATTTAAAACTTGTTCCTTTTTCCACTGCCATAAATTTAAGCGGAACAGGGCTTTCAGTCTCCAGCGGCGGTGTTGCGGTTTTAGCATTGTAATACGTAGCAAAATGAGGGTTCATAATATCCTGCTTTAAAACAGGTATTTTTTCAGGAAAAGCATCAAGCAGTACCAGCTGCCCCCTTACATCTTTTGTTTCGGTTTTACTATCGGTATAGCCAAAATATTTCAGTAAAGACTGGTGGGTGTCGGGAAATTCAAAGTCATTGTCTGTACATATGATTTCTTCCGGATATTTTTCTGCAAGGTCAAGTGTGTGTGCCATCCGCAAAACCCCTTTAATTGCGCTTGCCGGTATGTATGGCAGACCGGTATTGCGATCAAGGATAAAGCCGGTTTCTGTAGGATGAAAACTGCCAAGACCAGATACAAACGGTGTTGAAAGGCAGGCTGTAATCTCCATAAACAGCAAGCCGTTATTTTTGGCTGTTTTTAAAACAGCAGCTTGCCGGTTATGTAGTTGTGCAAGAGTATTTGCAGCATGTACAGTAATGGTCTTTGCTTTACCTGCATGGTAGCTTATTTCTGCTTTGTCGTTTACCCAATTTGAAAAATAATCAAAATGCAAAGAGAAGTTTTTCAGATTGTCTTCATGGTTACGCATATATTGTGGAATCATAGAATTACTCCTCGTTTTACTCTGACTCAAAGGCACGTGCGTAACGTTTTAACCATTGCAGCAATGCTAAAGATTCATTTTGTGCTTGCAGGTATTCTTTTTGTTGCAGGCTTGCAAATTTTTGCAGAAATATTTTTTCATCTGTTGGTCCGGCCAGCCCGGGCACCTCTTGTGCAAGCCACTTTTTAAGTATGTTGAATACTCCTCGCTCTTTTTCGCTTTTCTTCCTGGATAGTAAAAAAGCCATTGTCTGGGCAATACCATTGGTTAAAATCATGGTTGGTGTACCCACAATAAAGTTGGCATCTGCTTTTGCAACTTCAACGCCAAAAACTTCTTCTATTTGTTGTAGGGCAAATGCTGATCTTTGCTGTTCTTTTGTAGCCATTTTTAACCCCCTTATTGCCACTTAATTTCAAAAATACCGCGCCCTAGAGTAAGATCACCACCCACCTGAATATGGTTGGCAATGACATCTTTAGTAACAAAATCCTTAATCATGTCAGCCTTGATCTGCTCTTTGGGATCACGTGAATCTCCCCAGATAACAACAGAATAAAGCAGTGTGTCTGATGGCAGCTCTTCATGATATCTTAAAGAGCCGTCTTTGGTTGTGCCGGTTGCCTGATCAATCATTATGTTTGCCATAACTGAAGTACAGTTGGATACACCGTATGAAAAAACTTCATCATGGACAATCAGCAGCCGTTCTGCATCGGTGACATATGGAGATATACCGGCAAGTTCTATCTTCTTTGTTGCTGTAACCTCCATATCTTCAAGCAGTATTTTGCTTTTTTCCTCAAAATTACCGCTTAACCAAAAAGCCTGCTCTGTTGTTATCTGTGCAAGTTCAGACAGGTCAGCAGTATCTTTTTCGGCAATTTTAAAGTCCTTGTTTAACCTTGCAAGTACTGCCGGACAGGTTATCCAGACGAATGGAGCAAATGTGGAACGCATTGGAAAAGCAAGAATTCTGGCATCTGATATTGAAAGAGAACCGGCGTATTCATTTTTTTCAGAGCCGAAAATCTGATTGGTCAATTCTTCTTTATTGCCTTCAATCCTGTGCTTGAAACGGTCAAATTGTGCCCTCATAGCACCTTTCATGCTTGAAGCGTGGATTACAGGCCAGTTAGTATGTCTTTCCCGCTGAATAGGCAGGTCAATTGCACTGAAAGAAGAACCGCTTCCGGCATGGCATGGTGTAACTGCGTACATGGTGAGTATTGAAGTCATTTTTATCTCTCCCTTTTATAGTGATAGAGCAACTGATGAACTGCTTACTTTTTCTGAAAAAACTGAACCGGCCGGCAGCCAGGTTGTGGTTGATTTGTGAAAACCTCGGCTTAAATCCCAACCAGAGATAATCACCGGCTTATGGGCAGCAATTACCCTGGATAAAATTCCCTGGCTGGCGGCTACTGGTGCCAAAGCCACAAATTTGCCAGTTTGCTTACCACTATCTGCAAAAGACAGCCCTTTTATACTCTGATAGTGGCATTTGCGCTGCTCGCCACCAAGTTGTAACAGACCATTATCTGCAATACCCGGGTGCTGATCAAAGGCTGCCACCAGTGTTATACCTTCAATCAAACGGATATGGTTGGCAGAATACAGTTTGCCTTCCACAACCGTGCGCTGGCTATCCAGTGCAATGCCAATACGGTTTTCAGTGGTAAAAATCTCTTTGTCGGTCAGAAGATCATTGGCTGTAAAGGTTATGCTTTGCTTATCTAAAAGCTCTGTATTTACCCAGCAACCGCCAAGGGAAACTGCTTCATGCTTTGCAATAACCAGCGTTACTGTACCGGCAGAAGAACATAACGACAGGGCTTTTGTATCCTTTGTTTCTGTTTTGGCAACTATAACGCTTTTGCCGCAAAAGCCTCTACCATTTGCCGGTTTTTTGTCTGTGTCTATAAACCAGTTTGCCGGTGCAGGGGTGTAGTAAGCTCCATCTTTTTTAATCAGCAGGGCAGTTATGGCAAACGGTGCTGCTTCGCCACTTTTACCAATCTGTTTTGTTACCTCTTCAGTAACATTACCTTTGTTGTAATTGCTAAAAGGTATCCCTTTGTCTTTTAGATATGCTGTGCGTAATGCACCTTGCAGCACAGAAACAGGAGGCGGAAAAAGCGGTACAGATGACGGCTGTCCTGCTTCCATAGGTTCACTACCTCTAAAAAAAAGAGTGTCCAGAGGGGTCAACTCAAACCAGAAGTTCATTATTTACTCCCCTTTCCAAAGAATCCGGCTATTATGGCGGCATCAGGGTTAAACCGATCTGCCTGATCTGCTTCAGGCGTAATGATAATTGCTGCCAGCCGACCCGCAATCTGTCTGCTCTGAGCTTTTTGCTCTTTATCCAGCAAACCTGAATGCTTTACTTCGTACTCAATCAGTTTAATCATTTTTTCTGTATCTTTAGCATCGGAGAGATTTAAACAGGCAATGGCATCTTTTAGTGAGGATAGCCTGTAGATAAGGGATCTGCTGACACTATCCCCAACCAGGTCTGCAATGGCATTAAATGATTCAAGAACGGTTTCATCACCAAGGAAACTGTTTTGTGCTTCCCATTTACAGTAGAAATCACGATCACCGCCCGAGCGTTTTTTAAGACGGATAGCCAGTGCATTACGTCCTGCTTTCTGCTTTGCCACACCATCAAGCAATGTATGGGCATCTTTTAAAACCTCGCGCAGTGGCTGCTTGTGATGGGCAATGATTATGGCGGCAGAAATAGAAATGCCGTCCGCACATCCCAAATGAACTCCCAGCTTGCCAGCCAGATTACTGTTTGTGCCGCAAGGTTTTGCACCCTGGTCAGTGTATTGCACAAAATCAGCTGTGTAAGCCTTACGGATGCCCTCTGCGGCCTGCAATGCTTTGTCAAGCGGTAAAATGGCACAAACATCATCTCCGCCAGCGTATATAAGGCGGCCACCTGTGCCTGCTATAACAGGTGCAACAGAGAAGCGGGCAAAACTGTTTAATGAATCGGACACGGCAGCGTGTAATGACGGGTTTAAAATCCTTTTCTTGTCAAGGTGGCTGCGCAGTTGGTCATTAGGAGGATTAAAAGCAGGCTTTTGGTACCTTTTCAGCAGTTCAGGGCTGATTACATCGCCCCAGCTTGCGGTGATAGTTGCTCCATTGATAAGATCACCCATTTTATCGCCATCCATCAACAGTACCGCATAATAGCTGTCATAATTGGTCAGTTTTATACCTTCTTTTTTACCCTTTTTTATGATCTGCAAAAGCTCTGGCGTGGCTTCGTTATCAAAACCTTCATCCTTTTTGGAATCATGCAGGTAGTCAATAAACTGTGCGATTTTATCAGCCGGTAAAATGCCGGCTGTTTTCATCTCTTCAATATATCTGTATGCAGCAATACCGGTAGTAGTCGGAAAGCTTCCAACATCACTTAAAAGGTCGTAAAGCAGTTCATTCTTCATTTTTCGAATTGCGCGGGGCAGAAAACGTTTTACAGAACAGACGGCACAAAGACGTTCATTTTC
The DNA here is from genome assembly GCA_034007105.1 of Trichlorobacter sp. GTDB lineage: Bacteria > Desulfobacterota > Desulfuromonadia > Geobacterales > Pseudopelobacteraceae > Trichlorobacter. The sequence continues at coordinate 14,362 of JAVERM010000029.1, forward strand.
ACCTATTTCCGAGCTGCTGCCCTGTGCATTAAAGCGGTTACGCAGGTTATCCCAAAAGGTTTTTATCCCTTCTTTATATGCTGCCGCCGAACTTTTTTCCGGCTGGTTTATGTTGTGCAATACTTCGTGTTCTCCGCAAAGAGGGCATTTTTCACCGTTTTGAGGCTTGCGCAGCTTGACCGGCTTTTGTTTGGAAGCAGCAAGGGTTCCCTGAATGAGTGAATGGGCTGCGCTGTAGATGCGGGCTGTTGCTTCACCGTGCATACTGGCAAATCTTTTAATGGTTTCTGCCTCGTCTTGCCATTTTTCTTTGTGCAGGAGCTTTGCAAGCTGCTCAGTTTCATCAGGTTTTGGCAGACGGATAGAGGCAAAGGAGTATTGCCAGTAGTCCAGTACCTGATAATCAAACAGATTGTGCAAAGCATCTTCTGATCCTATAAAATCACGCACTATACCGGCAAGTCGCAGCCATTCTTTCTGCACAGCCTCACTAACACCCTGGCAAATTTCTTCGGCCTGGGCAGTCGGTGCAATGAATACAAGTTTATTGGGGAAAGAAGCGATACTTTTACCGCCTTCTACCGTTTGCTTTATTGACTGGTCTTTTTCAGCCAACAGATCACCAAAGTCATATTGACGGGACAGCCAGCTCTCTACAAGTGATTGGTCATGCAGTGACGGATATACCAGATGATCAGGTCCAATGGTTTCAGACAGATGGCGGATAGCTGAAAAGGCAAGGTAAGAAAGAATTACAGAGCCAAGCCAGTGATCACGCAGTTTTCTGGCTTTGGCAATAAAAGCCTGCACCGGTGTAATAGCAAAAACAGCCAAAGAGACGTTACCGTTTCCATCCTGCTTCATGGATGAGGCTATTGCAGAGGTAAGCGCAGTATGCTGCCAGATCGGATGATCCGGAATCCGTGTGTCGGCTGGCAAATAATCCCAGGCTGCTCCAAGTCCGCCTGCATTTTCTGTACGTAACCGTTTTTTTAGTACAAAACTAAGATAAAACAAGATACGGCGTGCCCGCTCTTCATCTGCTGCCTGAAAGCTTGTTTTTTCAATGTCTGCTGACAAAATATCAAGCAGTGCATTATGGACTTCTTCCGGATTGATTCTGTCTGTTAATGCAAGCTTTAACGGCTTACACTTAACAAGCGGATGGGTAATAAATGGCGATTTAGTAAAATCAACAGCACCGTTTTTGTTTTCATTGGGGCTGTATTTTGGGGTGGCTGCGCGGGTAAGACCAGAGGAGATCATATCTGCGCTTTTATATTGGTCTTTACCAGCTATCGGGTGTCCAAGGCAGTTAGCAATATCCTTTGCCCAACGCTCATGTTCTTTTATGCTCAAGCATTTGTGCGGAGGATCGTGCAGGTATACCGATAATTTATGCTGCCAGTAGTCTTGTCTGGTCATTATGCTCCGCCCCCAGTTCTGTGAAATTCTTTCTGCTCGTCAAGATAACCATGCACCTGCCGCCATATTGTCTGTTCTGTTGCCAGTTCAGTTGGCCATGTTTTGGGTAGTTTGTGTGGCAGGTGAAAAATCCTGGCAACAAGCTGGTTGTTAGTATTACGTTTTACCATTAAACGCAGTTGGGATGGCATACGGTCGTTACTTCCCCAATTGGTTTTGGGGTCTGTTATATTTTTGTGATTGGTTACAGGAAAGCCCAGCAGGTGCCTCTCATGCAGCTGGTTGGCATTACCCTTAATGTTAATACCAACCCGGGTGTTTAAATAAGTTGTTGCCAACTGCTGCATGGCATTTTGCCATTTATCATGCTTACCAGACTCCCATAAAAGCAATCCCTTACCATCTTTACCAAAGCCATGGGGGTACTGTTTGTCTGCTAAAAGAGTTGTCCAGGGGCTGCTGATTACTGTTTCGGGTGCAAGCCTTTTCATGTCGGCAGAACTTACGGCTAACGAACCGTAACCATTACGGTTTCTGCTGCCAATGGTGCCAAAGGCATCAATCATCTGAATTATCCGGATAATTTGCTCCCTGTGTTTTTTGGGAAGGCTGATGGACAGTTTTGCATGACTATCTGGCGCAATGTAGGTTTTGGTGGTTGTTATACCTTTCTTGAAAGTTATCGGACCATATCCCAGATACAGGTCATTGCGGATGCTTGAGGCGTTCACTTCAGGATGTTTTGTGCTACCAAAGTCCAGGTTGTCTTCTGAAAGCTTGAAATTATCGCCTGGGGTGATTGTAATTCGCACCTTGCTTGCTGCTGCTTTTTTTTCAAGCACACTGCCAAAAAGTGAGTTTTCTGTTTCTCTGAGTTTTTCAACCGTACTGCCACCATTTAAAATACGCCACCACTGCCGGATAAGATTTTTAAACGGCGGACTGCGCAGTTCTGCATCTTGGTCTGCTCCACCAAGGAACGTCGGTGTCAGGAATTCAACATCAAAATCCAGTTTTTCCATATTATGAAACCTGCTGATGTTCATCTTGTTTTTCCTTTCCGGAAATTTGTTATTTTTACTGCCGGTTTTCTACATCACTATTCTTATCTGGTTTTTATCCAGTTTTAAACCATAGCAGGTGTTTGGCCTTTTATCTTTGCTGCTGATGGCAAGTTTTTCAGCTTCCAGCCTGCCAAAGGCTTTTTCCAGGTCTTTGTGCAGCCTGGATTTGTAGGTGTTAAAGTTTTCTGCCGAAAGTGCGGTTATGCCAGTGCTGCTCATTGCATCATGGTCTTTGCCTGGTTCTATGCGGCGGTATAGTTTTGCTATGCTGGTTTCATGTTCAGCAAATATCTGTGCTGATTGTATAAAGCATTTTTCACATCCTTTACAGTTTGCAGTATCACATTCTACCTCTTTTTTATACATGGCAAAAAAGGCGTAAAGGGCAAGTCTGGCTGGCATTAAATCTGCTTCCACACCTTTCCAGACAAGTTTTTTGCCGGGCAGATCAATGGTCAGTTCTGGCTGCTTTTCACGTACAAGTGACAGCATCAGGCTGGCTGGTGTTTCCGGCTGGCGCAGGTGCCGTTCAGATAGCCTGTCACGGATGGAGAAAAATGGTACAGATACCAGGGTTAGTTTGGCATAGCGGGTTTCTTTGCTGTACGGCTGACCTTTTTCATCTTTAAGGGTGATTGTTTTTGATTCAACAGGGGGATAAAAAAATTCGCGGCTGCTTTCAAATTCCGGTGATACCAATACATGGTAAAGCCTGTCCTTTGGGCGACCATAGCATTGCGCTGCCAGGGTAAGGCAGGCACCCATTGTTTTTCTGCCACCTGCTATGGAGAGCAATAGCTCTGTATTGTCATCATTTGTGGCTGCAAATACCTGCTCCATGCAGAGTTTTAAAAACCGCTCGCTTTCTTCTGCATCGGATATATCGTCAGGTTCGCTACCGTTCTCGTCACTGGAGGTTAAGAGATGGCGGGGGTTAAAGTCTATGCTGTTACGGTCTATGCCGTATTCATCAAGCATCCGGTAGTAGGCTCCGTCAATGGGGCTTAAAAGCAGGGCATTGCAGATGTCCTTACCTTTGCGGGTGGTGAGTATTCTGATGGCATCTGGCATTTTACCCTGCTGGTGCAGGGCAAATATGGTTTCAGTGATTACCTGCGGGGTTAATCCGCATACTGCTATCAAGATTCGTTTCATGGGATAATCTCCAGTTTAAAGCTGCCCAGTCCAAAGGTGGTCTGTTTGCCGATATGCAGTTGGCTGCAAAGCTGCAAAAGTGGCAGATATTCGTTTAAATTGCCTTTGTAGGTAATGCTGCCCAGCATTCCGCCAAAGTTCATGGCTGTTTCCTGACGGTTGGAGTAACGCTCCCATTCGTGCCAGTAAAGATTTCTGGCTGTAACTTCAACCTGCTCTGCACGCTGCACCATGCCTCGGTAATCAAGGGATGGCTCACCTTCACCCCAATAGTTAAACAGGCTGGATACTCGGCGCAACATTGCTCTCACCAGTAATGCAAAAGGAAGATTATTTTGCAGCTCGTTTCTGCTTTTAAGACGTAGCGGTGTTTTCAGGTCTATTTTTATGGTGTGGGTTTCATCATTAGGGTAGGTTTTGTCCAAAGATAGTTGCTTTAGAGGGGGCAAAGGCAGCAGTTTGTCAGACTTTGGGTCATATAAATCAATGTCCTGACAGCGCACAGCTTGCATTTGAAAGCGTGAGCGATGGTCGGTGAGTTTTTTACCAATGCCTTCTTCCCCCATCAACTTAAAGGCGTAAATAAAATATGGTAGAAAGTTGTTCATTTCTCCGCACAATACCAGGGTAAAGTTAAACGGCTCACCTGCTTTAAAGTGTGTTTTTGCTGTTTGCGGTGGTTCTATCAGATAAGGATGGGGCGGAGCGGCTGTACGTGTCTGTGCTGTTGTTTGCCAGCTTTTGGTTTCAAACAATCTTGCGTATATGCAGCGTTCTGCCAACAGACAGGCAGCGCATTCTTTCTTTTTTACTGCACAGACCACTTTTTTAAGACAGTTGCCAAAGGCACCACGAAAAGTAGAACCTTTGTAAGGGGGTAATACGGCATCATCAAGCAAAGTTGCGTTTATTTCATACTTTCCGAATAACATGGCTAAAAGGCTCCAGTGGTTTGCTTTTTACATCCAGTTTTTAACATGGAAGTAGTATTCAGCTAAAGCCTTGTTTATAGCAGTTTTTTGATTTAATCAGCTTTTGCAATGTTGCACAACTGTGGTCTGTAACTGTTTTTAGCTGCTGTATCAGTTTTGTATTTTGCGACATGCAAGAAAGATAAAGAAAAGAGGGGGGTAGCTGAATATTTTATGAAAAAGAAAAAGTCCTGTAAAACCGGAGATGGATACATTTAGTGCCATATTTTATATTTGTATTACTTGCCGATAATTCTAAGTAAAAATGCCTGCTCTGTTGAATTTAAAGTGCGGTAACCCTGTATAAGTCGTACTTCATCACTGCGCAGAGTCTTTTCAACGCCTTGTTCTTCTTTAAAAAGTGCCGATACAGGCACTTCCAGCGTACTTGCTATGGCTTGCAGTCTGTCACTGTTAAGCCTGTTGGCTCCTGCCTCATACTTCCAGACTTGCGGTACTGAAACTTCAATTCTTTCTGCAAGCTGTTCTTGCGTAAGCCCTCGTAATTGCCTGAATTTTCTTATCTCTTCACCAATTTGAGCAGTTGTAAGCACTGGTTATCCCCTGTCTTTGCAATAAAAATGCAAATTTACAGGAGCTGTAATATTAGTGACACATATCACAAATTAATTAACGTGAATAAATTAACTTGTGGTTATGTTTTTACTGGCGTTAGATGCGGATAGGGAACTTCGGGTAGTTTTCAGAAGCCTGAATAACCCTTGAAAAATATCTATAGTCATCGGGGCGGAGGTAAAAAGCGGTCTCGCTTAATTGGGAGGCCGCTTTTTGCATTTTAAGGTGTTTTTCTGGCGAAGGAAGGGCAAAAAATAGCCCCTGAAAGGCAAATGCCAAACAGGGGCTATTATCACAATTCAATATCCAGTACATACATCCCTTTTTGTGAGTACTCAGTAAAAGTAAGCCCCTGTGTCAGCCATTTCCAATGCTCAGACGCACCCACTACAAATATCCCTAAACCCCATTCAGCAAGAGTTTCACTATCAGCAAGATATGTGGGGTCAAGGCTTACATACGTTTCATCCAGTTTCTTGCCTGCAAAAAATTCTCCAGCTGGTATTTCCAGTTTCCACGTCATAACAAATTTATCATCAATCTTGTTATATAGTGGCCATGGAATTACTCGCATATTGGTTTTTTCACCATTGCGATCCATTAAAAGATTATATCCGGTAAAATCTTTAGCGTTACTTATGGCTACTGATACAGGCAAATTAAAGCCTTTTCCTGGTTCCAGTATGTTGCTGAATGTGCCATCATATGTTTTTTCAATTATTTTATCGACTTGAAATGGTATGTTATCGCAAGAGCCACTGCCAACTGATAACGCACCCTGGTTGGGGCTGTAAATAGCACTGATGCCAAGCTTGCCGTTATTTTCTTTTAGCTCCATTTTCCAGGTTTTTCCATCATCAGCTCCATTTGCTATCACAAACAAAATTGCACCATCTGAAGTTACCGTACCTGTGGCTTTTCCATGGATCTTAGCTGAATTAACAAAGCCTTTCACACCACCTTTATCGTCCTTTGTAATACTGATTCCGATACCAAAAGAACTTCCCTCGTCGGTCATCATGTATGTACCGCCCCACGTCTTTGCAACCTTGGCAATAATCGCTGTATTAGCAGCGTTGTTATTGCTGTCATTACTACTTCCGCTGTTTCCGTTGTCACTATTAGAATCACCACCACCTGCGGGAGGAACAGATGGATTCGCCGGATCAGAACTACCACCGCCTGCGGGAGGAACAGATGGATTTGCCGGATCAGAACTGCTACTACCGCAACCACCAAGCATCAAAGCTGCTGCCAACATTGTCACTGCCATCAAACGAAACTTAACCACATTCATACTCCTTCCAATTATTGTTTTTTGCAGCCCATATCAAGTGAGTAGTTGAAAGTTACCTATTCAATATGGGTAGACAAATTTTTCTTAATATCCACGTTTCTTAATACCGGATATATCTGTTTGTATAGTTCAATATCATTATCGTAATCATCAACAACCTTATACTTGTAAGTACTGCTGTAAAAACCTGTAATAGCCTGATCAATCAGCGGTATCATTCCTCCTGCCCTGACTTCTCCTTTTTTATGTTCAAATAAGGTAGCCTGTAGATTTCCTATGTAGGTAACCTCACCAGGTATTACCTTGAAAAGCATATTAAAGTATCCAAAGCATTTTCCATAAACAAGCAAGGGGACGTGGTAGTCACAATAAAACCCTGCAACTTTATACTCACCAGGCTCCAGATCAAAGCTTAGCAGGTAAAAGTTATTCTCTTTATCTTCTTTCTTAAACTGTCTGTTTTTTAAGTTGTATTTAAGAGCCTTTTTTTCTGGGGAAACACGATTAATATCAAGCCACTGTACTCCTCCCATTTTTAGTATCACTCACAAGTAGAATCTATGCCGCTTGTTTGAGCTTCATGGCAGGAGTAATTCCGCCAAGAGCCATATTGGGACGCTCATTGTTGTAAGTCCACAACCATTTG
>JAVERM010000178.1:0-3192 GCA_034007105.1 Trichlorobacter sp.
TCCGTTTTATTGATAATGTAAAATTGGCTTCACACCTTGCCAACCTTGGTGATGCCAAAACACTGGTAATCCATCCGGCAACCACCACCCACCAGCAACTGTCTGAAGAAGAACAACTTGCCACCGGTGTAACCCCTGATTTTATCCGCTTTTCAGTCGGTATCGAGGGGATTGAGGATATCATCGCTGATCTGGAACAAGCTTTGTCGTTTTGTTAGGATACCCATGTTTGAACAAGCCTTCAAAAATATTGATGACGTTCTCTGGAAAGAGGCTGGTTGTGGTAGTGAGCTGGATTATGCAGAACAGACATCATGGCTGTTATTCCTGAAATACCTTGATGGGTTGGAGCAGGATAAAGCAATGGAGGCGCAGCTTGAGGGCAGGGCTTATTCCTTTATTCTTGATGAACCGTACCGCTGGGAAATCTGGGCTGCTCCCAAAACAGCAAATGGCAAGCCAGATCACAACAAAGCATTAACCGGTGATGACCTGCGGGACTTTGTGGATTGTAAGCTGTTCCCTTACCTGCATGGCTTTAAGCAAAAAGCCAGCAGCCCTGACACCATTGAATATAAAATTGGCGAAATATTTGGCGAGATAAAGAACAAGATTCACAGCGGTTACAACCTGCGGGAAATCATTGGTTATATGGATGAACTTCGCTTCCGCTCGCAAACCGAAAAGCATGAACTGTCTCACCTGTATGAAGCCAAGATCAAGAATATGGGCAATGCCGGTAGAAACGGCGGCGAGTACTACACCCCGCGCCCCCTCATCCGCGCCATGGTTGCCGTTACTGCCCCACGCGTGGGCGAGCGTATTTACGATGGTGCTTGCGGTTCGGCAGGCTTTTTGTGCGAAGCGTTTGATTACCTTAAAAAACAGGGCAACCTAACCACTGCCCACCTGAAAACTCTTCAGGAAAGCACCTTCTACGGCAAAGAGAAAAAGTCTTTGGCATATGTTATTGCCATTATGAACATGATTTTGCACGGCATCGAAGCTCCCAACATTATCCACACCAATACTCTTACCGAGAATCTTGCCGATATTCAGGAAAAAGACCGCTTTGATATAATCCTTGCCAATCCGCCTTTTGGCGGCAAAGAACGTAAGGAGGTACAGCAAAACTTTCCCATCCGCACCGGCGAGACGGCGTTTTTGTTCTTGCAGCACTTCATCAAATCACTCAAGGCCGGCGGGCACGCTGCCATTGTCATCAAAAACACCTTCCTCTCAAACACCGACAACGCCAGCGTCAGCCTGCGCAAGCTGCTATTGGAAAGCTGCAACCTGCACACCGTGCTGGACTGCCCCGGTGGCACCTTCCAGGGCGCAGGTGTAAAAACCGTGGTGCTGTTCTTTGAAAAAGGCGCACCCACGCGCAAGGTTTGGTATTACCAACTCAACCCCGGGCGCAACCTGGGCAAAACCAATCCGCTGAACGATGATGACCTGAAAGACTTTGTTGCGCTGCAAAAAACCAAGGCCGACTCCCCCCAAAGCTGGACGCTGGACATTGCCGACATCGACAGTGCCAGCTACGACCTTTCGGTAAAAAACCCTAACGCCGAACAAGCTGCGCCGCTGCGCTCGCCCAAGGAAATACTGGCAGAAATTGCCGCATTGGATGCGGAAACTGCGCAGATACTAAGCCAAATAGTGGAGCTGCTTTGAATACCCAGCCAATCAACACCGCCGGTGTGTTGCGTGACATACGCGAATTTATTGATGCTGCCCGTCAGCGTGTGGCACAGCAAGTCAACACCGAACTCAGCCAGCTTTACTGGCATATCGGTCAGCGTTTACAGCAAGAAATCCTGGGGGGTGAACGCGCCCAATACGGTAAACAAACCATTGCTACTTTGTCGCAACAATTGACACGAGAATATGGCAGAGGATGGAGCGAAAAACAGCTCTGGCATTGTCTCCGCGTTGCGGAGAGCTTTCCTCAAAAAGAAATTCTCTCCCCACTGTGGAGAGAATTGAGCTGGACGCACATTAAAACGCTAGCCTACCTAGATGATCCATTAAAGCGTGATTTTTATGCTGAAATTTGCCGTGTGGAACGCTGGAGCGCACGCCAACTGCAAGAGCGGATTCAGTCCATGCTCTTTGAACGCACGGCTATCTCCAAAAAAGCCGAAACCACCATTCAAAACGACATTAAACAGTTGCGGCAAGAAGGGACGCTATCCCCCGATTTAGCCTTTCGCGATCCTTATTTGCTCGATTTTTTGGGACTTTCTGACAGCTATAGTGAAAAAGACTTGGAATCGGCTATCCTTGCAGAATTACAGCGTTTCATTATTGAATTAGGCAGCGATTTTGCCTTTCTCTCCAGGCAAAAGCGGATCACCATTGACCAACGTGATTACTATCTTGATCTGCTTTTCTACCACCGCCGTTTGCGCTGCTTGGTCGCAGTCGAACTCAAAATTGGCGAGTTTGAAGCTGCGCACAAAGGGCAAATGGAATTGTATTTGCGCTACCTTGAAAAGCATGAACAAGTCGAGGGTGAAAACACCCCTATTGGCTTAATTCTTTGCACAGGAAAGAACCAAGAACATATTGAGCTTTTACAACTGGATCAAAGCAATATCCGTGTAGCGGATTACCTCACCCTGTTGCCCCCGAAAGAATTGCTGGAGGCCAAGCTCCACCTCTCCATTGCCATTGCTCGGCAACGCTTGGCGCAAGACGACGGGGTGGATGCTGCGGAGATGCTGCAATGAAGGCGGGGTGGGAAACGAAAAAATTAGGAGAAATTCTAAAAGTTCAAAACGGCTATGCGTTTGACTCCAAACTCTTTGGACCTTCTGCTGGAATGCCACTTGTGCGAATCCGAAGCCTTAAGGCTGGTGTAGAAACTGAGACCAGGTATAGTGGCTCATATGAAGACAAATACATTGTCTATAAAGGTGATTTGCTCATTGGGATGGATGGGGATTTTTCTTGTCATGAATGGAGAGGTGAACCATCGTTACTAAATCAGCGAGTATGTCGATTGCAGGAATTTTCCGATTCAATTATCCCAAAATTTCTTTTTTATGGAATAAATAAATATGGTTCTGTTCCATTTTGTGTGGGTGATTTTACAGTCGTTTACTGAATCTCAACCACAAGATATAGTACCCTCAATGTTCACACATCTGAGGGAGGTTGTTCTGTGAATTCCGAATCGCTTTT
>JAVERM010000030.1:0-21074 GCA_034007105.1 Trichlorobacter sp.
CTCCAGACTCACCTGATCAACAGCGGTTAATACAGATTTTTTACCCAGGCTATCTTTCAGGCTGAAAGTTTTGCTGATGCTATTGGCAAAAAGCAGAGTATTGCTTTTCATTGATGCCTCCAGCAGCGTACTTGATGGGTTTTGCTTGCCATACAGGCATCAGGCATGGCAACTGCGCATTGCTCCATAACTTCTGCACAACGACTGCGGAAAGGACAGCCAGCATAATCGGCATAAACTGTGGTTGGCTGACCTTTTATGGTAAACAACGGCTTTCCAGGCATGGCATTTTCAGGCAAAGATGCCAAAAGTCCTTTTGTGTACGGGTGCAAAGGATATGTAAACAGCTCATTGGCTGTTGCAGATTCAACTATCCTGCCAGCATACATTACATGCACCTTATCTGCCCGTTCAGCCACAATGCCAAGGTCATGGGTAATCAAAAGCATGGCCATACCTGTGTTTTTGCGCAGCTGGTCAATAACTGCCAGAATCTGCGCCTGGATGGTTACATCAAGGGCAGTGGTTGGTTCATCTGCAATAAGCAGCTTTGGATCACATGCCAGTGCCATGGCAATCATTACCCGCTGGCGCATTCCACCAGAAAGCTGATGCGGATAATCGTTTATCCGCTGCAAAGGGTTGGTAATGCCCACCTGTAAAAGTAGTTGCGCAGCTTTTTCTGTGGCTGCCTTACGGGCAAGGTTTAAATGTAGCAGCAGCGGCTCTATAATCTGCTCACCTATTTTAAGCAACGGGTTAAGTGAAGTCATTGGCTCCTGAAAAATCATGGCAATATCATTACCGCGCAAAGAGCGTAAACCGTCCTTGCCAAGGCTGGTCAGCTCCTGACCGGCAAAGCTTATGCTGCCGGAAGCGATATAACCAGGAGATGGCACCAGACCCATTATTGAGCGGGCAGTCATGCTTTTTCCTGAACCGGATTCACCAACAAGAGCTGCAACCTCACCAGATGCTATTGAAAAAGAAATATCGTTTACGGCATTAAGCTTGCCGTTTCGGGTGGGAATGGTTGTGGTTAGATTGTTAATTTTAAGTAATGACATGAAATGAACTTTACCTGTTGCTCGGGCAGGCTGTCAAACCTGTTAACAGAGCTTTTAAAAACTACTGCGGAGGCTGTCTACTTCGTTGCGCGGTACTCACTTCCTCGGCTAACTTTAAATGTTATGCCTCGTCGCTGCGTTCCGTGCGCCTTGTATCCAGCCTTCCTCATAACGTTTTTCAAAAGCCTGTTACATCTTGTTGAATCTGTTTGACAGCATATGTTCTTTGTGTTTCAATTTGCTGATTTTACTTATCAGAAACCATATGCGATTACTTATTCTACTCATATCACTGATTTTATCAGCAATCCTTACTCCTTTTGCAGGAAAGCTGCATGCAGAACCGCTTTCAGCAAACCTGATCCGGGTTGCCATTGTAAAAGGTGTCAGCAATGTCAGTATTGATGGCGATGGCTTGCTGGCTCTGCCTGCAAACGATACTGCACTGTTGTTGCAACCCCCTGTGCTTGTAAGCAACAGATCCGGTAAATTGCTGCTAAACGGCAAACAATACCAATCCCTGCGTATCTCTGCACCGGATAAAACCAACATTAACGGAAAAAACTACCGCGGTGTTCTTGAGCTGGTACCACAAGGTAACAGCATACTGGTAATCAATGAATTGCCGCTTGAGCATTACCTGATCGGTGTTATTAACAGTGAAATCTCTTCCACCTGGCCAATGGAGGTGATCAAGGTTCAGGCAGTAATTGCCCGTACCTATGCTGTGGCAAAACGTCAGGAACGTCACAATGCTCTTTTTCACCTTGAATCAACTGTTATGGACCAGGCTTACGATGGTAGCGATCTGGAAGACAGCCGGGCAGCAAAAGGTGTCCATGATACAGAGGGACAGGTGCTGACCTACAAAGGTGATGTTATTCAGGCATTTTACCATGCCAACAGTGGCGGAAAAACAGAAGCCTCGCAAAATGTATGGGGCATGTCCCTGCCCTACCTGCAAGGTGTGGATGACCGCTATGGTCTGAATGCTGCTTCCAGCAGATGGGAGCAGACCCTGCAATTAAGCCGTATAGCCAGCAGCCTTGGTGCAGCAGGTTATAACACCGGTCGTATTTTGGATATAAAAGCCGGCTCCCACAATAACCGCGACCGGCTAAGCAGCGTAATACTGCGCACCAACCGTGGTAATATATCTATTCCTGCCACCAAGTTCAGAATGGCTGTGGGCTCCACCATCATTAAAAGCACCAATTTTACTGTAAACACCAATGGCAATACTGCTTATTTTAAAGGGCGCGGATACGGTCACGGGGTTGGTCTTTGCCAGTGGGGATCAAGGCAGCGGGCACTGGATGGTTTTAAGTACACCGAGATACTTTCCTATTACTACCCTGGCACCAGGCTAAGCAACTTATCCGGGTTGCAGGTTCACTGAAACCCTGCCTATGCTGATTAGTGATTTCAGTTTTCATCTGCCTGATGATCTGATTGCGCGTTACCCTGCAAACAGACGTGATCAATCCAGGTTAATGGTGCTTAATCGACAGTTGCAGAACATATCTGAAAGTAGTTTTGCAAATTTTGGTGACTACCTGCATCCTGGTGACTTGCTGGTACTTAATGACACAAAGGTTATACCGGCAAGACTATTTGGGCATAAGGAAAGCGGCGGTCAGGTGGAGATTTTGCTGGTGCAACCATCTGGCAACTCAGGTTTGCTCTGGCAATGTATGCTACGGTCATCCAAACCCTGCAAAACAGGTCAGCTGATAAAGCTGCCAGATAATATGCAGGCTGAAGTAATTGAGCGCACAGACCAGCAACAATGGCTGATATGCTTTAAGGATTGCATTGATTTTACAGCCTGGTTACAACAGGTCGGCAAAATGCCTATTCCGCCATACCTGGGCAGAGACGCTGAAGAACTGGATAAAGAGCGTTACCAGACGGTTTATGCTGAAAAACCAGGTGCAATTGCCGCACCAACCGCAGGATTGCATTTTACAAAAGAGGTACTGGAAAACCTGCATATTAAAGGTGTTAAAACCGCAACCATCACCTTGTACGTTGGGGCAGGAACCTTTCAACCAGTGAGAGTTGCTGATATCAAGCAGCATAAAATGCACAGTGAGCGGTTTGAGATACCACAACAAAGTAAAACCTTGATTAACAGCACCAGACAAAACGGTGGGCGTGTAATCGCCGTTGGTACCACTGTTGCACGCACCCTTGAACATGCAGCCGATGAAATTGAAGCCAGCGGAAACAGCAGCGGAGAAACAGATATATTTATCTATCCTGGCTACCACTTTAAGCTTGTGGATGCCCTGCTGACCAACTTTCATCTTCCTGAATCAACACTTTTGATGCTGGTTGCCTCGCTGGCTGGTCATGGTTTTACAATGCAGGCTTACCAGCTGGCAATAGAATTACGTTACAGATTTTATAGTTATGGCGATGCCATGCTGATTACATAGGATGCCATGGTAAAACATTACAAAGTACTGCATCAGGATAGTGGCTGTCGCGCAAGAACCGGTCTTTTAAAAACGCCCCACGGTGATATATCCACCCCGATTTTTATGCCGGTGGGCACCTCTGCCACTGTAAAGGCGATGCGTCCTGACAATCTTCAGTCGGCAGGTGCGCAGATAATTCTGGCTAACACCTACCACCTTTACCTGCGACCAGGTCATAAGCTTGTGGAGCAGATGGGGGGCTTGCACAGTTTTATGTCCTGGGACAAACCGATTCTCACTGACAGCGGCGGGTTTCAGGTATTCAGCCTTGCTGAACTACGTAAAATAACTGAAGAAGGGGTTAGTTTCCGCTCCCATATTGATGGTTCAAAACACCTGCTTACGCCAGAGCTTTCCATCAGGATACAACAGGCTTTGGGGGCAGACATCATCATGAATTTTGATGAATGCCCGCCAGCCGATGCAAACCGCAGCTATATTGAACGCTCTTTGGAACTTACCACCCGCTGGGCTGCACGGTGCAAAGCCGCGAAACAGCAAACTAAACAACTAACTGAACAACTGCTGTTCGGTATTGTGCAAGGTGGACGTTTTACTGATCTGCGTCAGAAAAGCCTTGAGGCTTTACAGGAAATCGGCTTTGATGGCTATGCCCTTGGCGGTCTTTCTGTTGGCGAAGAAAAGCAGGTGATGTATGAAGTAATGGATGCCTGCTCCGGTTTACTGCCTGTTGACCATCCCCGTTACATAATGGGTATCGGCACACCGGAAGACCTGATAGAAGCTGTGTGGCATGGCTATGATATGTTTGATTGTGTTATGCCCAGCCGCAATGCCCGCAACGGAATGCTTTTTAGCAGTCAGGGACGGATTAACATCAAGCGACAACAGTATCGTGATGACCAGCAACCGATTGATCCGCAGTGCAGCTGCTATGTTTGCAAAAACTTCAGCCGTGCCTATTTAAGGCACCTTTTCAGAAGCGGGGAAATACTTTCTGCAATGCTTAATACATACCACAACATCGCCTGGTACCTTGATCTGATGACCAGAATGCGCCAGGCAATCAACAACAACAGTTTTACAGAATTTAGAAAAGATTTTTATCAAAAGCAGACCATAAATGTCTGAAAACCAAAAGGAGGATTAAGATTATGTTAACAATTTTGACAACAACCGCATTTGCAATGGGAGCAGCACCTGAGGGACAAGCAGCACAAAGTGGAACAGCAGCAATGATGAACTTCGTACCCTTGATACTTATGTTTGCGATTTTTTATTTTTTGTTAATCCGTCCGCAGCAGAAAAAGGCAAAAGAACATCGTCAGATGATTGAAGCACTTAAAGTTGGTGATAATGTGAAAACTGCTGGCGGTATGCATGGCAAAATTGTTGCTCAGGATGACCAGATTATTACTCTTGAAATTGCCACTGGCGTGAAAATCAAAATTGACAAGCCGTTTGTAACCACAGTCGTTAAGTAGTCTTTAATTCAGTTACTTATATATTTTTTTAAGGAGACACCCCGATGCCCAAAGGAGCTGGATTGCGCATCATCCTGACCGTTGGATTTATACTGCTTTCCTGTATTTATCTGTTCCCCACGCTAAACCCGCAATTACCTGCATGGTGGCAAGGTTTTCTGCCCAAGGATAAAATAAGCCTTGGGCTTGATCTGCAAGGTGGCACACACCTGGTAATGGAAGTGGACACCAAAAAGGCTGTTGAAGGCACGCTTGATCTGCTGGCAACAGACCTGGAGGACACCCTTTCATCCAAACATCTGCGTTACAAACGGATCACCAGAACCGGTTATGACAAGGTTTCCATTGTTTTGTATGAGCGGGATACAGCCGACCAGGTACAAAAGCTGCTAAAAGACAAGTACCGTAGTTATGACATTAACTCTTCGGTTGCAGAAGGCGGTCTGATCGGTATTCAGGTCAGGATGCAGGATAGTGAAATTCAGGATCGCAGAGACAAATCTGTTGTGCAGGCTCTTGAAACCATCCGCAACCGTATTGATCAGTTTGGTGTTGCCGAGCCGGTAATTGCCCGTCAGGGAAGCAACCAGATTGTTATCCAGCTGCCAGGCATAAAAGACCCACAGCGGGCAATCGAACTGATCGGTCGCACAGCCCGACTGGAATTTAAACTGGTTATGGATGATATTTCTCCAACCAGCGGTGCCATACCGGATGATGCGGAAATACTGATGGAAAAATATGTGGATCGCACCACCGGCGTAACTTCTGAAGTTCCCATGGTGGTTAAGAAAAAGGCACTGATCACCGGCGACTTGCTCACCGATGCCCAGGTGCGCATTGATTCACAGTTTAACCAGCCCTATGTTGCCATTGATTTTAACTCCCTTGGTGCACGCCTTTTTGATCAGGTAACAGCAGCCAATGTTGGCAAACGCTTTGCCATTGTGCTGGACAGCAACATCTATTCTGCACCGGTTATACGAGAACGTATCTCCGGCGGCAGTGCCCAGATATCCGGAAGCTTTAATGAAAAAACAGCGTCAGACCTTGCCATAGTGCTGCGGGCAGGTGCGCTTCCTGCACCGGTAAAGGTAATACAAAACGTTACTGTTGGTGCATCTCTGGGTAAGGACTCCATTGATAAAGGGCTGATGGCAGGCGGTGTAAGTGTTGTTTTGGTGTTTATATTTATGGCTATCTACTACAGGTTAAGCGGTCTGGTGGCAAACTTCAGCATGATGCTCAACATCTTGTTTCTAATGGCTGTGCTTGCGGCTTTGGGAGCAACCCTCACCCTGCCAGGCATTGCTGCCATTGTGCTGCTCGTTGGTATGTCTGTTGACTCAAACGTAATTATCTTTGAAAGGATACGTGAGGAGTTACGCCTTGGCAAAGCACCAAAGTCAGCACTGGAAGCAGGTTATGACAAGGCATTTTTAACCATTATTGACTCCCACATCACCAGCCTGATTACCGCAGCAGTACTGTTCCAGTTTGGTACCGGACCTGTGAAAGGCTTTGCCGTATCACTTTCGCTGGGTATCATAATTAACCTGTTTACAGCCTTTACAGTCAGTAAAACCATTTTTGACATCTTCCTGCATAAGGGGCGTGTCAAAAAGATGAGTATATAAAGGAGAGATAGCAATGTTTGAGATTCTTGGCAAAACAAACATCGATTTTATCGGGATGCGCAAAATCACCTTTGCTGTCTCAATTGTAATCACCATTGTTGGTCTGCTGGGGGTTCTTTCCATAGCCCGTGGCACAGCCAATATGGGTATTGATTTTACCGGTGGTACGTCATTGCAACTGCACTTTGATAAGCAGGTGGAAATGGCTGATGTCCGTAAGGCACTGCAAAGTGCTGGTATAGAAGCAGAGCTGCAAGAAGTTAAGGAAGGTAACAAACTACTGGTAAAACTGGCACGCAAAAGTGAGCTGTCTGTTGGTAAGGCTGCCGAGGTGGTGCCAGCAGCCCTTGAAAAAGGGTTACAGGATGTTTCCATTACCGTTGACAGCACAACTGAAATAGGTCCGGCTGTGGGTGACAAACTACGTAAAGACACACTGGTAGCAGTGGCAATCTCCATGCTGGGTATCATCATCTACATTGCCTGGCGTTTTGATTTCAATTTTGGCGTAGGTGCTGTTGTGGGAACCTTGCACGATCTTTTGGCAATGTTTGCTGTTTTTTATCTGCTGGATAAGGAGATAAATCTGCTTTTCATCACCGCTGTACTGACCATTGCCGGTTATTCACTGACTGATACAGTGGTGGTCTATGACAGAATCAGGGAAAATCTGCACAAAGACCTTAAAGGCAATCTTGGAACCATCATCAACCGCAGTGTTAATGAGGTCTTGTCACGTACAATTGTAACTTCAATGACCACGTTGTTTGCTGCATCAGCACTGCTTTTCCTTGGCGGCGAAATGATCCATGATTTTGCATTTGCCCTGTTTATCGGTGTAATTGTAGGTACCTATTCGTCTTTTTTTGTATCCAGCCCTGTTGTAATGCTGCTTGCTGAACGCAAATCAGGAAAAACAGATGCTACAGGCAGTAATGCTGTTCCAGTAAAACCATGAGAGGATTAAATGAATAAAGAAAATATTATTTTTGGTATGGCTGGTCTGATTATAGGGCTTTTGATCGGGATTATGGTAAGTGGCAAATCAGATAGCTCCACAGCGCACAATGCAAACACTCAACATGCCACTACAAATACTGCACAGCTAAACACCAGTATTGCAGAATTTGAAGCAATAGTGGCAAAGGATGCTGGCAACTTGCAGGCATGGATATCATTGGGTAATGCTTACTTTGATGTCCATAACCCGCAAAAAGCAGTACAGGCGTATGAAAAAGCGTTGGAGATAAACCCTGATAATCCGGATGTACTCACTGATCAGGGGGTAATGTTACGTGAACTTGGTTTTTTTGACCGTGCGCTGGGCAATTTTCAAAAAGCCAACAAGCTGAATCCGCAACACCTGCAAAGCCTGTTTAACCAGGGCATTGTATATAATTTTGATCTGCACCAACCTGAAAAGGCACGTGCAGTTCTGGAACAACTTATTTCCCAAAACCCAAGCAGTCCGATGGCACAACAGGCAAGAGGACTACTTGAGCAGCTGGGGCAACAATAATCACAGAAAAGGGGCGTTAAACAACGCCCCTTTTATTGTGTAGAATATGTAGAATCTGTAACTTCCTATCCCACCTTTAGTTCACCATCTTCCATCACCACCTGCAAGCGTCCACCCTCTGTAACCTGCCCGGAGATGATTGCCCTGGCAACCCTGGTTTCAAGCTCTCTCTGAAGATACCTTTTAAGCGGTCTGGCACCATAAATCGGATCATAACCAGCCCTGGCTATCTGTTGCAGTGCTTCATCCGTAATTTCAAGCACAATACGCTGCTCTTTCAAACGCTCCACCAGCTGTGCTGCCAAAAGACCGGCAATGCGAGTAATTTCACCCAATTGCAGCGGTTTAAACAGCACAATATCATCCACACGGTTTAAAAATTCAGGTCTGAAGGCATTTTTCAACTCATTAAGCACTGCAATGCGAGCAGCTTCCTTTATTTCTCCATCAGCAGTAATACCTTCCAGCAAGTGTGGCGCACCGATGTTGGAAGTCATGATAATCACTGTGTTTTTGAAGCTTACAGTACGCCCATGACTATCGGTTACCCGACCATCATCAAGGATTTGCAGTAAAATATTGAAAACATCAGGATGAGCTTTTTCAATCTCATCAAAAAGCAGTACACAATAAGGCTTGCGGCGTACCGCTTCTGTCAACTGTCCACCCTCTTCATAACCAACGTAACCTGGAGGTGCACCGATCAGGCGGGATACGGCAAATTTCTCCATATACTCCGACATGTCAATCCGCACCATGTTTTCTTCAGAATCAAACAACGCTTCTGCCAGTGTACGTGCCAGCTCGGTCTTACCTACACCGGTTGGACCAAGGAAGATAAAGGAGCCGATGGGACGTTTGGGGTCTTTGATGCCAGCTCTTGCCCGTAACACTGCATCGGCAACCAGTTGCACCGCCTCATCCTGCCCCACTACCCGCTGGTGCAAAATCTCGTCCAGCTTCAACAGCTTGTCACGCTCGGTTTCCACCAGTCTGGTTACAGGAATACCTGTCCAGCGGGCGACTATTTCAGCTATCTCATCTTCTGTTACTTCTTCACGCAGCAGCTTTTCACCACCTTGACGGGCATTAAGGGCAGCTTCTTCATTTTGCAGGGCTGTTTCAAGACCAGGCAACTCGGAATATTTAAGCTTTGATGCCAACTCCAGATTGTAGGAACGTTCTGCCTGTTCAATTTCACGGCGGGTTTTTTCAATATGCTCCCTTAAACCCTGCACACGTTGAATCGCCACTTTCTCTGCATCATACTGGGCACGCATGGCAGCAGATTTTTCCTTTTCTTCAGCAAGCTCTTTACGCAAAGCCTCAAGACGCTCTTTACCTGCCGCATCTTTTTCTCTTTTTAATGCCTGTTCTTCAATCTCCAGTTGCATCACCCGTCGCGAGATAGTATCCAGCTCTGCCGGCAAGGAATCAATCTCGGTACGCAGCATGGCACAGGCTTCATCCACCAGGTCAATCGCTTTATCCGGTAAAAAACGTTCGGTAATATAGCGATCAGACAATGTTGCGGCAGCAACCAGGGCGTTATCCTGTATCTTTACACCATGGTGTACTTCAAACCGCTCCTTAAGCCCCCGCAGGATGGATATGGAATCTTCCACAGTTGGCTGTTCAACCATTACCGGTTGAAAACGCCGCTCAAGTGCTGCATCTTTCTCAATATATTGGCGGTATTCATCAAGCGTGGTGGCACCGATACAGTGCAGCTCACCCCGTGCCAGCATTGGTTTGAGCATATTGCCGGCATCCATTGAACCTTCGGTCTTGCCTGCACCCACAATGGTGTGCAGCTCATCAATAAACAGGATAATCCTGCCTGCTGCTTCTTTTACCTCATTTAACACCGCTTTAAGGCGTTCTTCAAATTCACCACGATATTTGGCACCGGCAATCAGTGCCCCCATATCAAGGGCAAAGATGGTCTTGTCCTTTAAACCCTCCGGAACATCGCCCCGCACAATTCTTTGGGCAAGTCCTTCGGCAACTGCGGTTTTACCAACACCTGGCTCACCAATAAGCACCGGATTATTTTTGGTTTTACGGGATAATATCCTGATTACACGGCGGATTTCTTCATCACGACCAATCACTGGATCAAGCTTGTCTGTACGTGCCATTTTCACCAGGTCACGGCCATATTTTTCCAGTGCTTCATAGGTTTCTTCAGGGTTTGCCGAGGTTACTCGCTGGTTGCCACGCACTGCCGTCAAAGCTTCCAGCAATTTTTCCTGGCTGATTCCGTACTGCTTAAGCAGCTTGCCGGCAACTGTCCCCTCCCCTTCTGCCAAAAGTGCGAAAAGCAGATGCTCCACTGAAACATATTCATCCTTTAACCGCTTGGCCTCTGCTTCAGCTGCCACCAGTAAACGTGAAAAACGTTGCGACACATAAATTTTACCTGGTTCTGCGCCAGGACCAGATACACGAGGGCGGCGATCAAGCTCTGCCTCCAAAGCTTTTTGCAGGGCAGCAAGATCCAGATCCATCCTGGTTAAAAGGCGCGGTATAAGCCCGCCATCCTGATGCAACAACGCCCAAAGCAGATGCTCTCCATCCACTTCAACATGACCGTAGGCAGTGGCTTTTGATTGTGCAGCAGCCAAAGCCTCCTGGGATTTTTGAGTAAGGCGGTTTATATCCATTGTTTGACAGCTCCTTTCTTCATCAGATAAACAGGGTAACTGTCTTGAAGCTAAGTACCATGAAGGGATATGTCAAGTATTTGACAGTGGTTTTTCAAAACTCTGTTCAGGAGTAGATTACCTCCACAGCACAGCGTACTTCAAAGGTCAGGTTTTCCATGGAGATCATCAGGCTTTCAAAATCGCTTGTGTCAAGGCTGGGAAGATGTTCCTGAATCAGCCGTACAGCTTTGGTTTCATCAGCTTCGTCTTTGTAGCGTATACCAAGGCAGTTTATCCCCACAGAGTTGCAGAAACAGTCAGCCAAAGCCACCAAAAGGGTCAGTTTAGGCATATCTTTTAAGTTTTCATCATGGTGCATAAATACTGCTTCTAAAAATTCAGCAGGAAAATTCCACTGTTTGCCCAGCAGATAGCCTATATCAGCATGGCTTGTGCCAAATACTCTCATCTCTGCATGATAAATATCAAGCTGCTCACTTTGTGCCAGCACAATTGCCCTGGTGTATTCCTGCCTGCGGTGCTGGCTGAGGATAACCTCGCCAACATCGTGTAATATACCGGCAACATAGACATTTTCGGGCTGAGGATAATTGATTGATTCAGCCAGACGACGGGCAACCAGCCCCACGCCAAAGGCATGTTCCCAGCAATGTTTTATTTTCAGAGGGCTGCGCTTACTTACATCCGTAACTTCAAGAAAGCAGGAAGTAAGGATAATTTCGAAAATACGTTGTGCCCCCAGATAAAGCAAAGCCTGGCGAGCCGAGTTTATCTCATCAATAACTTTATATAAGGGAGAGTTTACAATACGGATTACACGGGCTGCCAAAACCTGATCAGAAAGCATAATGTCCGCAACAGCATCCAGATCAACATCATCTTCATTTAAAAGCTTGATAGCTTTGGCTGCTGCTGCCGGTATTGTTGGCAGCATGGTAAAACCTTTCATTATAGCCTGCGCCGTAAGCAGCTTGTTGGTTTCCATGTAATTCGCACTCCAATCTGGTTTTAATCCTGAAACTTGATGTTGTTGTAAATCTTTATAGCATTACTATTATATAATATATGTAGCTTTTCTGGAAAGACTGCTTTTCAATCTGTCGGCAATTCAGTTATATAAACGGTTATAACTCTGTAACAAAGGTGAAATCTGATGCGTATAATCTCCGGAAAAGCAGGCGGACTGAAACTTTTAACACCACGTGGCACCAACACCCGCCCTACGGCTGATCGTGTAAAAGAGGCTCTTTTCAGTATTCTGGAAAATGCCGAGCTTCTGCACAACGCAAAAGTGCTTGATCTTTTTGCCGGCAGTGGTGCATTGGGTATTGAAGCTATTTCACGCGGCGCAAAATCCTGTTGCTTTGTTGATAAAAACCGTCAGGCTATTGAAGCTGTGCAGGCAAATCTCTCCCATACAGGTTTTACAGATTTTGCCACAGTACTTAGGCTTGATGCTGAAAAAGCAATCCAGATTCTTGCCGCTAAAAACCATGAATTTGATCTTGTATTACTTGATGCTCCTTACAACAATGGAGTACAAGGTAATTTTTTAAAACGTATTATGTCTGAAGTTGTCAGACCAGGTGGTACTGTTGTAATTGAAACAAGCAATAGAAACATGCAGATAGAAAAATACGATTTTTGTAAACTTTACGATCGCCGAGATTATGGCGATACGTCAATTTTGTTTTACACAACAGAGGAAAATCATGACCTGTAAAAAAACGGCAATCTATCCTGGTTCATTTGATCCCATTACCTATGGTCACATTGATATCATTAAACGCAGCCTTAAAATATTTGATCATGTTATTGTGGCTGTTGCCAGAAACTCGCAAAAAAACTCTTTGTTTACAATCGAAGAACGTGTAGAACTTATCCGTACAGTTTTAAAGGATGAACAGCGTGTCTCTGTTGACACTTTTAGCGGTCTTCTGATAGATTATGCTGCTTCAAAAAATGCCCAGGTTGTTGTACGTGGTCTGAGGGCAATTTCAGACTTTGAATATGAGTTCCAGATTGCGCAAATGAACAGTTGTATTGGTCATGAAATCGAAACCCTGTTTATGATGACCTCTGTTCAGTACGGTTATCTTTCTTCCTCCATAGTACGTGAAGTATGTTCTTTGGGGGGTAATGTAGACAGTTTTGTACCAACTGAAGTTAAAACAGCAATGTTAAACAAATATAAATCTTGCCGGTAACCAGGTCATAGCCGGAACAAGTTGATTCAGCAGAATCAATCAATAAAAACAGGAGGCAGTATGAAACTCGCAGATCGTGTTAACAAAATCCAGCCATCCCCAACCCTTGCCATTGATGCCAAGGCAAAGGCATTAAAAGCCCAAGGGGTTGATGTTGTAGGCTTTGGTGCCGGAGAACCTGATTTCGATACTCCGGAGAATATCCGTGAAGCTGGCAAAAAAGCCATTGATGCAGGCTTTACCCGCTATATGGCTGTTGGCGGTGCAGATGACCTGAAGGATGCCATTATTGCCAAAATGAAGCGCGATCATGGGCTGGAGTACACCAGGGATGAAATTTCCGTTGCCTGTGGTGCCAAGCATACACTTTACAACATCTCCCAGGCCTTGATTCAGGAGGGTGATGAAGTAATTATCCCGGGACCTTACTGGGTTTCTTACCCTGATCAGGTTGTACTTGCCGGCGGTACTCCGGTTTTCATCATGACTGATGAATCCACAGGTTTTAAAATCACCCCGGAGCAGCTGGATAAAGCAATTACCCCCAAAACCAGGTACCTTATCCTCAACTCGCCCTGCAACCCCACCGGTTCTACCTACAGCAAGGAAGAGCTGGCTGCACTTGGGCAGGTGCTACTAAAGCATGATCACGTATTGGTTGTTGCCGATGATATTTATGAAAGGCTCATCTATGATGGACTTGTTTTTTATAACATAGCCCAGGTGGTTCCTGAGCTTAAATCCCGCACCATTGTGGTTAACGGCGTTTCCAAAACCTATGCCATGACCGGCTGGCGGATAGGCTATGCCTGTGGTCCCAAAGAGCTGATGGCTGCCATGACCAAAATGCAGTCGCAATCCACCAGCAATGCCACCTCCATTGCACAAAAAGCATCTGTGGAGGCACTTAACGGCTCACAGGATGCTATAAAAACCATGAATGCCGAGTTTGAAAAACGCCGCAGCTACATTGTGGAGCGGCTTAACGCCATGCCTGGTGTTTCCTGCTTCAAGTCAAACGGTGCTTTTTATGTATTCCCCAATTTTTCCGGTTGCTACGGAAAAGCAACACCAGGCGGTAAAAAAATTGAAAATTCAAGCGATTTTGCCGCATACCTGCTGGAAGATGCCAAGGTGGCACTGGTTCCAGGAATCGCCTTTGGTGATGACCGCTACGCCCGCCTGTCCTATGCCATCAGCATGGAAAACATCGCAAAAGGGATGGACAGGATAGAAGAAGCGATCAAAAACCTTAAATAGTTCCCGTCCGTAAAGGGTTGTTTGCAATTTGGAAACCATTTGTTGAAATATTGTGTAATTTACAGGTGCAAGCCAGGTAAAACAGAGGAGAAAAAATATGTCGTCAACACTTGTAGAACTAACAGCAAGCATAGTCTCTTCCCATGCAACATCTGCCAAGATGTCTCAGGATGAGCTTTTAAGTGAAATCCAGAATGTCTATCAGACATTAAAAAACCTTGGTGATGGTACAACAGCAGATGCCGACAATAATGCTCAGGAAGAAGCTGCTCCTGCTGTTAAAATAAGCCCCAAAAGGTCTATCCAGAAAGATCAGATCATCTGTCTTATATGCGGAAAAGGCGGTTTTAAAACCCTTACCCGTCACCTTAAGCAGGTTCATGATATGAAACCCGCTGCGTATCGCAAGAAATTCGATCTGCCTTCCGGCACTCCGCTGGCAGCCAAAAGCTATTCAGAATCACGCCGTCAGGCTGCACTGGATAACAAGCTGGGTGAAAACCTGACCAAAGCCAGACAGATACGTATGGAAAAGCGTGCAGCAGCCAAAGCTGAAGAAGTAAAAGCAGTACCAGTAACCGAGTAGTTGAGTAAAATAAAAAACCCTCTCTTGCAAAAGAGAGGGTTTTTTATCTTCAGGACAATCTGCCTTTAAAATCCCCATATTCAAAACTACGTATAACAGCCAGTTTTTCACTCTCCGGCTCCCAGGTACAGATATGGGGATGCTGGATACCGTTAAAAGTGGTGGTTTTCACCATGGTATAATGGGACATATCCTCAAAAACCAGTCTGTCACCAACTGACAAAGGCTTTTCAAATGACCAGTCTCCGATAACATCGCCAGCAAGGCAGGAAGGACCAGCCAAGCGGTAGGTAAAAGGTTTTTCACCTGCATCAAACCCGTTGGTAATGTCAGGACGGTAAGGCATTTCCAGCACATCGGGCATATGGCAGGTGGCTGAAACATCCAAAACAGCAATCTGCATACCATTATCCACAATATCCAGCACCTCTGAAACCAGTACACCGGTATTGATTACCACTGCCTCACCAGGTTCCAGATAAACTTCCAGATTGTATTTTGTACGGAAATATTTTATCAGCTCCACCAGACCGTCAATATCATAACCATCACGGGTGATGTGATGCCCACCCCCAAGATTAAGCCACTTCATACCATGTAGATAGCACCCAAATTTTTCCTCAAAAACCCTGGCTGTACGCTCCAGAGGTTCAAAAAGCTGCTCGCAAAGGGTATGAAAATGCAACCCCTGCACACCTGCCAGCGAATTATCAACAAATTTGTCTGCTGTAATCCCCAGCCGCGAACAGGGGGCACAGGGATCATAAATGGCTGTATGACCTTCAGAATGTTCTGGATTAACCCGCAAACCAATGGAAACATTGCTTTTTTCCCACTGCGGACGAAAGCGTTCCAACTGGTTGAAAGAATTAAAAACCAGATAATCAGATATGGGCAACAGTTCAAGAATATCAGCTTCTTTAAATGCTGCTGCAAAACTGTGCACCTCGCCACCAAACTGCTCATAACCAAGCCTTGCTTCCCAGGGCGAACTGGAACAAACACCTTTTAAGGTTTTGCTGATCAGCGGAAAAACATCCCACATGGCAAATGCTTTTAAAGCCATCAGGATTTTGGCACCACTTTTTTGCTGCACCTCATCCAGAATCGACAGATTATGCCGCAAACGCCCTAAATCCACCACATAGGCAGGAGATGGTGCTTTGCTTGCTATTGCAGAAATATCAACATTGAGCATAAATGTTCACCCCAATACAAACGGCAGGATATCCTGGTGCCGTTCAAGCACAGCCAATGCGGGCAATTGTGATTTATAGGCAACAAACGGCACACCAGCAGCGGTAGCAGCCTGATAATCCACTTCGCTATCTCCCACAAACAGTGCTTCTTCCGGTAAAATATCAAGACATTCCAACACCTTGAAAAGTGGCTCCGGATCAGGCTTCGGGTTTTTAACTTTGGCAGCGGTCATTACGCAGCTGAAAAAACCCTGCAACCCAAAATCATCAATAATCATCTCCATTGAAGCTGCACGATTGGTGCAAATAGCCAGCTCTACCCTGCTTTTGAGTGTTGTCAGGGTTTCCAGAAGCCCTTCTTCACGCTTCATATAGGGCATAAGCTCACGATAGCGGATGGTTTTGCCTATGTTCAGTGCTTCTTCTTTCTGGGGATCATTGCCAAAAAAATGCTCAATAACATTTAGATACGAAAAAGTATGTAAAACCTTTTCCGACTCATTGCAAAGTCTGTCAATTTCCGGTCTGCCCAGTGCAGACATAATCCGGTTATAAAAGATATAGTTTGATTCAATTGAATCCAGAATCACCCCATCACAATCATAAATAACTGCCTTGTAACGTGCTTTCATACAAAATCCCCATCTGATTGCCGCAAATTTTCAAGATATTCTTCCCACTCCATGGGCAACAGATATTTTTTGCGGTTATTACATTCCTTACAAGCCGGAACAACGTTGTTTCTGCTGGATTTTCCTCCCCGTGTCACCGGCACTATATGATCCATGGTCAGCTCATCCACAGCAAAGCTGCCCTGGCACCAGTGGCAGATTCCCTGTGCCAACCTGTTTTGCCACCAGCGACTTTTACGCAAAGCGCGGGATTTTTCCCGCTCTCTGCGTACCTCTGTTTCAGATATATCAATGATAAAGTCGTGCATTAAACAATATTCACCATAAAATTATATTGTGTCTACCACAGCCACAGTCACCCCATCCCGCCCCTCATGCGCCTCACCGGCACGACTGGTACGTATCTGCGGATGCCGTCCCATAAACTCACGCACTGCACGTTGCAATGCTCCGCTGCCAAGTCCATGCACTATCCGTAGTTCCTGTACACCTGCCAGCACTGCCTGATCAACAAATTTTTCCAGCAGGATTAGTGCATCATCAGTGCGCTGCCCGATCAGGTTCAGTTCATCAGGTGCAGCTTCTTCTTTTTGTAACCATGCCGCTGATTTAAAGCTCGTTTTTTCGACTGTTTTACCAGCAGAAATTTTGGCACCTGCTCTGCTTATGCCGTGCAAAGGCACTTCCAGTTCAATATTACCAGCCCGCACCCGCACCTTTTCCCTGGCGTTGTCAAAACCAAGCACCTGCGCATCTCGTCCCAAAGAGCGCAGATGTACAAAATCTCTTGGCTTGATTTCATCTGTGGAAACCGCCTGGCTGGCAGCTTCAGGCGCAAAGGCTACTTCAAGCTCTGTAGTGCGTTTACGCAACTTTTCCGCAGTTTCTTTACGCTTTTCCCGCCGCAGTTCATCAAGCAGGCTGTTCATTTCACGGCGGGTATTGCCAAGCAGTTTGCGCATCTCTTCTTTACTTTGCTCATTGGCAATATTTTGCGTCTGTACAAACTCTGCCTGCTGCTGTTCAAGTTTTTGTTGCTGCCTGGCAAGCTGCAAACGGTCATTTTTAGCTGCTGCCAGCTCAACAGACAACTGCTCGCGTTTTTTGTTCAGGTCATCAATCACCATTGCAAAGGCGGTGCCTGCATCACCCAGCAACTCTTTGGCAAAAGCAAGTACTGGTTCTGGCAGACCATAACGACGCGCTGTTTCCAAAGCATGGGATTGCCCGGGTTCACCCATCATCAGGCGGTAACAAGGTGTCCAGGTATTGCTGTCAAACTCCATACCTGCATTAAACATGGCTGGTGTACGCTGCACAAAACCAACTATTTCAGTCAAATGAGTAGTGGCAATTACCAATGCACCTTTTTTGTGCAGCTCGTTTAACACTGCACAACCAATGGCTGCACCCTGCTTTGGTTCAGTACCTGTACCAAGTTCATCCAACAGCACCAGACTGCGGTTGCCGGCTTTTTCAAGAATCCTGGCAATGGCTGCAACCCTGGCTGAAAAGGTGGAAAGACTGGCTTCTATTGATTGTTCATCACCTATATCCACCAGCAGATTATCAAGTAAGGGAACAACTGAGCCGGATGAAGCCGGAATCGGCATACCGGCAAGAGCCATCAGGCTGATCAGACCAACGGTTTTAAGGGCAATGGTTTTACCGCCAGCATTGGGACCACTGATTACAATAACCTGACAATGTTCTTTTTCTTCATGATTATCTGTTGGCAGCAGCTCACCCAGCCTGATATCAAGCGGTACCACAGGCAAGGTGCTGTTGCGTTCTGCCCGTAAAGCAAGCAGCAAAGGATGGCGTGCCTGATCAAGGCGCAGCTGTCCGTTTTCAGACAGTTGCGGTACAGACATCTCAAACTGCTCGGCATATTTTGCCAGACAATCCAGCCTGTCCAGCTCCACCAGGGCTTTGAAGCTGGCTGAAATTCGGTCTGCATCCTCACGTATCCAGTTGGAAAGTGTACGTAAAATACGGATTTCTTCAGTTTTTTCTTCAGCAGTCAGGTTTTCCAGCTCATTTACAAAAGGGATAATTTCCAATGGCTCCATAAAAGCGGTTTCACCTGATGATGAAACATCATGCACCACCCCTGGCACCATCCCTTTTGAATCCATGCGCACCGGTATTACCCAGCGTCCAGAACGGATGGTGATGAAGTCATCTTGCAGAAAAATTGCGGTTTCATGCTTACGGACAATCTCTTCGAGTTTTCTGCGTATTCTGGCAGCAAGACCTTTTTTGGCTTTACGTATTTCCGCCAGTGCAGCTGATGCTGAATCAAGGATATTCCCTTCATCATCCAGGGTGGCTGAAAGTGGTTCAAGCAGGTCATCCATGGCTTCTGGCTGTGGTTGCATACTTTTTAAAAGCGGGATGTCTTGACGGGGGGCAAACTGACGCGAAACAGCAGACAGGTTGGCTAAAACCGGAATAAATTGCAAAAGAGCGTGGGGTGCCAAAATAGCACCTTCAGGGCGCACTTCATCCAGATATGGTCGGATATCTGTAAAAAAACCGATATTCAGGCTGATCCGCTGCCTGAATAAACAGCGGATTTCTTCAATACACCCCCACTGTCTGCGGATATCGTCGGCACTGGTAAGCACTGTCATGGAGGTTACAGCTTTTTCTGTGCTGTTGCTGCGGGCATTTTTTGCCACAAATTGCAGCACTTTATCAAATTCAAGGTGACGTAATGTTTCAGAAGTAATCATTGGCAATCAGTATCCGGGTTGGTTTTGTTGGAGGTTGTACGGCGTTTGCGACGTGCTTTTTGTTTGCGTATTCTGGCAGTATTTTCATCAGTGGCTGTGGTTAAACCACGGGAGCGGGCTATTTTTTCCAGTAGTTCACGGCGGGCAAGAAAACGGTTTAATGACTGGCTGCGTTCCTTGTCACAACGTGCTTCAATGCCGCTTGGCAGGTGGCGTATCTGTACTGCTGTTGATGTTTTGTTGACATGCTGCCCGCCTTTACCCGAGGAACGGACAAAACGCTCTTCCAGATCTTCTTCTTTAATGGACAGTTCTTGCATCCGTTGTTGCAGCCAGCGGTTTTTTGCTTCTGATACAGCAAAAGCAATGGTCATACATTTGCCTGGTTTTGCCAGTTATAGGCAGTCATCTGTGCTTCAATTAAAATATGGTGATCAATTTGCAGGTCATCAAGCAGATCAACTGCCAGAGAAAAATCCATATGTTCCAATGCTATGGCAAGTGAAAGCATTTTTCCGTAAACCCCTTCACGCTTGATTAAACCAAGCTGCACTTCTTCAGAAAGGTTAAGCTCATTGGCAATGGAATCCATGGATATGTCGTAAAGTGTTTCAAGAAGTGACAAAATCCCCACCATAAATGCTTGTTCCGGTGCCTCATAACGGTCTTTGGTTTGTGGACACTGCGAAGTCAGGTGTTCCATAAGTCCGCCACGCACCGCTGCCATATCCACCAACGGGTTATCAGTTGCACTGCCGCTACTTGCGGCAAACAGGGTTAATTGCACCCAACGTTTCATCTGGGTACGCCCCAACATGGTAATGGCGTGGCGCACACTTTGTATTTTTTGCAGACCAAGTAAAGAAACAGAATTAACCAGCAACAAAAGCTTATAGGTAAGCCCGGGGCTGCTGCGGAAAGTTTTTTCAATCTCGGTAATTTCAACATCATCAGATAAAAGCCGCATAAGACGTAATAATGTTGTGCTGCTTTCATCTACTTTCTTTTTTTCAATAAGAGCTGGTCTGGCAAAATAATAGCCCTGAAAAAAATCAAAGCCAAGTTCCATACACTGGTTAAACTCCTGCAAAGTCTCAACTTTTTCTGCCAGCAACTTAAATGAATAAGTGCGGTAATGCGCCAGAACCGATGCCAGACTATCAGCCGGAGTTAACATCAAATCCACTTTTACCAAGTCCACAAGTTGGTAAAGTTCCTCATATTCAGGAGCAAATTGGTGGTCATCCAGGGCAAGGAAAAAGCCTGCTTCCTTAAGTTCACGGCAACGTGCAATCAGTTGCGGTGTTACTTCCATATTTTCCAGCAGCTCTAGCACCACCTGATCTTTTGGCAAGATTTCCAAAACATCACTCATCAGCAGATCCAGATCAAGGTTAATAAAGCCAAGGTGTTGCCCGATAATCTGCTGCAAGCCAAAATCAGATAAAGTATTGACAATGACAGAGGCACTTGCCTGCGTAGCATCATTTATCTCTGCTTTATTTAAGGTTCTGTTCCATTTTGTGTGGGTGATTTGACAGTCGTTTACTGAACCTCAACCACAAGATATAGTACCCTCAATGTTCACACATCTGAGGGAGGTTGTTCTGTGAATTCCGAATCGCTTTTTAC
>JAVERM010000031.1:0-20990 GCA_034007105.1 Trichlorobacter sp.
TACGTAGCCCCTTTTTTGATGATGGTTTGTGATGTAATGGGAGGACACTGAAGCAGCCCATAAAATAATTTGGTCAGCACTATAGCAGACAGCCTGTCTACCTTACCCCCACACTCCTAATCCCCTCCGGTCGCCAAGCTGGTGAAATAACATGGGAGCCTTTTTCTTCCATATCCATAATACTGCCAAAAGTTACTTTAAAATCACCAAAACGATTGTTTACCGCATCCATGGCTTTTGTAAGCTGCTCTTTTTTGTTAGTTGTCTCAAACAGCGAAAGCTGCTGATTCTCATAGTTGCAAAGATTGGAAAGGCTTATACCCAGCAAGCGCACTGGTCTGTCAACACCAATACTATTGTATGTTGCAACTGCCAGCTGGTAGATTTCATCACTCATATTTACTGGATTTTTGATGGTAACCTGCTTGTGGAAGTTGCTGAAAAAGTCTTCAAGCCGCACCTGTACAGAGATGGTTTTGCCTGCCAGACCGTATTTTCTGGCACGCCTGCCCACCATTTCTGCAAGCTGCAACAAGCGTTTTTTAATCTCGTCCTCAGTTGCTATATCCCTTGAAAGGGTCATGGAGTGCCCGATACTTTTTACCTGCTCTTCCTCTTCTACTGGTATTACCGGGCTGTCATCTATCCCCTGTCCCATCTCTTTTAGTCGTTTACCAATAATGCCAAATTTTTTTATCAGTAACTGTGCATCACAGGCGGCAAGCTGACCACAGGTACGGATATTGAAATAAAGCATTAGTTGTTGCCGTAACTTTTTACCTACACCGCAAAGCGCACCAACAGGCATATTTTCCAATGTTTCATTTACTTTATCCGGCAAAATAATGGTCAGCCCGTCTGGTTTTTGCATATCACTGGCTAATTTGGCTAAGAGTTTGTTAGGTGCAATACCAACAGAGCAGGTAAGCCCAAATCTACGTTTAATCAGGGATTTAAGCTGGCAGGCGATATCTTCGGCTGTTCCGTAAAGTGCCCTTGAATGGGTAACATCCAGAAATGCTTCATCAATGGAAAACACTTCAACTAAAGGGGTAAATTGCCGCATCATGGCAGTTATTTGCCTGGAGATTGCTGTGTATTTACTGTTATCACCACGCACAACAATGAGATCAGGACAGGTACGCTTCCCTTCCCAGATAGCCATGCCGGTTTTCACACCAAAAGCCCTGGCTTCATAACTGGCAGTGGTAATAACAGTACGGCTACCAGCACCAACCACAGCAACAGGTTTACCTTTAAGCTCCGGATTTGCCTGCTGCTCGACAGATGCAAAAAAAGCATTCATATCAAGATGAATTATAGAGCGGTGCATGGCAGGTAACATCCTTTGATAAGCAGACAGGCTCCCAGGAATTTAGTGGACGCTTGTTTTGGAAAGCAAGTTTAAAACTGCAACGCCACAAATAATAAGTGCAATTCCCAAAAAACCCCAGCCATCCGGTTTTTGACCGTAAAGCACCCAGGCTATACCGGTCACCAGTACGATTCCAAGACCTGACCAAACCGCATATGCAATACCAACCGGAATACTTTTAAGTACAAGTGACAGAAAGTAAAATGCAACACCATAACCCACAACTACCAGCACTGACGGAGCAATTTTTGTAAATCCATCGCTGGATTTTAATGCTGATGTTGCAATTACCTCTCCAACAATTGCAATACCAAGAAACAACAAAGCTCTCATAAATTTCCTCGTATAAAACGTTTTGCAGATATGAAAGAATAATATTGGGTGAGCCACAAAACAAAAACAATCGTGTCCTGTGATCAATCTATTTCAATATTGCCACTTTACACAAATTTTACACGCAGCCTTAGTTGGTTCATACATTCCCCTTGTAACATACTGTATGTAAAAACCAAAAAGAATGGAGGAATTAAATTTATGAGAAAAACAATGGGTATCCTGCTGCTGCTCATAATGGCACTTTCCATGCTCACAGGATGTGAGGATGACACTTCGTCATCATTTGATACATCAAAGTCAATCAGCGTTGTATCACGGGAGGATGGTTCCGGTACACGAGGCGCGTTTATCGAGCTTTTAGGCGTTGAAGTGAAGGGTGACAACGGCAGTAAAAAAGACATGACGACTAAAGAGGCGATCATCGCCAATCAGACCAGCGCTGTTATAACGAATGTTGCCGGAAATAAATATGCCATCGGCTACATATCTCTGGGTTCACTTAGCAATATGGTTAAGGCCGTTCAGATTGAAGGAGTGGATGCTACTGCCGATAATGTGAAAAACGGCACATACCCCATCGCGCGGCCTTTTAACATTGCAACCAAAGGCGAGCCTGTGAAACTGGCAAAGGACTTCATTAACTTTATCCTGTCGGCTGATGGTCAGACTGTTGTCGCAAAAAGCTATATTGCTGTCAATGACAACACTTCCTCTTATGACGGAGACAAACCGTCAGGTAAAATCGTGGTGGCTGGTTCTTCATCTGTAGCTCCTGTTATGGAAAAACTCAAGGAAGCATACCTTTCAGTCAACCCAAATGCTGTAATCGAAATTCAGGAAAGCGATTCGTCTGCCGGAATGATAGCTGCCATCAACGGCACATGTGACATCGGCATGGCTAGTCGCGGATTAAAAGAAAGCGAATTGAAGCAGCTTACCCCGCAGCAGATTGCCATTGATGGCATTGTGGTTATCGTAAACAACGAAAACCCCCTTACACGCCTGACTAAAGAGCAGATAAAGGCAGTTTACACAGGCAAAACACAAAAATGGACTATGCAGTAAGCCAATGGACAGTCTGAAAGAAAAAATTATGAGTGCCATATTTTTTCTATCGGCACTCGTCTCTATACTAGCTATCGCCCTTATCTGTCTGTTCCTGTTAGTAAACGGCATACCGGCCATGCAAAAAATCGGTTTGTTCAACTTCCTGCTTGGTCAGGAATGGTCACCAACAGACACACCCGCTGCGTTTGGTATCTTCCCTATGATACTTGGAAGTCTGTATATCACAGCGGGAGCAATGCTTATTGGCGTACCTATAGGTGTATTAGCGGCAGTTTTTCTGGCACGGGTTTGCCCTAAAAAGCTATATAGGGCAATTAAGCCGGGGGTAGAGTTGCTTGCCGGAATCCCGTCTGTTGTATACGGTCTCTTCGGTATGGCAGCCATTGTACCACTTACCGGAAACAGCATATTATCCGCCTGTATTCTGTTGGGGATTATGATTTTACCCACTATCATCGGAGTTGCCGAAAGTGCCATACGCGCTGTACCGGAACATTATTACGAGGGGGCACTGGCACTTGGTGCAGGGCATTACAGGAGTGTTTTCTGTGTGCTGCTTCCAGCAGCAAAGTCAGGTGTCTTTGCTGCTGTCATATTGGGTGTGGGGCGTGCCATAGGTGAAACAATGGCAGTTATTATGGTGGCGGGTAATCAAGCCCGTATGCCTGTATCACTTTTCAATGGCGCACGCACACTCACATCCAATATCGTACTGGAGATGGGTTATGCCGCCGAATTACACCGCGAGGCACTGATTGCAACAGGCGTGGTACTGTTTGTGTTTATCCTGATTATCAACCTTAGCTTCTCCGCTCTCAAAAGCAGGTCAAGATGGTGATGAAAAAGAAAGCATTTGAACACTTCATGGCCTTTATAACATGGACGGCAGCTATCATAACGGTCTGTACGCTATTGTTTCTTGTGGGTTTTATTCTTGTAAAAGGTATTCCCCATATAAAACCATCACTTTTCTCACTTACTTATAACAGCGAAAACGTATCGCTAATGCCTGCGCTAATTTCCACAGTGCTTATGACGCTGCTATCGCTTGTTATCGCCGTGCCTCTGGGCGTTTTTGCGGCGATCTATCTTACAGAATATGCCCGACGCGGCAATAAAGCTGTCGGGATCATACGCATAACAACTGAAACCCTGGCCGGCATTCCGTCCATAGTATATGGATTGTTTGGCCTGTTATTTTTTGTAACAGTACTGGGCTGGGGTTTTTCCATGCTGGCCGGAGCCTTCACGCTGTCCATTATGATCCTGCCGTTGATTATACGCTCAAGCGAAGAAGCTCTCAAAGCTGTTTCCGATGCTTATCGTGAAGGGGCGTTTGGGCTTGGTGCTGGCAAACTGCGAACAGTATTCCGAATTGTTTTACCCAGTGCCATGCCAGGTGTACTGGCGGGAGTTATACTTGCAATCGGACGCATCACAGGTGAAACAGCGGCACTTATATACACTGCTGGTACGGTAGCACAAATACCAACAAACCCGCTGCATTCGGCTCGTACATTATCGGTACACATGTACACGCTTTCACGTGAAGGGCTGCACATGGATGCAGCTTATGCCACGGCAGTTGTACTACTGACAATTGTCGTTCTGATAAACACCATATCTGCCCGTATCGCTAAAAGGGTTGGGAGCAAAGCATGATTTGTTTTGATATAAAGAACTTGAACCTACACTATGGCAATTTCCATGCTCTCAAAAATATTAACATGGAAATTGAAGTTGGAAAAATTACTGCACTGATTGGGCCGTCTGGCTGCGGTAAATCAACATTACTTAGAACACTAAACCGTATGAACGACCTTATCGAAGGATGCAAAATTACCGGCGATATAAAACTATTTGGTGAAGATATTTATGGGAATATTGATATAAATGCACTCCGCAAACGTGCTGGCATGGTTTTTCAAAAGCCAAACCCCTTTCCCATGAGCATATACGATAATGTCGCATTTGGTCCCCGGACACATGGAACCAAATCAAGATACGAGCTGGATAAGATCGTTGAAGAATCCCTACGCGGAGCGGCAATTTGGGACGAAGTGAAAGACAGGCTGAAAAAACCTGCGCTTGGATTATCGGGAGGCCAGCAGCAAAGGCTTTGCATTGCGCGGGCTTTGGCAGTTTCACCGGAAGTTTTGTTAATGGACGAACCTTCAAGCGCGCTAGACCCGATCTCCACCGGCAAGATCGAAGAACTGCTGCTGATTTTACGTGAGAAATATAGTGTAATTATTGTGACACATAACATGCAGCAGGCCACGAGAATCAGTGACAAAACAGCATTTTTCCTACTTGGTGAAGTCATAGAATACGGCGATACTGAAGCCATGTTTGTCATGCCACAGGACAAACGCACAGAGGATTATATCACAGGGAGGTTCGGATAATGCGCAGCCACTATGATGAAAAACTGACACAATTAAATAATAATCTGATTGAAATGGGTGCGCTTATCGAAAACGCTATTGCGAAAGCGACAAAAGCATTGCAAGAACGCGATGTAGACACCGCCCGAAAAATCGTGACCGATGACACCATAATAGATGAAAAGGAAAAAGAAATCGAAAGCCTTTGCCTGAAGCTGATTTTGCATCAGCAGCCCGTAGCACGGGACTTACGGCAGATTTCCACTGCTCTCAAAATGATAACAGATATGGAGCGTATCGGCGATCAAGCTGCCAATATTGCTGAACTTTGTACGTATCTCGACGGGCAGGAGTTTATCAAAGAGCTTGAACATATACCACAGATGGCCAGGGCGGCAGCCAAGATGGTAACAGGCGGTATCGATGCGTTTGTGAACAAAGACTTAGGACTTGCACAATCGGTTATTGACTATGACGATGTTGTGGATGATTTATTTTCAACCATCAAGAAGGATTTGATTGAGCTTATTCATAAAGATGT
This sequence comes from Trichlorobacter sp., assembly GCA_034007105.1. Lineage (GTDB taxonomy): Bacteria > Desulfobacterota > Desulfuromonadia > Geobacterales > Pseudopelobacteraceae > Trichlorobacter. Next base: position 5,708 of record JAVERM010000031.1, read on the forward strand.
AGGTACTGGAGAACAGGCGTTAGACATTCTGCAAATTGCAAAATACTATGAACGCATCGGTGATCATGCCGTGAATATTGCAGAATGGGTCATATTTTCCATCACAGGAAAACACAAAGATACGCAGGTATTATGAAGCAAATGAAAAAATGCAAAATTGTATATATTGTCGAAGACGATGACAGCATCAGGGATATGCTTTTGTATATGTTGTCGTCGGCAGGATTTGAAGTCAAGGGCTTTGTGGACAGCAAGGCGTTCTATACCGGATTGCGAAATGGGAATCCTTCCCTTGTGCTTTTGGATATTATGCTTCCAGGCGAAGATGGTATTTCCATATTAAAAAAACTAAGAGATAAGGGAACGAAAAATCCTGTCCCGGTTATCATGCTAACGGCGAAAGGCTCGGAACTTGACCGTATCAAAGGGCTTGATTTAGGTGCGGACGATTACATAACAAAGCCTTTTTCTGTAATGGAAGTCATATCCAGGGTAAAAGCAGTACTCCGCAGGAGCGAAAGTAGAGAAGAAAAACCAAGTGAAATCAAGACTGGCAATATCACATTACAAAACGACAGACGCATCGTATTGACGGGTGATCAGGAAATCAACCTTACCTATAAAGAATTTGAATTACTGCACTACATGATGGTAAACGAGGGAATTGTTTTAAGCCGCGACCGGTTATTAGATCGGGTGTGGGGTTTTGACTATGGCGGTGAGAGCCGCACGGTTGACATGCACATAAAATCCCTGCGCCATAAGTTGGGTAAAAATGGTAATACAATTAAAACCGTACGGAACGTCGGCTACAAGATTGGGGATTAGCGTTTGAAAAAACGTATTTTTCTTAATATGGTGCTGCTAAGCTCTGTCAGCCTCATCTTTATCTCCATAACGCTTTGCTTTGTATTTTATCGTCAGTTCTCAATGACAGCAATGGCAACGCTTCGTAACCGTGCCGAAGCCTTTATTGACAACTCCCCGCAAACTGCGATAGAGGCTCTCACCTTTACCAAAAGCTCCGATATGCGTGTTACCGTTATTATGCCAGACGGAACGGTAGTATTTGATAACACGGCAAACTCGAAAAGCCTGCCAAACCATCTTGATCGCGATGAAATCCGCAATGCGCTCACAATAGGATTCGGTCAAAGCACCCGTTTTTCTAACACCCTGAAAAAAGAAACAGTTTATTATGCGGTTAGACTGACTGACGGTTACGTGCTGCGTGTGGCAAAAACTTCAAGCAGCATATTCGGCGTATTTGTCGGAATATTGCCAATTGCTGCAGGTGTAGTACTGGTCATGATTATTTTCGACTATTTGTTGGCTGCAAGACTTACAACAAGGATTGTAGATCCCATAAACAAAGTAAACCTTAAATCGAAGTTAACTGTCCCTTATGACGAGCTGGCCCCGTTTATAAGGACAATCGCTAAGCAACGTGAACATATCGCAGAGCAACTCTCGGATCTGCAAAACCGCTCGGATACAATCAGCGCAATTATGAACAACATGAAAGAGGGAATTATACTCACTGATAAACAAGGTGTTATCCTGTCCGCCAATAAGAGCGTTTTACGAATATTTGAAAAGGATTCCACGCTGGATGGTAAAAATATTCTGGAGTTTTTGCGTGACGTGAATTTTTCCGGGCATGTATATGACGCACTTGCCGGAGAATCCGGAGAAATGAGTATGGAATGTACCGGCAGGACATACCGGGTATATTTCAGTCATGTAAGTGGAGGCGGCGCAATTGTACTGTTTTTGGATATAACCGAAAAAGCAAAATCTGAAAAATTGCGGCGTGAGTTTTCAGCTAATGTGTCCCATGAACTTAAAACACCGCTAACGTCTATATATGCCATCATCGAAATGCTGTATAATGGTATGATAAAAGAAAATGACAAACAGGTATTTTACGGTCATGCAAAGGACGAAGCCGGACGGCTGATTGCTTTAATAGATGATATTCTGATGTTATCTAAGCTCGACGAAAACGGTAGACAAGAATTGTATGAGGATGTGGAGTTAGCCGCCACCGCCGCCGAAACAATCGCATCGCTTTCACAGAAAGCAGCTGAAGGCAAGGTTATTGTTCATGTATCCGGCAAAGGTATATACATGAAAGCTAGCCGTTCCCTGATGTATGAAATGTTCTATAATCTGATAGACAATGCCATCAAGTACAACAAGCCGGGCGGTACGGTAAATGTTGATATCACCAACACGAAAGAACAGATAAGCATTGCTGTTTCAGATACCGGTATAGGCATCCCCAAGGAAGTGCAAAGCCGTGTTTTTGAGCGGTTTTACCGTGTGGATAAGTCCCGCTCAAAAAAGACGGGCGGAACCGGGCTGGGGCTGGCGATTGTAAAGCATATCGTTATGGTTCATGACGGAAAGATAGAACTAATAAGCCAACAGGACAAAGGAACTACCATAACAGTATCATTTTATTACGATGCGACAAACAGATTGGTGGGCTAAAATGAGATAGGGGGATTGACTCCCCCTATTCTATATATGTTGCTTGAAACTGATGCCAGGGTTGCAAACTGTCTACAAGCTCTATCTCCCCTATATTCCATCCTGCTCTATTATTTCTTTAAAACGATAAAACCGTCACCAGTAGCAATTGATGCATAATTTGATGTCATTTTGTTTCCATATACAAAGCTGTCACTACTTAGACATATGAAGCTCAAACGTTCCTTCAGATATAGTATATCGCCACTTAAAGTATCTGTAAGTGACTTCTTGGCGATACCCCTGTACAACAAATAAGGCTGAAGTATGAGTAAGATCAGCTTTTACAGTCCTTTGGAAGGATTAAGAATGGTGAGCTTAGGGAATGTATATTGAAATTGGTGGGAAATGTTAACAAGAGAGCAAAGTAACATGCCTATTTAGTCTTTCATGAAATTTCCGGTGATTTCGCGCAATCAAAATCTCTGGTTTCTGCTCAATGTGACCTGTTCCGCGCACGACTTGGTCAGATACTTGATATTTACAAGGGCTTATATAGATTCTGTATATGAACCAGATGTTAATGGGGAGCTTCAGAAAAAGAAAAAAGCCCTAAGTATCAAATACTTAGGGCTGATGACTGGTGCCCAGAACTAGACTCGAACTAGCACACCCTTGCGGGCACAAGAACCTGAATCTTGCGTGTCTACCAATTCCACCACCTGGGCAAAAATAGAAGAGATGTATAGCACCTCTTTGTTCTCAATGCAAGTAAAAAACCTAGGAGTCTATCGGACTTGCCCTTTCGTAGCGAGGGAAAGTCCGGTTTGAGGCAGTTTTTCTGATTTTACGAGGAGAATAGCCAGCTATTTGACGAGGAAAAGCAGGGAAAATGACCAAATCTGGCTTTTCCGCAGCAGAATAGTGGTAAGTCCGACAGGCTCCTGACTGTTTCCGGTTTTCAGATGCCTTGGACATCTACAGCTGTTTTGTGTATAGATGTGCAATTGCATTTGCAGCAAAAAAATAATTCAATCAGGGAGGTGAACCATGACCTTTGTAGCAAAAGTTAGTGATGTGCCGGCAGGTGGCAAGAAACTGTTTGTGGTGGATGGGCAGGAGGTTTTACTGATTAACCACAAAGGTACCATCCATGCGGTTGAATCCGAATGTCCACACCAGGGAGCACCTTTGGCATCGGTTTCCATGGTTAAGGAAGATTACCTTTCATGCCAGCGTCATGGCTATCGCTTTAAACTGCATGACGGCAGCTGCAAGGAACATCCTGAATGCACCTTGAAAATATATCCTGTACGCATTGAGAACAACGAGGTTCTGGTTGACCTGGAATAAATTCATTACACTGCTGGATTATGCTGACGGTAAAATCATTCTGCCGGCTGTTTTTGCCTGCGGTCTTTTTGCAGCCAGCCATGCACTTCTTAAAAAAAAGGATCCCCGCGCAGCCTTGCTGTGGGTTTCCATTACCTTACTTTTGCCAGTAATTGGTCCGCTTACATACTGGCTTTTGGGGGTAAACCGGATTACACGCCGCGCATTGCAATGGAAATCCAACAAAGGAGATGTACCGGAAGTATTATGCCCGCAACAGCTTGCCTCAACCTTGTTGCCAGTGCCCTACAACTCATTACTGGCAATCGAGGTACTAAGCAGCAAGGTTACCAGGCTGGGTATAACAGGCGGTAACAGCATTGAAGCTTACCACAATGGTGAGACCGCCTACCCTGCCATGCTGGCTGCCATAAACAATGCACAATATACTGTGCATCTTTGCAGTTACATTTTCGATGGTGACGGTGCAGGCAGCAAATTTATTGTTGCCCTGACCAATGCAGCAGCACGGGGTGTAAAAGTAAGGGTTATTGTTGATGCAATGGGAGAGCGTTACAGTAAACATACTGCCCGCAAAGCACTAAAAGACAGTGATGTTGATATCCGCCATTATCTCCCACTGCATAAAGCCCCTTTCATCAACCTGCGCAACCACCGCAAACTGCTGGTAACTGACGGGCTGACCGCCTTTACCGGCGGCATGAACATCCGCACCAACCACTGCCTGCAAATGGCACCTCCAGGAAAAGCCACCAGTGACATACATTTTAGTATTAAAGGACCTGCTGTGGCAGATTTGCAGCGGATATTTCTTGAGGATTGGTATTTTATTTCAGAACAGATACCTGAAGGGGCAGGACTTTTCCCTGACAATGATTTTGCAGGCAGTGCCTTTGTACGTGCCATTGCCGATGGACCGGATAGTGAAATCAGAAAACTGGAAACATTGCTGCATGGTGCCATGGATTCTGCACGGCGCAGAATCAGGATTATGACACCTTATTTTGTGCCGGATCGCCCCATGATTACCGCATTGATAACAGCAGCATTACGAGGAACAGAAATCCAGATTGTTCTGCCTGCCAAAAACAACCTGCCCTTTGTTGCCTGGGCAAGCCGTGCATCCTATTGGGAGCTGCTGGCACATGATATCCATATTTACGAACAGCCAGCCCCCTTTGCCCACACAAAGCTTGTGGTAGTTGATGATTTATGGTGCCTCATAGGCTCTGCCAACTGGGACACCCGCAGTCTGCGCCTTAATTTTGAGCTTAATCTCTCTGTGTTTGATCGCAAACTGGCGACAAACCTGAGTAATCATTTTGATGAAACAATCGCTGCATCAAAACAGATTACACTTACCGAAGCTGATGGTCGTTCACTGCCGGTACGGCTTCGCGACAGTGCAGCACGGCTTTTCTCTCCCTACTTATAACCAACACTTACCAGATGCGGTTGCAGCACACTCACTAGATCAGCCGGATTCATCCCCACCAGATACCCCCGCTTGCCACCATTAATATAAATTTCAGGCAATTGTACAATAGTCTGCTCCATATATACCGGCAGCTTTGTCCTGGTGCCAAAAGGTGAAGTGCCACCCACAAGATAACCGGTGTGCTTTTGCGCTGCCTCCGGCTTGCACGGCTCCACAAAACGGACACCCATTACCCGCGCCAGCTCTTTGGTGGAAACCTGCATATCTCCATGCATAAGGATAACAAGGGGGTTTTTGTTGTCATCTTCCATAACCAGGGTCTTGATTACACAATGCTCATCAACACCCAGCTGGCAGGCAGAAACAGCTGTACCGCCTTTTTCCTCATAACTGTAAAGATGATCAGTAAACTGCACCTTTGCAGCCCTTAAAAAACGGACTGCCGCAGTTACCGGTGTTTTCTCTTTTGCCATCTGTGGAAGCTCCTTAAATCGTTTTCATTTGGAAACTAAATCAGGTTTTGCAGTTTCAGCTCCACCTTCAGCCAGGCATAAACCACTGGTGCTGCAACAATCCCGGGAATCCCGAACACTGCCTCCATAAGCAGCATGGCACAAAGCAGCTCCCAGGTTTTTGCCTGCACCTCTCCCCCTACTATTTTTGCGTTGGCGAGGTATTCAAGTTTGTGAATCATCACAAGAAAAAGCAGCGAAGAGACAGCAACTGTGGCTGAAACAGAAAAGCTTATCAACACAATGGCAGTATTGGAAAGTATGTTGCCAACAATCGGCAGCAGTCCGGTAATAAATGTAAGTGGTATCAAAACCGACACAAGGGGAAGCCTGACACCAAAAATCGGCAAGACCAGCAACAGGTATATGCTGGTAAGAAAAGTATTGAAGGCAGATATTTTAACCTGGGCAATGACAATCCTGTCAAAGGCACCGGCAAGATTCTGGCAACGCCCGTGTAATGCCGCTGCCAGCGGACGGCGCGGTTTGTGATGGTCTATATGGTTCATAACCAGCAGCCCGCCGATAATCATGCCAAAAAGAATGTAGATAAAGGTTCTGGCTCCACTGGCTCCCACGCTGGACAGGTTTTTGCCATGTTCATGTAAAAGCAGCACCACCTCTTCCCGCAGTTCATGCAGGTTATCCGGCAGCATGGCAGCCATAAACGGTGGCAAGGTACGCCGGATGGAGTCTAAAACCTCTGCTGATTTGGCAAAAAGTGCAGACATACCCTGCCCCATCCCCAGCGCTGACCAAAGTACAAAGGCAACAAGGGTTAAAGTTGTTACTATTGTGGTGGCAATCAGCACAAGGGATACAGCGCGGGCACTGCTATCCATTTTACTTAAAAAACGTGTTGAAAGCCTGATGGTCAGAACATAGACAGCCAGACCGGAAAAAACTGAAGGCAAAAGGTGAAATTCAAGCACAAGCGGCACTGCCAGCAAAGCCAGCAGATAACTGACCATAACCGCCTGCTTTTGCAGCTTGTCCTGCATTAAATCGCTGTTTTTAGTTTGCATATATCCCACACTTTAAATGGAGTTGAATCAGCAAATTCGTGGTAACTGCTCCCCTGCCAACATCTCCACCAACCGCATCCCTCCCACAGTTGTACGCATCCTCACCCGACCTGGCTCTCCATCTTCCACTTTACCGATAATACTTGCCTGTCTGCCCAGTGGGTGCTTGCGCATACGTAACAGCAATTTTTCTGCTTTTTCTTCTGCCACACAGGCCAGCAGCTTGCCTTCATTGGCAACGTAAAGGGGATCAAAACCAAGCAGATCGCAAAATCCGCGCACCTGTGGCTTGATAATCAGTGCAGATTCATCAATTGTAAAAAGCACGCCGGATTGCAATGCCAGCTCTTTAAGGGTAGTGGCAACACCACCACGGGTAGGGTCACGCAATATGTGCAATGCTTCACCAGCTTCATCCAGCATCTCTGCCACAAGCGACCAAAGCGGTGCAGAATCGCTTTTAACACCATCAAGGGGCAAACCTTCCCTTGCTGCCATCACAGCCATACCATGGTCACCTATGCTGCCGGACAGGATTATACTATCTCCAGGACGAGCAGCACCACCATGGATGTTAAAGTTATGTTCAACAACACCTATGCCAGAGGTGGTAATAAATATCCTGTCTGCCTTCCCTCTTGGCACAACCTTGGTATCTCCAGTGACAATCTGCACAGAAGCTTCATCAGCAGCAGTACGCATATCAGCAAGGACTTTCTCCAGTAATTGCGTTTCCAGTCCTTCCTCCATAATCAGGGCACAGCTTAACCAACAGGGACGCGCTCCCATCATTGCCAGGTCATTTACCGTGCCATGCACTGCCATTGAGCCGATACTGCCACCAGGAAAAAAAGGAGGATCTACCACATAACCATCGGTGGTAAAAGCCAGTTTTTTACTATGAAACTCCAGCAAAGCAGCATCATTTTGCTCTGCATTACCCTTTGCAATTATTGGTAGAATCAGGTCTGAAATCAGTTTGTGGGATAAAATTCCGCCACTGCCATGACCAAGGGTTATTAAACTGTTGTTCATATCTATCTCACTTTTATTATTCGTTCATCTGTATAAAATATCACTTAAACAATGGTTTTGTCATGGTGATTTGAGTTTAATGTTTACCTGTTTTATGCTATCTATTTTGTTTCATTTGCAAAGGAGAGTCCCACACCATGACTGAATACAAACCAATGACTGAACTACCGGAAGCTGCCGGCTACAAAGCCGGTGATTGCCTGGTATTAATCGGCGAGCTTTTTGGCCGCGGCTATGCCAACGGACTGATTGATGAAGCAAAACGGCTGGGCATGACCATAATTGGAACAACCGTAGGTCGCCGCGAAAACAATGGCAGTTTACGCCCTTTGAATAATGAAGAACTGACTGAAGCTGAAGCATTGCTGGGTGGCAAGGTAATCAATATCCCGCTGGAAGCCGGTTTTGATATGGAATCTGTTGATGGTCAGCCCTCCATTGCCGAACAGTTGAAAAAAGTAAAAGCAGATGCCTGGGATAGTGTGAACTTTGATAGCCAGTTTATCCAGCAAGCACAAAAAGCTGGTAGAGCACGTTTTAAAGCCAATCTGACACAGGTAATGGCAGAACTTGAGCAACAGATTCCTGCCGGTGGCAACGTGATTTTTGCCCACACCATGGCTGGCGGAATTCCCCGCGCCCGTCTGTTTATGCCACTTTTAAACCGTGTATTTAAAGGTAGCGGCGATAAGTACCTGTCTTCAGAAACTTTCTGGCAAAGCGACCTTGGCAGGCTTTGTGATGCCAGCTTTAACGAAGTTACGGCCAACACCTTACAGCAGTTGCTGGAAGTTTCTGCACCACTGCGACAAAAACTGACCGCTGCCGGTGGTCGGGCAGCCTACACAGCCTACGGATACCACGGCACCGGAATCCTTAAAAGCAGTGAATATTGCTGGCAGTCCTACACCCCTTACCTGCAAGGTTATGCCAAAATGCTGCTGGAGCAACATGCTGCAAACGGGCGCAAGGAAGGGATAAACGTCACTGTATTTAACTGTCCGGAAATCCTTACCAACTCCAGCGCCCTGTTTTTGGGTGTGGAAATATCACTTTATCCATTGCTGTCTGCCATCAGAAAAGAAGTTGGCAAAGAGGCAGCAGCCCTGCTGGAAGCCAGCTGCCAGAACCTGCTTGGCGATGGCAATACACTGGACAGCCTGCTGACAGAAGCCGGCAAATATCTGAACAACCCGTTAATCAGTGAAAGCCTTGATTTTGCAGGCTGGCCGCAGCACTCAACCAAAGAGCAGATGGAGCTTATGCTCTCATCCTCTGCAAGCCTTATCTCCATGCACCGCGACCAGAAACAGTTGATCTGCGCACTGCTGTCCGCAGTGGTATTCCGCGCCACAGGCCATCTGATGATACAGGCATCATGGAGTACAGAACAGCCAGTGTTGTGGCTTAATCATGACATCATCGCTCGGTTAGCCACCAGGCTGCCATCTATCCTGCAAGCCGGAGAACTGGGATGAAAACACCAAAACTGCTGTGTATTTTGCTGCTTGCTGCGCTAACCACCTTTGCCGGCTGTGCCTCTGCCCCCAAGCCGGAAAAAGCACCGGAACAGCTTTATGCAGAAGGTGAAACCGCTTTCCAGAAGAGTCGCTATGGCAAAGCTGTAGAGCTATGGAAGCAGGTACGGGAAACTTTTCCTGATCAGGAGCTGGATACCAAAGCTGAAATCGGCATTGCCAATGCCTATTTTCTGGATCAGGAATATATTGAAGCTGCCACAGCCTACGAAGATTTCCGCAGGTTGCACCCAACCCATGAACTGGCACAATTTGCCCTCTACCGTCAGGGGCTTGCCAGCTACAATCTGATTGAAAGCATTGATACCGACCAGACACCTGTAAAAAACGCTTTAGCACTGTTTAAGGAGTTTATCCGCAAATATCCTGCATCAGAGTACGTTGCCAAGGTGGAGGAAAAGATTGCAGATTGCCGCGGTAAAATGGCTGATTACGAAATATATGTCGGGCGTTTTTACTATCGAACAGATAATTACAAGGCAGCAGCAGGTCGTCTGGAGCTGGCACTGACCAATTTTCCGGACTATACCGGTCATGATAAAACCCTGATCTACCTGGCACGCTCTTACAAAGAGCTTAAAGACGCAGACAAGATGCGTACAACACTTGCCCGTTTGGTGCGGGAATATCCGGATAGCAGGTATCTGGGAGAAGCACGTAAAATGCTGGCTGAAAAACCGTGAGCTTAACCGCCTGGATCATCGCAGCCTATCTGCTTGGCTGCATCCCCACCGGACTTTTACTGGGCAGGTTGCAAGGTATTGATGTACGCAAGGAAGGAAGCGGCAATATCGGTGCCACCAACCTTTACCGCACTGCCGGACGTAAACTTGGTATCATTACCCTGGTTGGTGATTGCCTGAAAGGCTTTTTGCCAGTACTGCTGGCGTATAAACTGGCAGGCATGGCAGAACCCGGACAGGCATGGATCGGTCTTGCTGCTTTTTGTGGACATGTTTTTCCGGTATTTTTGATGTTTAAGGGTGGTAAGGGAGTTGCCACCGCGCTCGGGGTTTACCTGGCATTGGCACCATTGGCAGTGTTAGTGGCTTTGGTAGTGTTTTTGTTACTGGTGGCAATCTGGCGTTACATCTCCCTTGGCTCCATCATTGCAGCGGCAGCAATGCCGCTTTTCATCCTGATTACCCCCCACAGCAACCAACTGCTGGTTGCCACTGCTATCATCTCTGCCATTGTCATTTACAAGCATCACGCCAACATCAGCCGTTTACTGGCAGGCACAGAAACAAAGTTCAAGGCGTAGCTGGCTGCCTTTTCCTGCCAAAAATCCGGGCAACCCAGACACTCACCTCATACATCATATACATCGGGATCATAATCACAAACATGGTCACCAGATCAGAGTGAAAGGCAGCCACAATAGAGCTTGCCAGCAGCGCGTATTTACGTTTTGAAGCCATAAACTTGTAACTGACCAGACCAAAGCGGGATAAAAGCAGGGTTATAACCGGCAGTTCAGCCATCAGACCAAACATTAAAATCAGGCGCAGGCAGAAATCAACGTATGCAGATAAGGACAGCCAGCTGCGCAACCCTTCGCTTTCGTATGAAAGTGAAAAGTTGATGATAAACGGCCAGACCGTGGTGAGAAAGAAAAAAGCACCAATGCAAAAGGCAATGGTGCCGATCATCATAAAAGGAACCACCAGACGACGTTCTTTACGGGTAAGTCCTGGTGCCACAAATGCCCATATCTGATGGAAAACCACCGGTAGTGCCAGCACAAAACCGGCAATTGCTGATATTTTGCATTGCACAAAAAACGGCTCCAGCGGTTTTGTATAATTAAGGGCATGTTGTTTTTTGGGCTGATTAAGCTCTTTTTCCATATCCCCCATCCGGTAAATGGCAGGATAGTTTTGTTGCAGATATCGGTAAACTTTCAGCTTGGTTGCATCAATATAGGTTACGCTGGTCAGCGGCTTTTCAATATAAACAAGAATTGAATTGGCAAGCCCCCAGGATATACCCATGCCGATAAGCACAGCGATTACAATAATAATCAGACGGCGGCGCAGCTCGGTTAAGTGCCCTACAATTGAAAGAATTTTTTTATCATCAAGAGACATTGCTCACCCGCAAAAGTCAGACTTTGCCAAACAGTGGCACCAAAGCCTGATAAGTAAGAAATGCAACCAATGCCGATGCCGGAATGGTCAGAAACCAGGCATAAACCACCTTTTTGGCTATATTCCAGTTTACAGCAGAAAGCCGCTTGGAGATACCAACTCCCATAATGGCAGAGGTCACCACATGGGACGTACTTACAGGCATGCCAACAGATGCAGCACCAAGTATAACTGTGGTTGAGGTGATATCTGCACAAAACCCATGAATAGGTTGCAGTTTTACAAAATCCTTGCCAACGGTTTTGATAATCCGCAAACCACCCGCTGCTGTACCAAGCCCCATGGCAGTGGCACAGGCAACTTTTACCCAGGTGGGCACATCAAAGGTAGGTATTGCGCCATAGGCCAATAGTGCCATGGTGATGATACCCATTGACTTTTGTGCATCAGCGGTGCCGTGGGAAAAAGCCATAAAAGCAGCAGACATTATCTGCATACGCCGAAACCCGCTATTGATACTGCCAGGCATTTTATTGCGGAATAACCAAAGCAGAAGCAGCATAAAACAAAACCCGACAAAAACACCAAGTATGGGTGACAAAACCAGGGAAAGCACAATTTTTTTAAGCCCTGACCAGTGCAGGGTTGCCGTTCCCGAACTGGCAATAACTGCCCCTGCAATCCCCCCCACAATGGCATGGGAAGAAGAAGACGGAATACCATAATACCAGGTAATCAGGTTCCAGATAATCGCCCCCATTACACCGGCAAAAATAACCAGCTGCGTAACATCTGTGGCATCCACAATCCCCTTGCCGATGGTGGTGGCAACTTTTGTAGAGACCATGGCACCCACAAAATTAAGTACAGCAGCCATAGTAATTGCTGTACGCACCGATAAAGCCCGCGTGGAAACACAGGTGGCAATGGCATTGGCAGTATCATGAAAGCCGTTTATATAATCAAACACAAGTGTGGCAACCACCACCATCACCAACAGTACAATTGCCATTTCAGGCATGTTTCACCACCACGCTTTCCAGAATATTGGCAGCATCTTCACACTTGTCTGTGGCCTTTTCCAGGGTTTCGTAGATTTCCTTCCATTTAATCAGGTTAATCGGATCTTTTTCTTCAGCAAAAAGCCGGCTGATTGAACCCCTGCAAACCCTGTCTGCTTCGTTTTCAAGTGCATTTATCTCTACGCAGCAGTTGTTAATATCTTCAAAATTACCGCCCAGGTGACTTAAAGCTCGTTCCACGGTCTGGCAGCATTTAAGAATAATAAAAGCCAACTCCTGGGATGCCTGGGTTGGCTTTTCAACATTGTACATAACAAAACGCTGGGCTGAAGCATCAATAAGATCAAGGATATCATCCAGCTTGGATGCCAAAGCATATATATCCTCACGATCCAGCGGAGTAATAAAAGTTTTGTTAAGGGTTTTAATAATAAGATGGGTCTGACTGTCCCCTTTATGCTCAGTATCCTTTATCTGACGCTGGCTGGCCACGGGATCAACGTAATCATCCAGCATTTCCTTTAACTGCCTGGCACCTTCTGTAATTATGGTACCCATTTGCCGAAACATCTCAAAAAACTTCTCTTCTTTCGGTTTCAGTCCAAACATCAGCATCTCCTTCTTTTCAGTTCAACGCATCAATATTAACCGTCTGCATGTTACAGGCATGTTGCACCTCTGTAAAGTAATCTGATAAACAACCACCTGATGTCTGTTCTGTTGAATCAGACTGCGTAAAAATGATACACAGGACTAACAACCTGATTGCAAATTAAAAAATTAACATCAGAACAACTGGAGGTATGAAATGGCAGCAAAAATAATCGATGGCAAAGCCATTGCAGCCAAAGTGCGGCAGCAAATCGGGATTAAAGTTGCAGAGCTGAAAAACAAGGGGATAACCCCGGGGCTGGCAGTGGTGCTGGTGGGGGATGATCCAGCCAGCAAGGTTTATGTGGGCATGAAAAAGAAAAACTGCCTTGAGCTGGGAATGTATTCCGCTGATCATGAACTGCCTGCATCCACCACAGAGGCAGAGCTGCTGAAATTAATTGCACAACTTAATGCCGATGACCGCGTACATGGCATACTGGTGCAACTGCCGCTGCCTGATCATATTGATAGCGACAAGGTGCTGGAAGCAATATCGCCAGATAAAGATGCCGATGGTTTTCACCCCTTTAACGTTGGTCGTCTGGCAATCGGCAAGCCCACTTTTCAGCCCTGCACCCCTTATGGCGTAATGGTGATGCTGGATGAAATCGGTTACGACCTGACCGGTAAGGAAGTTGTGGTGGTGGGGCGTTCCAACATTGTTGGCAAGCCGGTGGCACTGATGTGCCTGGCACGCCATGCAACAGTAACTGTCTGCCATTCCCGCACCAAAGACCTGGCTGAAGTTGTCCGCCGTGCCGATGTTGTTATCGCTGCCGTGGGCAAGGCAGAAATGGTAAAAGGTGACTGGATAAAACCTGGTGCCGTGGTGATTGATGTGGGGATTAACCGTGTGGCTGATAAAAAACTGGTGGGCGATGTGGAGTATGCCACTGCCGCAGAGCATGCTTCTGCCATCACTCCGGTACCTGGCGGCGTGGGACCAATGACCATTGCCATGCTGCTGCAAAACACACTGGAATCAGCCGAAAGGAGACTGCAATAAAATGAAAGTCCGCAAAGCTGTTTTCCCTGTAGCCGGCCTTGGCACTCGTTTTCTGCCTGCTACAAAATCTTCACCAAAAGAGATGCTGCCTTTAATTGATAAACCACTGGTGCAATATGTGGTGGAAGAAGCAGTGGCTGCCGGAATCACCCAGATTATCTTTGTAACCGGCCGTACCAAAAGAGCCATTGAAGACCACTTTGACCTTTCGCCCGAGCTGGAAAATCACCTGCAGGAAAAAGGTAGTGACACCACCTTACAAGAAATCCGTGACATCGCTGACATGGTGGATATTTACTATGTGCGCCAGAAAAAAGCACTGGGACTGGGACACGCCATCCTTTGTGCCAGGGATTTCATCGGCAATGAACCTTTTGCCGTACTTCTGGGAGATGACATTATTGACAGCCAGAAACCATGCCTGAAGCAGTTGCTTGATGTATATGAAGAACACCACAGCAGCGTGCTGGCACTGGAAAAAGTACCGATGGAACAGATATCATCCTACGGCTGTGTTGCTGCCAGCAACATTTTCGGACAAGTGGTGGAAGTAACCGATATGGTTGAAAAACCAAAGCAGGAAGAAGCTCCTTCTGATATGGCGATTATAGGTCGCTATATCCTTACCCCGACCATCTTTCCGCTTCTGGAGCAGCAAGAACCTGGCAGAGGTGGCGAGATTCAGTTAACTGATGCCATCAGGCAGTTGTCTGAAAAAGAAAAAATATACGGCTGCCTTTTTGAAGGAGAAAGACACGACTGCGGTGACAAACTGGGGTTTTTGAAAGCTACGGTTGATCTGGCACTGAAACGTGATGAGTTTAACGTACCATTTACAGCATACCTGCGGCAGCGGCTGGGATGCTGAAATCCGGTGCATAACCCCAACGGATGATTAACTTGACCTTTGACACCACCAAACAGATGGAAAATTATTTTTTTACGCCAAAATGGCCGTTGCTTTACGAAGACAACCACCTGCTGGCTCTTTACAAACCGGCAGGTCTGCTGGTGCAGGGGGATAAAACAGGCGATATCACCCTGCTTGAGCTGGGCAAAAGCTGGCTGAAAAAACGTTACAACAAACCAGGGCAGGTTTTTCTGGGAATGGTACATCGTCTGGACAGACCAGTGG
>JAVERM010000179.1:0-3123 GCA_034007105.1 Trichlorobacter sp.
GGCGGCTGTGGCAGTGTCTTGTTGTCAGCCAAAGCTGCCAGGGTTAATCCTGCCAGAAAACCGGAAGCCGCTGATTCAACATAGCCCTCCACGCCGGTAATCTGTCCGGCAAAGATAATGTGCGGGGCTTTTTTCAGCTGCTGGCTTGGCAGCAACAGCGCAGGGGAGTTGATGAAAGTGTTGCGGTGCATCACCCCCAGGCGGGTAAATTCTGCCTGTAAAAGCCCGGGAATCATCCGTAAAACCCGCCGTTGTTCCGGCCAGGTCATTTTGGTCTGAAAACCCACCAGGTTGTAGAGGGTTTTGCTGCTGTTTTCTGCCCGCAACTGCACCACTGCGTAAGGTTCTTTGCCGGTTTTGGGATCAGGCAGCCCAACCGGTTTCATCGGTCCAAAGCAAAGGGTGTCTGCACCGCGGGCTGCCATTTCTTCAATGGGCATACAGCCTTCAAAGTGGCATATCTGCTCAAAATCACGGGCTTTTACCTTGTCTGCTGCCAACAGTGCTGCCACAAAGGCATCGTACTGTTCTTTATCCAGCGGACAGTTAAGATAATCATCACCGTCGCCTTTACCATAGCGGGAAGCAGCGTAGATTACGGTCATATCCAGTGATTCGGCAGTAACAATCGGGGCAATGGCATCGTAAAAATAAAGCCGGTCACCAACCAGTTTGCCCAGGTCTTCTGCCAGACTGTCACTGGTTAAGGGACCGCTTGCCACCACTGTCAGGTCGCTGCCAACTGGCAGGCTGGTTATTTCCTCCCGTATCAGGCTGATGTTTTCCTGTGCCTCAATACGGCTGGTTATCCAGCGGGAAAATTCATGGCGATCAACAGCCAGGGCACCGCCGGCAGGGATGCTGGTTGCATCGGCAGCCTGCATGATTAACGAGCCGCACCGCCGCAGCTCCTCCTTTAAAAGCCCCACTGCATTGCCCAGATCAGCACCACGAAGCGAGTTGGAGCAGACCAGCTCGGCAAGGTCTGCCATACTGTGGGCAGGTGAAAATCTGTGGGGCTTCATCTCGTAAAGCCGCACCTTTAAGCCACGGCTGGCAGCCTGCCATGCTGCTTCACAGCCGGCAAGCCCGGCGCCGATGATACATACGGTTGGTTTATCCGCAGACAATGTATTATTTACCTTTCTTTACTGCCGGTTTTTCAGCTTTTTCCGGCTGTGCTTCTGCCACTGCTTCTTTTGTAACCACAAGCTCGGTGCCGCCCCTGCCATCTGCCTTCAGGTAGGTTGCCACACTGTGGGGCGGCATCCCTTTGGGCGGTACCAGCGGTCTGCCTGATCTTTCAAAGGCAGCATTAAGGGCATCAATGGTTTCTTGATCAGTAACCAGCTCCTGTTTGGTGCCTGACAGCAGCCAGTCGCCGTTACTGCTGCGAACCAGTTTCCTTTCCTGGTTGCCCTGGCGCAGGCGGTTAAGTTTGCTGCGGGATGAATCCTTGCCCACCGTATCCCGCACGGTTTTAATCTGGTTGCCAAGCTGCTCTTCAAAATTGGCATCAAAGGCAGCCATTTTCTGGTTTTGTTGCTCAACCGCACTGATTGCCATCTGGGATACCTTGTCCAGCCTTTCCTGCAAACGTTTATGGTGGCTGGCAAGGATAAAACTGCTGATCAGCAGGATAAGCAGCACCACCAATGAAATTGCCAGAAAAACAGGGGAGATGATGTTGCTTAAACGGCTGGCACGCAGGTTGTCGGCAGATTGCTCTATGTCGTCAGATATTTTCTGGGTGCGCAGGGAAAGCTCACCCACTGCCACGGCTGTTTCCTGTGTAAGACCGGAAAGGGCAATTACATCATTGGCAAGCTGCTCGGTTTTTTCGTAATTTGTGTGTAGCAGCGTTGAAAGCTGTTGCAGGTGTTTCGCTGTTTCATCCTGTTCGCCAGCCGCGCTTTGGGTATCTTCGGTTATGGCAGCTTCTGCAACATCATCTGTTGCATCAGTGCCATCCGGCAGCTCTTCACTAATATCAGCATCAGCCCCGTTATTTTCAACCTGCTCTGTGGATTCCGGTTCAACAGCCGTTGCATCTTCAATAATCGCACCTTCAGGCTGATTATCCTGCTGCTCTGCTTTGTTTTCAGACATATTTAATTACCTCCTGAGTTGGTTAAATTCATGTCGTTTTTCATAACTCCCCATTATCGTCATTCTGCAGGAAGCGTCAGCGAACTTGCAGAATCTAAAAACTAGGAGCCTGTCGGACTTACCGCTGTTCTGCTGCTGAAAAGCCGGATTTGGTCATTTTTCCCGCTTTTTCTCGTCAAATAGCTGGCTATTCTCCTCGTAAAACCGGAAAAACTGCCTCAAATCGGACTTTCCCTCGCTACGAACGGGTAAGTCCGACAGGCTCCTAGATCCTGCGACTAAAGCGCAGGATGACATCGCCTATAGCTCCTCCCCTTGGGTTAAGCATCAGGCTGAAGCTTCTTTCTGTGGCACCCGCATAAACTGGGTCAATATAAGGGAAACAACCCCCAGTGCTGCGCCCATTAAAAACGGAATGCGGTAGTTAATCATCCACAAAAACCCGCCTAAAGCCGGTAAAAACACAGCAGCAATATGGTTGATGGTGAAACCCACCGCCGAAGTGGGGGCAATATCTTCCGGGTCAGCTATTTTCTGGAAATAGGTACGCACAGCAATGGCAAAGTTAAACAGAACATAATCAACAATATATACCGCAAAAACCACCCATTTGGATGAAGTATAGGCATAGGTCAGAAAAACAGCAATCACGCCGGCATACTCCACTGTGCAAAGGGTGCGCTCGCCAAATGCGTTAATTGCGCGACCAATCATCGGGTTGATCAGCCAGTTAATCAGGTTATTGATGATAAAGAGCAAGGTTATGGTCTGCACGGTAAAATGGAAAATCTTGACCATTAAAAACATGGAAAAAACCATGTAAATCTGCCGCCTTGCACCAGAAAGAAAAGTAAGCGCATAGTATAGCCAGTAACGTTTTTTCATAAACATCTTCAGCTTTTGCGGCGGTATGCTTTTATGGGTGGGATCTTTTGTTGCTGCCCAGATGCCGGCGATAAAAACCACACCGCCCACCACCATAAACATCCCCTTGAAATCCATCCAGAAACCAAG
>JAVERM010000181.1:0-3087 GCA_034007105.1 Trichlorobacter sp.
AGGATAGCTACAAGATGAAAACCCCCACTGCCACCATCGGTATTCGCGGTACTATTTACGATGCCCAGTTCTGCCAGGGTGATTCCTGCGGCAACCTTAACCCGGGTCTTTATCTGGCTGTAACCGATGGCAGTGTGGTGATTACCAACAATGAAGGTGTGCAAACCACTGTGCCGGTTGCGGCAGGTCAGTATGTTTATGTTGCCAGCCCAACAGCCGCACCGGTGGTATTGCCGGAAAAACCGGATGTGCCGTTTAATCCTCCGCCTTCAGTGGGCAGTTCTGCCGCAGCACCTGCCGAGGATAGCGGCAGTGGTGCCGGTGCAGCAGATTGTATTGTTAGATGATTTTGCCTGGGCATGGCACGCCATGCCCGTACAATAAAATATGAAGCAACGGAAGTTAAATGTAGGGTCACGGCGTGCCGTGACCAACTGCGCACCAGAGGTTGTCACCCTACGCACCAAAAGCCGTCATCCTGCGCTTTAGTCGCAGGATCTGGTTTTAGATTCTGCAACTTCGCTAACGCTTCGAGCAGAATGACAGTAATGACAGTTATGAAACAACAGCAACATCAAAAATCATCCCACCCGACCTTCCCTTAACCTAAGGGGAAGGAGTTATACATCAAACAGAGGTGCCATCATGAACAAGACATTTAAAATGATCTGGAGCAAAGTTAAAGCAGCCTGGGTTATTGTCTCTGAAATAGTAAGCAGCAACGGCGGTGCAACAGCAGTAACCATCAGCCACACCAAGCCAAAGGCTGGCAGGTGGATAATATCCGCTGCATTGCAGGCAACCCTTGTTGCCGGATTGCTTACCCTTTTCGCGCCCTTTGCAGCGGCTTTACCTACCAATCCCCAGGTAATTCATGGCACTGCCAACATCCAGACCAGCGGCACCATGATGAACATTACCAACTCTCCCAACGCCATCATCAACTGGGGTAGCTTTTCCATTGCTGCCAATGAAACTGCCCGTTTCATCCAGCAATCTGCCAACAGCAATGTATTAAACCGTGTAACCGGCGGTGATCCCTCCCGTATTTTTGGAGCATTGCAATCAAACGGCAGAGTGTTTCTGATTAACCAAAACGGTATCCTGATTGGTGCCAATGCCCGTATTGATGTGGCTGGACTGGTGGCATCCACCTTAAACTTAAGCAACCAGGATTTTCTGGCAGGCAAAATGCAGTTTGGCGATGGTACCCCTGGCGGCAAGCTTGAAAACCAGGGGATGATTACCACCCCCGAAGGTGGACAGGTTTACCTGATTGCCCCTGATGTAACCAACAAAGGCACCATAACTGCCCCCAACGGCGATCTGCTGCTGGCTGCCGGAAAGGAAGTCTTGCTGGTGGAGAAAACCACGCCAGAAATAGCCTATGTGGTAAGTGCGCCAGAAGATCAGGCCATAAACCTGGGCACCATTGCGGCAGATGTGGGCAGGGTGGGGATGTACGGCAGTGTGGTGCGTAACAGCGGCAAAATATCTGCCGATAGTGCCACCAGCACAGGGGGTAAAATTTACCTGCGTGCCACCAAAAAGATAGAGCTTGCCGAAACCAGCAGCATCTCTGCCAATGGTGTTAAAGGCGGTGAAATTATTGCCATGACAGCACAAAACGGTGTTGTTACCGGCGAGCTGACTGCACGAGGCAGCATAACTGCCAAAGGTGATGGCAGTAAAAACAGCGGTGGTTTTGTGGAAACCAGTGCAGGCAAACTTGATCTGCACGGTGTGCAGATTAACACCAATGGCGGCACCTGGCTGATAGACCCTGTTGATTTTGTGATTGGTGATGATAATGGTTCCGGAGATATTGCAGCATCCGCTGTTGGCACAGCACTGGAAACTAATGATGTTACAATCCAGACGACATCTGAACAGCCAAGCTGTACAGGTTTAAATTGTCAGATTACTGGCGGTGGTGGCACAGGGGATAGCGGTGACATCACTGTTAATGATGCTATTAGCTGGAGTTCTGGCACAAAACTTACCCTTGAATCCTGGAATGATATTAAGATAAATGCAGCTATTACTGGTGAAAATGGCAACTTAAAATTAGAAGCAGGTAAAGATAACCAAACAGCCGAAGTAGGTAAAATTACGCAAACAGAGAATGGCGTAATAACTGTTGGTACGCTGGATGTAACAGCAAAAACAGGTATTACGCTTGATAAAGCTGCTAATGAAGTTAGTAAATTTAAAGCTGCTAACGAAACATATGGTGGAATATCCTTTACCAACACAATACCACTTAAAATAACCGGCGCTGTTTATACAGCAGCAGCTAGTGAAGCATCAATAGCAATTAACAATAAAGGTAACATAACTATAGCTAGTGAAATAAATGCAGGTATAGATGCTGGTTCAGCTGCCGAACATAAAGTGCAAATTACTTCGACAGAAGGCAGTATAACTCAAGAATCAAATGGTAAAATAATAGCAAACTGGCTGGATGTTGAAGCTGCAAATGGTATTGAACTTGATAAGGATGGTAATGAAGTACGGTATTTTACAGCATCAAATACAGAAAATGGTAACATTAAATTTACAAATAGCAGGAGTTCTGCAAATGAACTTTTAATGCTAGGTAGTCCTGTTGATGCAGGCGTTATTACTAATCAAGCAGGTGACATAACTATTACTTCAACAAATGCTGGGATTAGGATTCAGTCTGATACAACAATAAGTACTGTTGACAGTGGAGATATAACCATAACTGGTACAAGTGAAGAAGGTACAGGCGTTGATGTAAATGGGGGAACGATAACTACTAATGGTGGAAATATATACATAACTGGTACAAGCACTACAGGTGGATTTGCAGGGGTTGATTTAGTGCTAGATTCAGCAATAACCAGCAACGGCGGAAATATAACCATAACTGGCAAGGGTGGTAGTAATAGTAATGCTGATGTTTCTATTAACGGTATGATTAGCAGTGATACGGGAAACATTAACATTAAAGGTATGAGCACAGTCAGTGATTATAATGTTCGTATAGAACCATATGGTAGTGTTGGTCTTGTCCAACGTGAAACACCGCAAGAAGGCTACATAAACTTCACCGGCAACCTG
>JAVERM010000182.1:0-3077 GCA_034007105.1 Trichlorobacter sp.
TTCTCCACCGTAATGGTTATTGATTCACGCCCCTTTTCTGCCAGTGCCTGCCGTGTGCCGTACAAAAATCCAAAAAGATAATCACCGCTGGTAATGCCTGGCTCCACCTCCATTTTTACGCCATCACGATCATGCAGCACTTCAATAAAAGTGACAAAAAAGTTATGTACGCCATCACGCAGCTGCTGCACATAGGCGTGCTGGTCTGTTGAACCTTTGTTGCCATATACCGTAAGCCCCTGTGCAACCTGTTTGCCGTCAAGAGTGCGGTCTTTGCCAAGGGACTCCATAATCAGTTGCTGGAGATAGCGGGAAAAAAGCAGCAGACGGTCTTTGTAGGGCAGCATTACCATATCCCGCAAACCACAGCCACGGCTGCCGTGCAGCCAGGATAATGCCAGCAGTGCAGCGGGATTATTGCGGGTGTCATTATTGCGGGTAGTACTGTCTGCCAAGGCTGCCCCAGAAAGAAGTTCTGTAATATCAATACCCTGCAAGGCTGCCGGCAATAAGCCCACCGCCGAGGTTACGGATGTGCGCCCACCCACCCAATCCCACATGGGAAAACGTGCCAGCCAGTTTTCCGTAATGGCAAGCTCATCAAGCTGGCTTGCCTCACCGGTTACAGCCACTGCCTGACGGGCAAAATCAAGCCCTGCCCGCTGCCAGGCTACCTTTGCTTCCAACATTCCGTTTCTGGTTTCTTTGGTGGAGCCGCTTTTGGAAATAACAATAATCAGGCAGTCAGACAGATCACCAATTTGATTAAATACCCGCTCCATGCCATCGGGATCTGTGTTATCCAGAAAAAACGGTTGCATGGCATCATTTTTACCGCCAAGGGCATCTGCCACAAATTGCGGTCCCAGGGCAGAACCACCAATGCCCACAAGCAGCAGTTTTTTAAACAGTTTTCCATTTGGTGCAGTAATGGCACCGCTATGGATATCAGCGGTAAAAGCCTTTATTTTGCCGATGGTTTCTTCAATTTCATCGGCAAGCTGAGGGGTTGGTGCAAGCTTTGCATTGCGCAGCCAGTAATGACCAACCATCCGCTTTTCATCCGGATTGGCTATGGCACCAGCTTCAAGGTCAGCCATACCTGCAAAAGCTTTTTGCATGGCTGGCTCGGTTGTAGTAAAAAAATCAGCGGCAAAGTCCATTTTGCTGCTGTCAATCCAAAGGCCAAGCTTTGGGCTGTGGTAAAGATTTTCCTTAAACTTTTTCCAGGATTTCATAGATTAAACCTCCGGTGAATATTTGTATAAACCTGGGCATGGCACGCCATGCCCCTACGATAAATATGAAATTACAAAATTAAATGTACGGGCACGGCGTGCCGTGCCCCAGCAGAATCTCAAAATATCACAAAACTGACGGCTCATTTACAGGGCACGGAATCACCAGTGGCAGTCCATTCTGATTGTGCAAAACTGCCTGCAACCGGTAAATATCTGCAATGGCATCAGTGGTAATCACTTCACGCCCGCCGGATGCGTACAGTCTGCCTTCACCCATCAGGATAAAGTTATCACAAAAACGTAAGGCAATGTTCAGGTCATGCATCACAATCAGGACAGTAATATTAAATCTGACAGCCAGTTGGCGGACAAGAGCCATAATATCAAGCTGGCTGCGGATATCCAGATGGTTTATCGGTTCATCCATTAATAAAAGTGATGGTTTTTGCGCCAGAGTGCGGGCAATGGCTACCCGTTGCAGCTCTCCGCCGGAAAGGTGCAGCATCTGTTGGTCGGCAAAATCTGCCAGTCCGGTAAGCTGTAAAATACTGGCTGTTTCCTGTAAATCTTCTTTTGCAGGATGGCTGCTAAAATAAGGCTTACGTCCGATCAGTACAGCTTCAAACACCGTGCAATCCATTGACAAAACATTTTGGGGCAGATAGCCAATTTTGCAGGCGAGCTGTTTTTTGCTAAATTTGTGCAGCGACTTATCTTCCAGCAGCAGCTCACCAGCCGAGGGTTTTAAAAGTCCTGAGATAATTTTAAGCAGGGTTGATTTACCGGCTCCGTTCATCCCCAAAACAGCAGTCAATTCACCTGCTTGCAGGTTAAAGCTTATATCCTGCAACACCTGTTTTTTACCATATCCAAAGGAAAGTTGATTTACCGAGAGCATCAGCTTCTCCTTTGCAGCAGTAAAAACAGAAAAAGCGGCGCGCCGGCAAAAGAGGTGATAATACCCACCGGAATCACCACCGGTGCAGTGATTGTTCGGGAGATAATATCAGCCAGAAGTAGCAGCAAAGCCCCGCAAATTGTGGCAGAGGGGAGCAAAAAACGGTGATCAGACCCAACAAGGGGGCGGATGAGATGGGGTGCCATAAGACCAACAAAAGCGATAATCCCCAGAAAAGCGGTAACCACCGCTGTCAACAGGCAGGCAAGCAGCAGTCCGGTAATCCTCAGGCAAGATACGTTTACCCCCAGGGTTGCGGCTACTTCATCACCCCATTGCAGGCTGTTAAAGCACCAGTTGCTGCTGATTGCAAAAATTGCGGCCGGCAGCAGGGCGATGGCAATAAGCAGGTTTTCATACCAGCCTGCCTTGCCAGGATCGCCAAATGTCCAGAACAGGCTGGCTGCCACCTGTGTATCAGTGGCAAAATATTGCAGTAACATGGTGCAGGCACTGAAAAAAGCTGCCATTGCCACACCAGCCAGAATAAGTGCTTCGCTTGATAGCCGCCGCAGGGTTGAGATAATGATGATTGCAATAATACTTGCCAGCGCACCACAAAAGGCACAGATGGCAATAATGTTTTGACCGGATAACAGATAATTATCAACAAGTTGTTGATCAGCATTAAAGAGGATGATGGCGCAGGCTGCACCAAAAGCAGCACCCTGGGAAACCCCCAGGGTTGATGGAGCAGCCAACGGATTTTTAAGCAGGGTTTGCATGATATTACCGGCAAGGGCAAGTGCAGCACCGGCAAGCAGCGCAGCAATTGTGCGGGGTAAACGGATTTTCCAGATCAGATGATTGGTCAGCGGTTCATCACAAATACCAAAAAGTGATTGTAATATAAGGATAGGTTGTAACTGGTAAGAACC
>JAVERM010000184.1:0-3054 GCA_034007105.1 Trichlorobacter sp.
CCTTGTTGGTTATGGTTATGTTGTTCAAGGTTTTGTTTGAGTTGGTAAAAGATGCACCCGACATATCAAGGGTAATATCAGTATTACTGACAGTATTTCCGCTTTTTGTTCTTGTGCTGGTTGTGTACGTGGCGGATACCGAACTTGTACTACAGGCAGGCTCACAATCATAATCAACCTGTAATATAATGTTTTTGGAATTAGTACTACTAGAACTAGTGCTGAAGTATGCGGTATTAAAATTCAGTGAAGTTTTAATACTGTTGTTTGGCAGCGGTGTCTGCGGAGTACTGCAAACTGCTACAGCAGTTGAGTTGGCTGTGCAGACCTCTTCATTGGTGGAGTTGTTGTAAACTGCCACCAGTTTTATACCTGTGCCAGGAAAATCAACCAGAATATCGGACAGGGTTATGTCAGCACAGCTGTTGCCCCTTTCCAGCACAATGTTGCCCAGGGTGTATGTGCCGCTGTCATACACAGCATTGGTTAAATCAAGGGTAAGGTTGCCAATGGTTGATGACCTGGTGCCGGTACTGGTAGTGACATCAAAAGTGGCTTCAAGCCTGTTACTTTGTCCTTTAACAGGAATGATGACTTTAACTGGCTTGTTGACAATAGCTGTACTGATATCTTCATCAAAATTCATGGAAAGAACTGTGGCTGGTTTGCCGGTGCTGCTGCACTCAACAGGACTTGAGGTGGTGGCTGTTGCATTTGGCGAGCATAGAACCTGACGTGAGCCAGCCTGGGTTACATCAGCCACAGCCAGTAATCTGGCTTTGTCTTCTGTGTCGCTTCCTCCGTTAAAGAAAACCCTTATTTTGGAAATCTGAAGTTCAGTTAAGGTTGTATCATCAAAATTACTGGTGAAGTAGATACCTTCCAGCCTTTTGCTGCCAGAATTTAAAAATGCAAATTCAGCATTTAAGGTTACCCAGGTATCTGCACTTACAAGATCTGCACCATTACCAGAGCCATAGGAAATAGTTGGGCAGTTGTTACCCTGTGTGCATTTGCCATGTACCAATTCAACTTTAATTTCACCTTCCGGTATTTTATCAAACTGGAAATCAATATTGCGGGAGGGCGGATAGCCATAGTTACGTTGCGTTTTGCAGGTTACATATTTATGACCAGGAAAGTAGATTACATACCCTTGTGTTGGGGAACCGTTAATTCTACCACCCACCAGGTAGTCATAAACATAGTAGCCATCATTTGCTGCTGTGTATTTTTTGTTTAACTTAGCAGGGTTATCATGGATAAAGCGGGTAAGCTGAGAACCAACGTAATGGGATGTTTTGTCTGTTTTGTCGGTTGAGTGATAAACATAGCCACTACCAGAGCTTGGACGCATACTGTCCACTCCGCCTTGCCCTGGTTTAAATTCCCAGCCACCGCACTGGGTAAGCCAGAACGGTGCTTCTTCAAATTGCAGGTAGTCACTGCTACAGTTCCCACTGCTTGAGTTGTTGTAGCCTTTGAAACAGCCACCATTCACATCAAGGCGTGGCCAGGTGTTTTCATTGCCAACCAGAAAGCCACCCACGCCTGCGGAAATATTTTTACCAATTGTATCGCCATTGGTCAGAATTTTAGAGCCTTCCAGGCTGCCTATGGAAGAACACTGGAAAAATCCTGAACTGCCTCTTTCAAAAAAATCTCTGATCTCTTTAATAACAGCTGTTTGATCAGCTGCGGTTGCCACCTTGCCATCACTCCATTTTTCCTCAATTACCCAGTGGGGTGCCCAAAGCAGTTGAAAGGAAGAGCTTATATCAGGTCTTTGTGCCTTGCAGGATGCAGGTACAGGGTCACGCAGACAACCGGCAATTACATCCCTTGCAGACAGTTTCTGGAAAACCGTGCCTTTCCAGGAGAAAAGACCGGAAGCACGTATATAGTCTTCAAGAACATCAGAACTTACGTTGCTTTGACCTTGGGGAATTTCATCCAGCACAGCCACCTTTGGTGGCTTGCCCACCAACACTTTATCCACATTGCCGGAAAACGGAATATTGGCTTTGTGTATTTTTACTGAAGGAAACTTTTCTTTCAGTTTTTCCATTTCTGCCGTTGTAATATCATTGACATCAATAACAAAAGGACCGCCACGATAAGCCACCGGTTTGGTGCTGGTGCCTGCTTTTGTCAGTTTTTTGCTGTTAAGTATCTGCACAATACCTTTTGAGTTTATGGCTGTATCAGTGGTGGAAAGCACCAGGTCATCTGTGTGCTGGCTGTCTTTTTCAGCATCAATTACCCAGTTTACCCTGATCTGCTTGCAATAACCGAATAAGGCTTTTTGCTGGGGCATTGAGCCATCGTTGTTTTTGCACAAACCAGGCTGATCACCCACATCCAGCAGTGCATAAAGCAGACCATGCAGCTGAAAGATGGATTGATCGTTTTTATCTGTGTCACAGGCGTTATCCTGTTTTGCCATGTTGGGGTCATTGTTGGGCTGCCAGCAGGCATCGGCAGGGATAATGTAAGAGCCGGCAGGGAAAGAGCGGTTTCTTGCCTCTGCGTAATCAGTAATGAAAACTGATAACAGCAAGGTGAATATGAATGACATGAAAACAGTTTTAATGGATATTTTCATTGTAATGACCTCCTGCACTTTAACAGAGCTTTGAAAAGCTACTGCGGAGGCTGTCTACTACGTTGCGCGGTACTCGCTTCCTCGGCTAACTATGTGTTATGCCTCGTCGCTGCGTGACCTGCGACCTTGTATCCAGCCTTCCTCATAACGTTTTTCAAAAGCCTGTTACCCGCAATTTATGTTTGTCAGCCTGCGTGTATAGTCTGGCTAACTGCTTTTCTTTAAACATCAATTTGAAACATTTGCTGCATCTGCCCCCAGGGATTCATCGGTGCCACCTTCCCGCGCAGCACCACCTCCAGCCTGTTTATAGCCATCTTTAGCAGCATGAACCAGTCCCACATCAATTACGGTGTTGGATTTATTGTTTGCGTTGTTGTCATCACGTTTGGAAACCACCACCAGGTTAATCACGTTGGGCATGGAGTTTACTTTTTTTGCATAAACTT
>JAVERM010000107.1:0-6065 GCA_034007105.1 Trichlorobacter sp.
GGTTGCGCCGTTAATTTGCAGTTCATCACCTGGTTCTGCCAGCAAAGTGCGGGCAGCATCACTACCCAGCAGCAGCTCATCCGGTCTTTCAGGCACCTTGCCAAACACCTGCCACCACTGTTTCATTTTCAGCTCATTTGCAAAATCCACCCCCACCAGCAGCAGGTCATGTTCAGCTATGGATATACCGCCCAGTACCTTGGGTGCAACAGAGGCAAGGTTCGCATGGTTTTCAATGGTGCGGATAGCTTTCAGCTCATCTTCATGTATCTCTGCCTGATCAAAGGTTACGCCGCCCAGATTGATACCACCGTAACTCATGGAAAGACCATTACTGCGGGGAGTAATCAGGATATTGGCACCAAACTCATCCATTTTGCGCTCAATATCACCGGACATGGAACGGGTAAGGGTAATCAGGGTAACAACAGTGGCAATACCCACCGTAAGACCAATGGTTAAAAAAACCATACGAGCCTTGCGCCGCCTCAGGTTATTAAGTGAAATATTATGCAGCCTCATCAGAAATACCGCGCGCCTTCTTTAAGATCAGCAGCTTTGATGATTATATTATTGCCGCTGCGTGTGCTGGGCAAATGTGAAGGGTTGCAGCCACCAACAGCATGTGGTCCGATACGGTCAGTGGCAAAACGCATATTACAGTTTTTGCAGACCATCATGTTTCCCTGTTGTTCATACCCTTTTTTCTCGCGAAAACAGGCATCACAGGCATCAAAAGCAGTGCGGTAGGCGCCATCATTGGCTTTGACAATAAAGAAACTGATTTCCTTGCCCTTGTCGCCAAACTTGAAATAGCGGGCTTTACCACCATCCACCTTGCTAGTGGGAATACTGACTATGCCATTTGCAACCTTTACTTTTTCATATTTGCCAAAGCTGAAAGCATAACCTGTTGCGTTAAAAATAAATGTTGCCATCAGCACACCTGCAAACCATCCGATTTTTGACATGTTTACTCCCTGTTTTTTGTATATTCAGTACAACACTTGCAACTGCCACCTGCTGCGCCGTCCAGCTCTCTACCTGTAAGCTGCTGGTATTGCTCAGGTGTAAGCTGCTGCTCCACACAACTTTTAAAACCAATACTGCTTATCCGGGTAGCCAGCTCATCGGCAGAAATTGCTTGATTATCAAAACCGACGACAAGCCGCCCGTCCTCCATATTCACCTCACAGGCTGCCACTCCTTTTACCCGCTTCAAGGCAGCTCTGATTTTTTCAGAGCAACTAAGGCAGGTCATGCCATCGGTTTTAAGGATAGCAACGCTATTGGCAGCAGTGGCAATGGTTACGTGAAAAGAGATGTAAGCCACCATTGACAACACCGCAAAAACAATCATGCCTGTAAGCAGCCTGTTCTTGTTCATACCTTGCACTCCTTGGTTTAACAGAACTTTGCAAAACTACTGCGGAGGCTGTCTACTTTGTTGCGCGGTACTCGCTTCCTCGGCTAACTTAAAATTGTTATGCCTCGTCGCTGCGTGCCGTGCGCCTTGTATCCAGCCTTCCTCATAACGTTTTTCAAAAGCCTGTTAATGCTGCGTGATTTATCCCAAAACGACTTCTGACACGATGCACATTGTATTCTTATTCAAGAACTGTGCCAGCAGCGTAAAAAATCTGTATTGTTTGAAAAGCAACGTTAATTAGCAGATTAAAGATGTGAAAGGAGAATATATGAAGGGGAGTCAGGCAACACTTTGGGGAATATTATACAGTTGATGCCGCATATTCGGCAGCTTATGGTTTTTCAAAACCATATTCATGCCAACGGCGCGAAATTAGCTCTTCAGTTGTATGGTCAGATAATGCTGTGCCATCCGACTTACAGGTGGCATCTATGGCAAGACGTTTGCCGCTTTCATCCCTGATCAGACCTGTTTGCCAATCTGTTTCATTAACCATACGCCAGGCAACCTGCAATATTTGATCCGGTCTGACTGCCTTGTCTACAAAAACAAGCAGCCGTGCCGAACTAAACCAGGGCAGATCCCATAATGCTTTAACCAGTTTGTGCAGGTTTTTAGCAGCCTGCCGATCTACTGAAATTACAGCACTTTGGCGAAACACCCAGGGGATCGGCGTACTTATCTCCAGTACCCCTGGCACAAGTTTGGGTAAAAATGCTGCTAAAATCCGCTCCCAACCAAGCATCATCCAGCAATCTTCCTGGGGAGGTGGGCCCACCAGCGTCAGCGGCAGCACTGCATTTTTGCGCTTAAAGATGCGGGTTATACGCACTTTTGCTGCCCAACCAGCAGAATCATAAAAACCGGTATGGTTGCCAAAGGGACCTTCCATAAGCTGTTCATCTGGCTCGGCAAAGCCTTCCAGCACAATTTCTGCCTCGGCGGGAACCGAGAGCAAAGCATGGGAGCAGTTGGTAACAGATATGGCAGCACCTTGCAGCCAGCCTGCAAAAGCAAGCTCATTTACCCCTGTCGGCAATGGCCAGGCTGAAGCCAGCGTAAGCGCAGGCGGACCGCCCAGCACAATGGCCAGGGGCATTTTTTGCCCCTGCTGCTTATATTGTTGAAAGTGTTGCCAGGCACCAGAACCTTGCCGCCAACGGATGGCCAAAGTATCAGCATTATGAATCTGGCAACGGTAAATCCCATAATTGCAATCATTTCCATCGGGCAAACTGGTTACCACCTGCCCCAGGGTTATATATCTGCCTGTACCGGCTGTAGAACCATCGTCAGGCCAATTTTGATGGAAAGGTAGTTTAAGCAGATCAACTGCCAGCTCTTCTGCATAGCAGGCTGCCTGTTTGCGCGGGATTAAACGTGGTGCATATGCTGCTTTTTCTGAAAGAAAGGTTGAGAGTTCGGGCAGGCTTGCGTTTTCCGGCAGTGCGGACAGAAGTTTTTTCAGCTTTGCAGTCAGGCTGGTCAGGTTACTGATGCCCAGCGCATGGCAAAGCCGCTTTTCAGAACCAAAAAGATTTGCAGCAGCTGGCAAGTCAAAGGGAGGAAGGTTACTGAAAAGTAACGCCGGACTTGCAGGGAGCTTGCTTACTCTGCGCACTATGGCTGAAAGCTCCAGGTAGGGTGAAACCGGTACCTTGATTTCGTGCAGCTCGCCGGTCTGCTGCAACAATTGCAAAAGGGTTTGTAAGGAATTCATTTTAACGTAAAAAGCCCGACATTGCTTGGGCAAGTCGGGCAGAGCGTTTGTTTATTACAGTTTACAATTAAACCGGGTAAACAGAAACTTTTTTACGGTCACGTCCCATCCGCTCATACTGTACAACACCTTCGATAAGTGCGAACAGGGTATAATCCTTACCACAGCCAACATTATTACCAGGATGGATTGAGGTTCCACGCTGGCGGTAGATAATATTGCCGGCTTTTACATTCTCACCGCCATATTTTTTACAGCCAAGGCGTTTGCCATCTGAATCACGACCGTTTCTGGAACTACCTACACCTTTTTTTGTTGCCATATCTTAATCTCCTTAAAAAGATACTGGTTAAATCATTTTCAGGCACTGATTTTTTCAATTTTCAGCAGCGTATGGTGCTGGCGGTGTCCGTGCATTTTGCGGTAGTTTTTACGCCGCTTGGACTTGAACACCAGAATTTTCTTGTCTTTACCCTGTGCAGTAACCTTTGCAGTTACCTGCGCACCTGCCACCAAAGGGGCACCAACCTTGATGGTGTTACCACCAACCATCAACACTTCGCCAAACTCAACTGTTTCACCAACAGCCATGTCAAGTTTATCAACCTTCAGAAAGTCACCTTCAGCAACTTTATATTGTTTTCCACCGCTTTTAATTACAGCATACATAATTTACACCGCCTGTTCATTTTTTACAGAGTTGTGAAATATAATTAAATATCTCGGTCTGGTCAAGTATTTTTTACCAACAATGCTGCCCATAGCAGCTACACAACTAAAACCCTGACCTTGCCCACACCTTCAATAATCGCTTCAAGGTTGTCACCGGCAGCCACTTTCCCTACACCGGCAGGGGTGCCGGTCAGAATCAGGTCTCCCTCTTCAAGGGTAAAGATACCGGAAAGGTAGCTGATTATTTTTGCAACGCTGTTAATCATCAGGCTGGTGGAACCATTTTGCCTTTCAGTGCCGTTTTGCAGCAGGCGAATATTCAGCTGCTGGGGATCTGCAACATCAGCAGCCGGTGTAAAATCTGACAAAGGGCAGGATGTATCAAAGCCTTTGGCAATATCCCAAGGTAGACCTTTTTGTTTCAGCCTGTTCTGCACATCACGCAAGGTCATATCAATGGCAACACCATATCCGGCAACATATTCAAGCGCATCTTGTTCCGCAATATCCTTGCCATCCTGACCGATCAGGACAGCCAGCTCTGCCTCATAATGGCAATCAGTACTGAAAGGCGGGATTTTTACCTGTCCGTCATTGTACACAACGGCAGTTGATGGCTTTGTGAAAACCACCGGTGCTGATGGCTCCTCGTTATCAAGTTCTTTTATATGGTCAACATAGTTACGACCAATGCAGAGTATTTTTCCGATGATATATTCATTATCAATGGCGGTAATGGCGACAGTTTTCATACCAGACTCTCCCCGGTCATTTCTGCCGGTTGCGGCAAGCCCAGTAATTTCAGGATGGTCGGAGCCAGATCAGCAAGCTTGCCTCCTGCTTTCAGAACCTGTTCCTTGCGGGCATCATCCACCATAATCAGACGCACCGGATTACTTGTATGGGCAGTATGGGGCTCACCGTTTTCATCCACCATCTGCTCTGCATTACCGTGATCTGCCGTAATCAGTACAGTACCACCAAGGGAGCGTACTTTATCAGTCACCCGTCCAACGCAGGTGTCCACAGTCTCAACCGCCTTTATTGCTGCTGCCAGAATACCGGTATGCCCCACCATATCGCAGTTGGCAAAATTAAGGATTATCAGATCATAAATATCTTTTTCCAGGCGATCAATCAGCTCATCGGTAACCAGGCAGGCACTCATTTGCGGCTTTTGGTCATAGGTTGCCACGTCTTTTGGTGAAGGGATCAAAGCGCGGTCTTCTCCAACAAAAGGCTCCTCAACCCCGCCATTAAAGAAAAAGGTTACATGGGCGTACTTTTCAGTCTCGGCGATACGTAACTGCCTTAAACCAGCCTCTGCCACCACACCACCAAGGATATTTGTCAAAAGCTCCTGCCCATAGGCAATTGGCAGCGCAAAAGTGGCATCATATTCGGTCATGCAAACATAGGAGGCAAGTTGAGGCTTGCGCTGGCGTTTGAAGCCATCAAGCTGATCAAGGGCAAGGGCGCGGGTAATTTCACGGGCACGATCAGAACGGAAGTTAAAGAAAATAATGCCATCGCCATCGTGGATGCCGTCAAAACCATCAATAACTGTTGGCAGTACAAATTCATCGGTAATTGCTGCGGCATAGCTGCTATTTATCGCTTCTGCTGCTGTAGCAGCCTTTTCTCCCTCTGCCAGCACCATGGCATTATATGCCTTTTCCACCCGTTCCCAACGATTGTCACGATCCATGGCATAAAAACGCCCTGTAATTGTCGCAATCTTGCCAGTGCCAATTTTGTTAATTTCAGCTTCAAGCTGTGCAAGATAATCAGCACCGCTTTGGGGGGGAGTATCGCGACCATCCAGCAGGCAATGCACAAAGACCTTTTGCACACCCTGCTCTTTTGCCAGTTTAAGCAGTGCATAAAGGTGAGTATTGTGAGAGTGTACGCCGCCATCGGACAAAAGCCCAATCAGATGCAGGCTGCCGTCTTTTGCTCTGGTTTTGGCAATACAGTCCAAAAGCACAGGATTTGTGAAAAAATCGCCATCCTGTATGGATTTGGTAATGCGGGTCAGATCCTGATAAACGATTCTGCCTGCTCCCAGATTAAGATGCCCCACCTCTGAATTGCCCATCTGACCATCGGGCAAACCAACTGCCATGCCAGAAGTGCGGATAGTGGTGGCAGGGTATGCAGCCAGCAAGCTGTCCAGGTTGGGAGTATCTGCCAAGGCTACAGCATTGTTATCTTTTTGTGGATTGATTCCCCAACCATCCAGAA
>JAVERM010000048.1:0-13917 GCA_034007105.1 Trichlorobacter sp.
ACTGCCATGCCAGAAGTGCGGATAGTGGTGGCAGGGTATGCAGCCAGCAAGCTGTCCAGGTTGGGAGTATCTGCCAAGGCTACAGCATTGTTATCTTTTTGTGGATTGATTCCCCAACCATCCAGAATCATTAAAATCAGCGGTTTTTTCATATATAACCCCCCATCCGGAAACCAGTCTTTTAATAGTCAGCAACATAAAACTACATGCGTGGTCCCATCGGCATCCTGCCGCCCCCACCCATGGATGATTTCTTTTTGCCTGCATCAGTCTGCTCGACAATCAGCTCATCGCCAGCCTGCAAATTACCTTCTGTTATTTCAACAAAGCGACCATCACCAAGACCGGTTTTAATCGGTACTGCCAACGGTTTGCCTTCTTTAAGCAGATATACCACTTCACCGGAAATTGCTGCTTTTGCGCTGCCGTTCTTTTCTGGTGCCCTGCTTTGCTGCCCTGCTTTACCAGATTGGCTGGCACCGGCAAGCTGAGGCTTAAAGCGCAAAGCTGCTGCAACAACCTTTAAAGCCTCTTCACTGCGTCCGGTTTCAATAAACACATTGGCAGTCATTCCGGGCATCAGCAGCAAGTCGCGGTTATCAACAGTAATAACAACCACATAGGTAACCACATTCTGGGTAACCACAGGTGCGCTGCGGATTTGGGTTACATTGCCCTGAAAATCTTTTTCTGGATAAGCATCAACAGTAAAAGTTGCAATCTGACCAAGGCGAACTTTGCCAATATCAGCTTCATCCACGCTGGTCTCAATCTGCATTTTGGTAAGATCCTGGGCAATTGTAAAAAGGGTGGGAGTCTGGAAAGAAGCAGCTACTGTCTGCCCCACATCCACACTGCGGGAGATAACTATGCCATCCACAGGAGAATGGATGACGCTGTTTTTCAGGTTTGTCTCTGCCTGACGCAGCGCGCCGCTGGTCTGGGTTATACCGGCTTCAGCAATTTTGATGCCTGCCAAAGCCGCTTCATATGCGGTTTCCGAGGCATCAAAATCACTTTGCGAAACAACTCCTTGCTCCAGCAAAAGACGGTTACGCTCCAAAGTACGCTTTGCATCAGCCAGGGTTACCTTTGCCTTTTGCAAATTACCCTGGGCATTAAGGGCATTACCCCGCGCCTGCTCCACCTGGGCAAGAAAAAGGGCAGGATCAATTTCAGCAATCACCTGACCTTTTTTCACATCAGAATTATAATCAACAAAAAGCTTTTGTATGGTGCCGGAAACCTGCGAGCCAACCTCAACAGTGGTAACGGCATTAACAGTTCCGGTGGCAGATACTGATGCAATTACAGTACCTTGCTCAACCTGGACGGTTTTGTAACCTGTTTGCGGGGTTCGTCTTCCTAAATACCAGAAAACACAGACACCGACAGCCAGTATGATAATCAGAATTACATATATTTTTTTCATAGCTTTTAAACATTACGCAAAGAAAAACCCCGTGTCAACAGACACGGGGTTTCAAGTTAGAACGCCTGCCAGATTTTAATTTATCCGGCAGGCAGGATTCGGCAACCCTCCTTACAGTGAGACACCGGACGGATTCTGAAACGTTGAGTCCACATAACAGGATTCTCCTTTCGTTATAAATTTAACGACGTAAAAAAATAGTAATCAGCCCGACCTCAAAAGTCAACCCATAGTAAAACAGTATGAAATGAGCGGCTGATTTTCCTGCACCCTGCTACCCTGACAGGCTTTTGAAAAACCATGAAAAAGGCGCAGATACAAGGCGTAAATCATGCAACAAAATAAGCAGATAGTCCCGCAGTATTACTCCTGATAACGGTGAAGCAGCATAACTGCCACAGCATAGGCAGCCAGGCAAAGCCCGACAAGCACGGTGGCGGTCAATAAAATCGTTGGCGTTGTCTCCTTTGCACGCATCAGCAGATTGACCTGACTGAGCGGCAACAGGTGGGCGATGCCCGAAAAGAGCGGTGGCAGCCCTTGCAAAGGGAAAAAGGTGCCGGAAAAAAACGCCATCGGCATAATTACGAAATTGGTGATGACTGCCACGTTCTCCATGTCGCTGACCGAGATGCCGACGATGACACCCAGCAGCGAGAAAAACGCCATGTCCAGCGTCAGTGCTGCCAGAGAATACCAGCTCAGGCTCAAGATATTGCCGCCGAACAAAAGCAACGCGGCAACGACCACGATGCCGCAGCCCAAAAGCCCCCGCACCATGCCAGCCAGCAGGTAGCCGTTGACGATCCGCCAGGGACCGATGGGGGAGATGAAAATGGTCTGGGCACTGCGGGAAAAGAGCCGCCCCATACTGATGGAGGAAGCGGAGAGGTTGAAGGAGTTGTTCATGGCAGTCATGGCCAGCAGGCCCGGCACCAGAAAACCGGCATAGCTGGTACCTTCGAGCTGCACCCTGCTGCCCAGCCCCCAACCGAAGGCGCACAGGTAGATGAGCGGCATGAAGAACGATGAGAAGATATAGCCCAGCCGGAGGGTCTTCTTGCGCAGCAGCAGCAGTTCCCGAAAAAAAACCGGATTGATCGGCATCATGCGTGACTCTCCTGTCCGGTCAGGGCAATGAAGGCATCTTCAAGATTCGCCTGGCGAACGAGCGCGTCGGGGTGCCCGTCCGCCGTCCGTTCCGCTTCGCTCCGGTCACGGCAGAGGATGCGGTCAATACCGCTGTCGCGCTGGATTTCCACCATGTAGGAACCGGCAAGCCCCTGCAAATTGGCGGGGGTGTCGGTCATCACCAGCCTGCCGCTTTTCATAAGCCCTATTCTGTCGCACAGATAACCCGCTTCATCCATGTAGTGGGTGGTCAGCAGCACCGTCACCCCGTCGTTGCGGATGCGGGTGACCGTATCCCAGATATCACGGCGCACCTGGGGGTCAAGGCCGATGGTCGGTTCGTCCAGAACCAGCACCTGAGGGCGGGATAACAGCGCGCGGGCGATCAGCAATCTGCGCTGCATGCCACCGGAAAGCTTGTCCACCTGGCTTTTGCGCTCATTACCCAAACCAAACAGTTCAAGGCACTCATCAATCCGCTGCCGGCGGTGGCTGAGGCTGTACAAACGTGCCTGAATCTCCAGATTGTCTATCACGGTCAGCTCGTGGTCAAGGTTGCGTTCCTGGGGCACGGTGCCGATCAGTTTGCGCACCTCATGCCGTTCCCGCACCACGTCGTGTCCCCCCACCGTTGCCGTGCCACCATCGGCACGGCTCATTGTGGTCAGGATGCGGATGGTGGTGGTCTTGCCAGCACCGTTGGTGCCCAGCAGACCGAACACCTCCCCTTGTGCCACTGTTGCACTCAGTTTATCCACAGCGGTGCGACTGCCGTACTTTTTCGTCAGTTCGTTAATGCGTATCATTACGCGAAGCAGACTCCCTTAAACACCATCTGCGCCCGCTCAAGGTCCGCAGCATCGGGATGTTTGGCAGCCTCTTCCAGACGGGCTTTGCGCTCCGGTGTCATGGCGTGGCGGGCTGCTGCTTCCGGCATCTTCTGCATCGCCTCGATCAGGCGGGGATCCACCTTGCCCATGCAGATAAACTGGTACTTTATTGTATTGCCATTATCTTCCATCAGCTTTACAGCATGTGCCATGCACTCCCGTGCATGTTCAGAGTCAGGCCAGGCTCCCAGGGTGCCGAACAGACCCACCTGCTTGTTACTTATTTTTGCCATAAACTCCTTGGCAAGATCATCGGGCATCCCTTTATCAACCCAGAAACCCACGGCAATAAAATCAAAATCAGCCGGATCAGGCGCGTTTTCAACCGCTGCCAGCATTGCATCAGCCGGCATTACCCCATGAATCGCTTCTGCTACCATTTTTGTATTACCGGTACGGCTTGAATAGGCTACCAATGCTTTCATGCCTCACCTCCTGCATAGCTGTTACGCAGTTCCCGGTACTGCTTCAGTGCCGATGGCAGCAGTTCTTTGTCTTCACCGCGACCGACATATACGGAAAACATGGGGTCGCCTTCAGTGGTGTAAAACTGGATACTGTGGCTTTCCTTGCCAAAGTGCGGCTTGGATAAAAACCAGATAGATCCCAGACGATTGACAAACAGGTGTCCGCCCAGCGAAATACCGGCCTGGTGGAGATTGTACATGCCGTGGCCGAAGCTGCCCTTGGGCATGGCACCGCTATATTCCACCACCCCACCGGCATTTATGGCGATAAAGGTAGCTTTTTCCCAGGCGCATACCTGTTGCCAGATCTTCTCGAAATCTTCGGCAGGAGCGGCAACCCGCATCTCTTCCGGCAGCATACATACCACCTCTCCCTCACTAAGATTGAACTCTTTAGCCAGGTCAGACAGCATCTGGTTTGGCTTTTCCGCCACAGCAGCTCTTACCTTTGCCAGGGTATCGGCACAAGTTGGTTTGCATTCATTCATAAATCAATATCTCCTTTGTTTTTTATTGTGCGACCGAGGCATTTTTGCGCCCCAGATCAAGCTGACAAGTACATACCCGCTCCAGCAATTCAAGATCATGGCTGATAACCAACACGCAGGTTCCCTGTGCAGCAATATTACGCACGTTATCGGCGATCATCGCCATGTTGGCTCCATCAAGACCGCTGGTGGGTTCATCAAGAATCAGCAGTTCCGGTTTGCGGATGGCAGCGCAGGCAATGACCAGCCGCTGCTTTTCTCCGCCGGACAGTGATTGGGGATGTCGCTCTGCCAGATGTTCAATACGATAATCGGCAAGGGTTTGTTCCACCGCCAAAGCCTGTTGCTGCGGGTTCAGCAGACGGCAGGCTGCCTCCAGTTCGCGCCTTACTGTGTGCATATGCAACTGGTGATCGGTATTTTGCAGCACAATGGCAGAACGCTTCATTAACTGTCCGGGCGGCACCGGCAGGCCATCAATACTGATGCTGCCGCTTTGCATTTTTAAAAGCCCGGTCATAAGGCGGGCAAAAGTAGTTTTGCCAACACCGTTGTCACCGACAATCCCCACCACCTCGCCCTTTGGCAAAGTAACGGAAAAATTTTCAAAAAGCGGTGCCTTGCCACGGTAGGCAAAGGTAAGATTATTGATGGTGATACTGCCCTGGCGACTGCGTACGCAGGATATTTCCTGTCTCCGGTCATTCACCACGGTGTTGCGCAGACCATAACGCTGTCGCATACCTTCATCATGCAGTGCATCAAAACTGGTTTTTTGTGCAATTACACCGTTTTCCATCACCAGTACTTCATCAATCAGCCCTTGCAGCCAGTAAAGGCGATGATCCACAATCATCAGCGTAACTCCGGCTTTTTTCAGCTCTACAAGCATTAATGCAAGCTCTTCTGTGGCTTCCGGATCAAGGTTGGCCGATGGCTCGTCAAGAATCAGCACTGACGGAGAAAGGGACATAATACCAGCCAGAGCCACTTTCTGTTTTTGGCCCTCAGATAGTTGATGCACGCTGGAATCAAGCAGTTCTGTAATACCAAAACGTTTGGCAGCTTCATCCACCAGAGCCTGGATACGCTGCTGGGGCGTATTACGCCATTCATGGGCAAAGGCCAACTCGTCTGCCACATTAAGGGCAAAAAACTGTTGCTCCGGATCCTGAAAGAGAGTGCCCACGTCATGGCTGATATCATGGATCAGGCGATGGGCATTATCAGTGCCTGCCACCATAATTTTCCCTGCCAGGGTACCGCGAAAAAAGTGGGGAGCCAGGCCGTTGGCCAGCCTGATTAAAGTGGATTTGCCGCACCCAGAACCGCCGGTGCAAAGTATCGCCCGTCCAGCAGCAGCAGAAAAGTCGATCTCCTGCACAGCAGGCGTTTCTGTAAAAGGGTAGTGATAATGTACATTGTCAAAAACAAGCATTATTGCATAAGCTCCGCAGTAGTTTTCAAACAGCCTGTTCGGCTTTAAAATCAAGGGATGCTACATCCCCATATAAGTTGATAGTTTGGTATAGGCATTGATTACAAAGGAAAGGACAAACAGCCCGGTGGATAATGCCAGCACTCCGTAATCAACATTGCTGAAATGCTGCTCACGGAAACGGGAAATATTGTTGCTGTACCCCACCCCTTTCAACTCGGCAGCAATGCCCAGTTCATCGGAAGTACGTAATGCCCGAAAAAGTACCGGAACAAACAAAAGCCGCATGGTCTGACGGGGTGCAAGCAGTAAAGATGCCGGATGCAGTGAATAGCCCTTGGTTTTTACGGCTTCAGAAATCTGCCGCACATCTTCCATCAGCGATGGCAGAAAACGCACCATTACCGCCGCCGGAATGTAGAGCCAGTAGGGCAGCCGCAACGCCTTCAAGGTGGTAAGAATCCCCTGTATCCGCGAAGAAAGAGCCATGGCCAGCAAGGTGTTAATCAGCACCAAAGAGCGTAGAAACGGCAGCATCAGACTGCTTAGACTCGATGCTGCCATGCGCGGCGAAACAAGTGCCATAAGCTCCATGCAGATAACCGCGCCCACCCACATCAGCATAACCGCGACATAAGCGATAATAATAATCTTCCAGCGTCGGGTAAACATCAGGTACAAGGTACTGGCTGCCACCAGCAGAGCCAGTGCAGGCACACTTTTCAGGAAGATAACAACAACAGAGGCAACAGCACTGATGGTCATCTTGGTGCGCACATCAAGATGATGCAGCGGTGTTTCCGGTGCAACCGTATTAGTGGTGTACAATGCCCGCATGGCGCAGCTCCTTGACAAAATAGCGTCCGGTAAAAAGACCGATAACCGACCCCACGTATCCGATGGTCACAAATACTGCCACCATGATGATCATTTTCGGCTGTTCACGCAGCATCAGCCAGGAAACCCCCAGCGACATTATTTTGGATAGCGCATCATATACTGCCACCCCCAGCATCAGGGCAAAGGTGGAAGCGTAACCACCCACAACCAAAATCAGCCCTTCGGCAATGATACCAGCCAAAAGCGAGGCAGGGATCAGCACCATACTGCCACCAAGCAGCAGGGCAGATATAAGGGCGCTTACCCCCAGAAAAAGAGTAAGCGAACCAAACTTGCGCAGCTTGTAAAGCAGCACCACCAGTAAAGTGGTAAAGAGCAGGTTTTTAAGCAGCAAGGTGGCAGGATTCATCCCGCCTCCCACCAATGCCACCAGAATGCTGGATACTTTGACCACTGCAGCGAAAATGCCGATTACCACCAGCTCGCGGACATTCCAGTACGGTTGTTTTGTTTTCTGCAATACTTTTTCCATAGTTAAATATGCTTTCCTAAAACGCCAGGTTCAAACCGGCGGCAACACTGACACCAGCCATTGGTATGCTTTCTCTGGCAGCCTTGTATTCCTTATCCAGCAGGTTGTTAAGATTAATTACAAAGCTGTGCTGCTGCTTGTTGCCAAACCTGATGCCACCGCCCAGATTAAGTGTTGCCCAGCCCGGATTACGCTCAATGTTACCGGCTGTTTCTTCATAGTCAGCGGCATCGGCAAAGCGACCGAAAAGATCAATGTAATAACCAA
Source organism: Trichlorobacter sp. (assembly GCA_034007105.1). Taxonomy (GTDB): domain Bacteria; phylum Desulfobacterota; class Desulfuromonadia; order Geobacterales; family Pseudopelobacteraceae; genus Trichlorobacter. The sequence goes on from JAVERM010000048.1 coordinate 7,486, forward strand.
AGCTTGAGCTATGTTCTTTATCATAACGCATACCCAGCCTGCTCTGCACCGCAGCCCTGCCGGTCTTCCAGGTTTTAAGACCGGCGGATTCAAAGCGGCGTTTCAGGAATCCTATGGAAGCGTAGGGATTAAGCCCCAGCTCGGCAAAACGGTAGCCAATGGAGGTATCCAGACCATAACTGGTGGATTTATCTATGTTGATAAACTGGCTGGCAGCATCACCAAGGGTAAGATGCTCTCCAGTGGTAATCAGGTTTTTGGTCTGATTACCAAACAAGGCGGTATCAAGATAGAACCCACCGTTATCATAGCGGACACCAACCTCAATATTCTGAGACTCCTCCGGCCTCAGATCTGTATTGCCATAAGTAGGCTTGCTGTCGCCGTGCTGCGTACCGATGTATAGTTGCTGAAGAGTTGCGTTTCTGTATCCCTGTGCCCAGAGCACCCGCAAGGTGGTGTCCGGAATCCCACTGTAGGTAAGTCCTACAGAACCGACAATGCTGTTGTCACTGTGGGAGCCGGTTTGCAAGTTAGGGTTATTTGTCTTGCTAAGCTCTGTCGAAACCCAGGTATGACGGAAGCCACCGGTGAGCATGAAGTTTTTGGCAAAACTCCACTCATCCTGAAGATATACGGCGTAAGTGTCATTTTCAGCCTTGTTGCGGTAAAGTATTCCACCATCGTCCACAATCTTTATCGGCGGCATCATCGGGTTCATCTGCATCCATGCCTGTTGATGGGCAAAGTCATCGGCTGTAAGTGAATCCCTTACATAATCAAACCCGGTCACCACATAATGGTCGTTAAACAAAAGCCAGTCCGCCTGTAGTTGCGCACCAATTGTATCCAGGTCATTTTTGGATCTGCCGCGATACTCAACGTTCATGTTAGCAGTGGGCTGCATATCCATTTCCATGAGGAAATCTTTATAAGTGTTCTGGTGAAACACGTTACCAGATAATTTTACCAACGGCGCAGGCAGCTTGCGGATATCAAAGGAAAGTGAATACTTTTCCCGATTCCAGGTGGGCAGATTCTGGTAAAAACGGGTAAAAGGGAAAGTCAGCGGATCCATCCCGTACACATCAAGAGAGTTTTTAAAGTTCTCATAACTAAAGGCAACTGTGGCATCATCCCATTGATAATCAAGATAAGCCTTTGTGTTCATTTCACGATACGCAGTATTGTCCAGGGTGCGACTTGCTGACTGCCGTTTGCCCTGATCAGAGTAACTGCCGTAGAGGCGATAACCAAAACGGTTGATTTTACCAGCCAGTGCAATATTCTCTTTCCAGCCATCAGTGGAAGAATCATAGTTAATACCGGTTTCAATCTGCACCGGTTTTTCTCCTCCTTTTTTAGTAATGATGTTCACCACACCGCCAATGGCTTCAGAGCCGTAAAGTACCGAGGCAGGACCTTTAATCACCTCAACCCGCTCAACAAGCCCCGGATCAATCATGTAGACAGCACCATCCATTGATTTCTGTTCAGATATTTTCTGCCCATCAATCATAATCAACACCCGTGCGCCAGTCTCACCACGGATAGAAACCCGCTTTGAACCTGCCATAGAACCATCGGTCACCTCTACCCCGGGAATATCCCGCAAGGCTTCAGCAATACCCACGGCTGTTTTGCGTTGTATCTCTTCAGCGGCAATGCTTTCCACTGAATAGGGAATCTCCTCCAGCGGACGCTCCACTTTTGTAGCCGTTACTTTTACCGTATCTGTAGTCAGCTTCTGGGAAGTTTGTAAATCTGTCTCCTGTGCCTGTGCCAGCAAGGGGCACAAAATTATGCCGGTACCAATTAATGCTGCCTGAACTTTTCTGTTCATTGAACATATTCCTTTCTGTGTATGTATTAAACTGGGCTGGCAAAAGGCTGGCTGAATCAGCGTTTGCTGAGATTGTATGAAACCGGTACTCTTAACTGCGCTACAACCGGGGGACGTGGAAAAGGTGCGGCAGAGCGAACCGCATCCAGGGCGTTTTCATCCAGCAGAGGATGACCACTGCCCTTTTCTACTTGCAGATGTGCAATGCTGCCATCTTTGCTTACAATAAAGGCAACCAGCACTGTTCCTTCCTGTCCGGCTACCCTGGCAGCCCTGGGATAGCGTATCTTTCTGCCGATAATCTGCTGGATGTAAGCAAAATGATTCTTGTTGTAGAGCTTTAATAGCTGTTCGTTGCCTGCGGTATCAGAGCTGCTGCCCTGCTCCTGTCCATTACCGTTTTTTTGTGCTGTTCCTGAACCGGAAGAAGCCTTTGTTACAGGCTGATATGCTGAAGGCTGTACCAACTCTGCAACATCATCAGGATGATCAGAACTTTCTGAAGCTGTCACTGCCACCGGCGATGCCTGGGTCTGAGCCTGACTGTCTGTTACCTCCGGTAGTGGTTTTATAGCCTCAAGCGGTGCCGACTGCGCAACAACAGCACGGGGCGGTGGCACAGGTTTTGGGGCAGGCGGGCAGTTTTGCTGCATCGCCGGTGCAGTAGCGGCAGGTAACGGATCACAGCCAGGTAAATCCATCATGCTGAGATCAATCACCACCGCTTCTGAATCCTGCGCCATGGCACTGAGCATAGCCATACCGCCTCCGGCAATACCAACATGTAGTGCCAGCGACACAGCAAACGACTTGAATCCCCGTAACATGGCACTTACACCGCAATGCTGCTATCAGCCTGATGCGCACAGACTTCAAGCAGAGCCTGTGCCAAAGTCGCCTGCCAGAATTCTCCGGCTCGCGTAAGCCTCAGCACATTGCCGTCAATCTCAAGCAGACCCACCTGTTGCCACTGCTCCAGCACAACAGCACAAAGGTTTTCAAGCCTTAAACCGGTGCTGCGTTCAAACTGACCAAGATCAAGGTAACCAAGATCAAAACCATCGGAAATCAGATGGGAAAGGATACGGTTATCCTGGGGATAGGCTATCATTCCCAGCGGCTTCTCTCCCTGCCCCATCTGTTCCATATACTGCGCATAATCACGGGTGACAAAATAGCCGTGACCGTTCAGATTACCGCCGGCACCGCAGCCATAGGCCAGAATCGGTACTCCTTTTTTAACCATGCGATTATAAAGACTGCGCTCACGGCAATTGCTGCGCCGCCAGTGGCAAACAGAAATACGCTGCCACAGATTTTGCAACATCATCTCAACTGCACGGTTGTACATGGTTGCCTGCTCCGGAAGAGTAGCCATAGGGGCACTTTTACCTTCCAATATCCGCTGGGAAAGAACAGTGTGGGGCAAAAGCTTCAACTGATAGAGATCGGCACCATCCAGCGGCAGACTCGACAGGATACGCAGATCTTCTTCCCACATCTCCATTGTCTGCTCCGGAAAACCAAACACAAGGTCAATAACCACAGCAGCCTGGTCATAGGCGCAAAGCCGCTCTAAAGTGGCAACAACGGTGTCACAATCATCAATCCTGCCGGTTTTGCGGCGCAAAGCCGTGTCAAAGCTTTGTACGCCTACAGAAAAACGGTTGACACCACCTTTTAACGCAGCATCAATCAGCTCATCTTTAAGACCACTGATACGACCTTCCAAAGTGATCTCAAAATCATTGGCAAGGGGTAGCACCCGCTGTATAGCCTGCAAAAGACGCAGTAGATCATCTGGTGCCAAAGCTGTGGGTGTACCGCCGCCAAGGTAGACAGCATGGATCGGCCAACTTGTGACAGCAGCTGTATCCGCACTGGCTTCAAGCTCGGCAATCAGCATGTCAGTGTACTGTCTGCTTTGTTCGGCATTGTGGAACTGGTTGAAAAAACCGCAGTAAGTACAGCGGGTTTCGCAAAAGGGGATATTAAAATATGCAGCCGATGCTCCGTGTCTTTGCTGAGACTGAAGAGTACGGAAAAGTTCAGCCGATTCCTCGGGAGGAACAATTTTGCTCTTCAGACCAGGATGACCTGAAACCTTATCGCCAAAGGCGTACATCAACGGATCTTTGTCTGTGCAGGCAAAAAACTTTTCGTAATTAAAAACTGCTGCTTTAGCTTGCTGGGGTTCAGCCTGGCGTGCGGCACTGTTGCTCATAATGAAACACCTCTCTATACGGACATAATTCTGTGCAATACAAAAACACAGAGACATCTCCGATATCTGGCTTTGGCAATAAATTTATTCTGTTTTATCTGAGCTGGCTGTAAATACCGGAACGGCAGGTGTGGCTGGCTGGTGGGGCAGACTGTCTGCTGATACAGACCATCTGCATTGATCTTACCTTAGAATATGATAATTAAAATCATTTTTAGTATATATGTCAAGATATTTTATTAACAAAAAATTGGGGGAGACAAGCTCCCCCCAAAGCACCACTAAGGAGGATGTTGCAAGAAAATCAATACCTGTACTGACTGTTTTTGTTGCCAATAACTGTTTGCCGGGCTGCTGAAAACCAATATGGAAGCCATTTGCTGCATTGAAAAACCAAAACTTTGGTTACCGGTTTTCGGTCTGTACAGCCACTCTAGTAAAGTTCAACTGTTTCAACACATCCACAACATCAATAAACTGCTGTAAAGGAATATTCCTGTCAGCGCGCACCATCAGGGGCGTTTCTTTGCTGATCGGCTCAAGAACTGTTTTAAGAGCAGCCGGAGTTGCGACATTGCCATTGAAAACTATCTCACCATCAGGTCCCAATTCAATTATCTGCGCATTTGAAGTGCTTGCCTGGTCAGGGGATGCCTGGGGCAGGTTGACCGGAATCCTGCCGGTGGCGATAAAGCTTGAGGTGGTCAGCACGATGGTCAGCAACACCAGCATAATGTCCACAAACGGTATGACGTTCATGCTTTCAAAGGGCTTTTCGTCCATTGGCAATCTCCCACTCAAGCATCAGCACTTTCACCTTGCGCAATAATACGTTGTATAAAACCACTGCCACCAAAGCCACCACAAGACCCACAGCCGTAGCTTTAAGTGCCAGAGCCAGACCAGACATAATCTTGCCTGTATCCATACCGGTATCCTGACCCATGTTGTAAAATGTCAGCATGATTCCCAGCACTGTACCCAAAAGCCCGATATAGGGAGCGTTGCTGCCAACCGAAGCAATGACGAACAACTTTCTGGTGAGAGACAACTCCAGCGATTTAATATCCTCAAATGATTCTATATTTATGGTGCGGTACAATGAAAAACGCTCTAAAGCAACAGCAACCACAACCACACTTAGCAACAGCAATGTACCGATAATTCCGTAATCAATGGCCACTTCCAGCCATTCTGTCTGCATATTAAACTTCCTCCTGTTAACCTTTGTGTACGCCCAACCAGCATAAGGACATAGCCATACAAACAGCCTGTATTACAGCCGCAGCAAGCGTGAGTAAGTTGAAGATAAATAGTAAACAGTAATGAAACAGTTTGTTTTTCAGACTAAAATTATAGCTGGCTGGGCACACAAAGATGCAAACATGGCTGGCATAATACGGGGTACTGGCAATCTTATTTTGTGAGTATCAACTTATCCTTACTTGTAATACTCAGTCGGTATTCTTCTCCGGCATGGCGGATAATAATAAGCTTGGAGCTGCCAAAAAGCTCGGTACTGGTTATTGTTTTTGTGGTAGCTCCCGGATTGCCTGCTGTGCGGGAATATACCGGAACTGACATGCACTGATTCAGCATAATATGTCTCTCCTTGTATGCCGGGCAATTAATATAACCCTGGCAATATTTTTATTCTGTGCTGGCTGCAGGCGCCGGAAAGGCATGTGTGGCTGGCTTAGCGGGTGTATGAAAAATGTATAACGCAGAGTTTATGCAGCTTCATGTTTCGAGGATATTGATATTTAATATCATTACCTGTGAAAGTCAAGCTCTTTTTTGTAGCTCGAAAGAATATAATGTTACTTAACAGGCTTTTGAAAAACGTTATGAGGAAGGCTGGATACAAGGTCGCAGGTCACGCAGCGACGAGGCATAACAAATAGTTAGCCGAGGAAGCGAGTACCGCGCAACGACGTAGACAGCTGCCACAGTAGTTTTTCAAAGCTCTGTTAAATATAAATACAAAAACGCCCTGCACATAATGTACGGGGCGTTTTATTATTAATTCTGGCGGCATCCTACTTTCCCACGCAGCTACCCGCGCAGTATCATCGGTCTTTGGGACTTAACTTGCAACGCTTGCGGTTATGTCGATAACAGAGCCCTCCCCCACAAATCGGTACAGTGCGGTCTTGTCCTTGCCGGCGGCCGACCCGGTCGTTACGACGGCAAAGGTACGGGTATCCGGATAATCGGTGTTGTGGTCTATCCAGGTTCCGGAGTTCAGATAGCATTTACTTCCGCTGATACTGCGATACGAAGGCACGTGGGTATGCCCGAACACCACCACCTCCACATTTGCTTCTGCCGGATTCTCCAGATAATTATTTTTAGCCCACGTAAA
>JAVERM010000185.1:0-2975 GCA_034007105.1 Trichlorobacter sp.
CTGCTGGCAGCACTGGATGATGCCTTGACAGAACTGCCCAACTCCCGCGAGATTCCTTCGCTTTTAACCAGTATAACCAATGAGGGCAGGGCAGCAGGGCTTGAGTTTTTGACATTTAAACCTAAACCCGAGATAGCCCGCGGGTTTTACGCAGAAGTGCCGGTTGATGTGGTTGTTTCGGGTTCTTACCAGAATATCGGCAGTTTTTTTGCAGCTGTTGCCAATCTGCCCCGAATTGTAAATATTACCAATGTTACTTTTACTGATGTAAAAGGCTCTGCCAAAGGTCCGGCTACAAAAAAAGTAAGTTGCCTGGCAACTACTTTCAGGTTTCTTGGTAAGGATGAGATACAGGATGAAAATCCCAGGTCAAAGCGTAAAAAATAGCGGTATATTTGCTGTTGCACTGCTTATTGGCTGCTGCTTGTCAGGCAGTGCTTTTGGTAAAAGTGAGCAAAACAGCAAAAAGCCGGATAAGGCAAGTGAAGCTCCCCAACAGCAGGAAACTGCTGAAAAAGAGCCTGCCAGCCAATATACTGCGCCTGCTGCAAAAATAACCTTTGACTTCAGCAGCAAAAAAGACCCGTTTAAACCTTACCTGGCTGATACGCCCAAATCTTCTGCTGCTTCCTCGGCTAAAGCAGCATCCAGAAGTGAGCTGCCTATCCACGGGGTGGCTGTTGAGCAGTTTAAACTGATCGCCCTGGTATCTGATGCAGCAGGAAACCGTGCCATGGTGGAGGATCCATCCGGCAACGGCTATATCCTCAGGCAGGGAATGACCATCGGCACCGATGAGGCAATGGTAACCCGCATAGATAAAAACGGTGTGGAAACTGTGCGTTATTACTTTGATGACCTGGGTAAAAAACAAAAAGAAACGGTCAGGATTCCGATGCAACGGGAACCTTAAGGAGTGTTCTGGATGAAAACCGCCTTAACCAGTTTACGCATTTTAACAGCAGTATGGCTGATGGTCATGTTGCTGCCAGTGGTTGTTGCAGCAGATGAGATACCTGCCACTGCCAACAGGCAGGCTGCTGCCAATACACCTGCTGTCATAAAATCAGTAAAACTTGTAACCCGCAATAACACTCCCGAACTTTTGCTGGAAGCAACCAGCTCCCTTACCTACTCCAGTTATCTTGCCAAATCGCCCGACCGTCTGGTGGTGGATTTTGCCCAGACAGCAGCAGATGAAAATCTTTCGGTTATCACCTTTGAACAAGCTCCGGTAAGCAGGCTGACCACAAAAAGCTATGAAACAGGAGTTGGCATACTTACCAGGCTGGAGCTGTTTCTTACCCAAAGTGTCAGACCTGTACTGATCCCTTCTGATTATAAAAAAGGTGAAATCAGGATTACTTTCCCGGGTTACGTAGCTCCCAAAACAGAGACAACGGAAAGCCAGGCTGAAAAAACACCCACAACTGCATCAGCTGCTGCCCTTGCGGAAGAGCCTTCAACCCCTGCACCCGAACCTGCTGCAAGCAACGTGCAGGCAACAGCTGCACCGGAAAAAGCAGCTGCCGTACCAGGTACACTTACCAATATCGTACCCTATGGAAACGGGGTGGATATTCTTATTGACGGCGGGTTTGCAAATTTTAAAACCATGCGCCTTAATCAACCCACCAGGCTGGTGATTGATTTTGATGGCGTGCAGGCTGGTGCTGTTGATAAGTTTATCCAGCTGAAAGGCGATCTGCTCTCCACTGCAAGAATCGGTACTTATCCTGGCAGAATCAGGATTGTGCTGGATGCAGTGGATGGTTTTGTGCCGGATGCAGAATACATACCCATGCCAAATGGGCTGCGTATATCTTTTCCAACCCACAAAAGCAGTAACAAAGTAGCTTTGACAGCACCGGTCAAGCCTGTGCCTGTACCAGCACCAGTAGTTACACCAGCACCTGCACCGGTTCAACCTGCACCGGTTCAACCTGCACCGGTTCAACCTGCACCTGTAACTGCACCGGTGGTAACAACCGTACCAGCAGCACCAAAGCCTGCCGTTGTGCAGCCAGGGCGTATAGAGGCAATTGATTTTCAGGTTGTGGATGGTATCAGCCGGATCAGCATCAAGACCAGTGGTGCTGTAGAAGCGGGAAAACCGGTAAAAACCCCTGGTTTTTTATCATTGCCCATAAAAAACGCGATTTTGCCACGCAGTTTGCAGCGTTCTTTTGAATCCAAGGCTTTTCCTGGTGCTGTGTTGCGGGTAACGCCGGTTCAGGCAAGTAACCGCGCTGGCAGGGAAACCATTATCCGCGTTGCCCTGCGCACTGATACACCCTATCTGCTGCGCTCTGAATCGGACATGCTTTATCTGGAGATTGAAAACCCTGCTATTCCGGAAAAACCGGTACCTGTTGAAACTCCGGAACCTGATATAACGGTTGCAGACAGCCAGAAATCCACGGCAGCAGAACAGACGGCAGAGGCTGCTTCTGCTAAAAAAGCTGAAGCCTTGCCGCCGGAAGCTGCTGTAAAGCCAACGGAAGAACCTGCGCAACCTCTTAGACCCCGTTATAGCGGTCGCCGCGTCACCCTGGAGTTTGCCGATGCCGAAGTGGGTAAAATACTGCAACTGCTGGCAGAAGTAAGTGATCGCAACTTTATTTTTGGTGATGATGTTGGCAAGCAGAAAATCAGTATGAAACTGAACAACGTGCCCTGGGATCAGGCTTTGGCGATTATCCTGGAAAACAACAACCTTGATAAATACGATGATGGCAATGTTACCCAGATACGTAAAAAAGGCAGCTTTAAATCCCAGCGTGAAGAAGAGATAGAGCTGCGCAAGGCGATTTATCAAAGTGAGCCGCTGGTAACTGAACTTATAGAAGTTAACTACTCGCAGATAAGGGACATTAAAAAGCAGTTTATGGCGATTAAAAAAGCCTACGGAGATATCGGCACCATTGAGGAGGATGAGCGTACCGGCAAGATTATCATCACCAGTATTGCTCCTG
>JAVERM010000186.1:0-2969 GCA_034007105.1 Trichlorobacter sp.
GTTGAAGAGCATGATCATCATCAGACTGATAATCAGCCAAAGAGCCAGGTTTTTATAAAATTGATTCAAAGCGTCCTCCATGAACTGGATAAAAAGTATGCAAAAATCTACAAATTATTATCATAAATAGGGGGTTACAACAACTTGTTTTCAGACGTTTTTAAAAGCCAGCGCTTCACCTTTAATGACAATGTAAGCAACTTTACCGGAATTACAACTGATTTTGGCAAAATTTGTACGTTGTAATCCTGCCAGCCATAATGGCTGATTGTCAGCAAGTAAAAGCGGAAATAATGCCCGAAACTGTGCGGGTATTTTCCGGTCAATCATAATTCTGTTGATGGCACGGCTGCCTTGCCCACCTGGTAGCGGCAGGCGGTCATCTTTGTTGTAAGGTCGCAATAACCACGGAAAAGGTGCTTTTTCAAGATCAATCATTGCTTCATCAGCATTTACAGGTGGTTTGAAAGGTGCTTCAGCCAGGCTGATAATCAGGTTTAAGCCATTACCAAGGTCATAGTTGCCTGGTTTTTTAATCTCAATACTTTGTGGTGGTTTTATCTGCAAGGTTTCCTGCATTGATAACAGCATACCTGCGGAGGTTCTGACGGCAATTGTTTTTTGGGGCAGCAGTATCTGTTTGCCGGTGCTGCCGGAAAGCAGCAGTTGATCAATCTGCCGGATATGTTTGTATTCAAAACCGCGCAGATTACCAACCAGCAGTGCAAGCCCTTTTCTGTAAAGTCGCAGCCGCAACCCTTCTGTCAGTTTGTTGCAAAATGATAACCTGTAAAACAGTGTATCACATTGTTGCTGCACCAGATTTTTAAAGATGTCTTTCGTGTAGTCTGTCAGCGTCTCTTCATTTTGACGCATCTGGGCAGCGGTAATATTTAGTTGTTTGCGTATTGAGCGGTTGTATGTTTCCAGCAAAGGTAAAAGTTCATGCCTGATTTTATTACGCAAAAGTTCAGTGTCGCTGTTTGTGCTGTCTTCCCGCCAGCGCAGTTTGCGTTTATGCAGATATTCAATTATTTCATGGCGGCTTATATCCAGCAGAGGGCGGATAACTGAACGGTTATCCTTAAAAGGTATGCAACCAAGTCCGCTACTGCCTGCTCCACGCAAAAGTCGTAGCAAAAAGGTCTCGGCCTGGTCATCGCTGTGGTGGGCAGTGGCTATTGCTGCTGCATTATATTCAAGGCGCAGCTTCTCGAAAAAATTATAACGTGCATTACGGGCAGTTTCTTCAAGACTGCTGCCTGTTTCAGCCATCAAAGCTTTGATATCAACCCGGCAGGTTTTAAATTCAAGACCGTAACTTCTGGCAAGGCTGGCTGTAAACTGCTCATCGCCATCACTTTCATAACCTCTAAGACAATGATTCAGGTGAGCAACCACCAGGTGCAGTTTCAAATCATCAAGGCTTGCCAGCAGATCAAGCAGGGCAACCGAATCTGCTCCACCGGAGACACCCAATATAAGGGTATCTCCGCAGGTACAGAGTTTTTGTTGCCTGATGGTGGCAAGCAGCCTTTGTTGCAGCAAAAAACAGGTGCGATCTTTCAATGTTCTTTTAAATCCCCAGAATATCAGCCATTTGTGTCAGGTCGTTGCTAAGTCTTTTTCTGGCACCGTGGATAACCATTTCCAGCAAGGTTGCGGTTAAAGCATTGGCAGCCAGTCCCACCATCACCCCTTTTGTTCCTGAAAGCAGCAGCTCCACTGATTTTTTGCCAAAACGGCTGCCCAGCAGCCGGTCAAATACAGTTGGTGCGCCACCACGCTGGTAGTGTCCCAAAACAGTTACGCGGGTTTCAAAGCCAATGGCATCTTTAATACCTGTTGCCAGTTCTTGCGCACTGCCTGCACCTTCAGCCATAATAATCAGTGCATTTGTACGTCCTTCTTCGTAACGCTTGCGCAGCAGGTGGCACATTTCAGCAAGATCCAGTTCCACTTCAGGGATAATGGCAAATTCGGCACCAGTGGCTATGGCTGCGGTTGATGCCAGATAGCCGGAGTTACGCCCCATTACCTCCACAATAAAGGCGCGGTCGTGGGAGGAGGCTGTGTCTTTAATGCAGTCAATAGCGTAAAGGATATGGTTAAGTGCGGTATCAACCCCAAGTGACATATCTGTATAAGGTATGTCGTTATCAATGCTGCCCGGGATGCCGATTACCGGAAAGCCCAGTTTATCAAGGCTTAAAGCACCGGTAAGGGATCCATCACCGCCCACAACAATCAGTCCTTCAACTTTTTCTTTCAGCAGATTATCCAGTGCTTTTTTGCGCCCTTCTTCAGTACGAAACTCGGGGCAGCGTGCTGATTGCAGGAAAGTACCGCCCCTTTGCAAAATACCGGCAACTGCCCTTGAGTCCAGCTGAATATAGTCGTTTTTCAGAAGACCGGCATAACCTTTACGGTAGCCGATCATCTCTACACCGTTGTAAATAGCGGTGCGGGCAGCAGCACGGATGGCAGCATTCATACCCGAGCAGTCACCGCCACTGGTTAGTATGGCAAGTCGTTTCATTTAGTGCTCCTTTTAATTTTAATCCCCAAAACATATCCCGACATCACGGGCTGTAAGTACTGTATCACCATGTACATCAACCCGCTTCTGGATGCCCAGTGCCTCGCCAAGGGGAACCAGTGCGATATCCGGTGATTTTAGTGCAACCATATGATCAAATTTTCCTTCTTCAATGGCACGGACAGCAGCAGCACCAAAGCGAAGTGACAACAGGCGGTCAAAGGTTGTGGGCGAACCGCCCCGTTGCAGATGTCCCAGCACCAGCGAGCGGGAATCCTTGCCAGTGCGTTTGCTGATCTCCCTGGAAACGTAATCAGCTACGCCACCCAGCACCACATGCTGGCGACCATCTGTGGCTTCACCTTTGATAATCACATCGCCACCTTTGGGTATTGCCCCTTCTGCCACCACAACAATGGCGTATTTACGA
>JAVERM010000187.1:0-2958 GCA_034007105.1 Trichlorobacter sp.
GGAGCATGAAAATGTTGAAAAAGCCTGGCTTTGCTCCTTTGAATCACTGGTCGCTGGTGGCGTTTTTGCTGCCTTTGTACCTTTACCTTGCCACACTGGCACCTTCAGTAACCACGGCAGACAGCGGACAGTTAATGACTGCCGTATGGTATCTGGGCAGTACCAGCCCTCCATCCCATCCTCTTTTTTACCTTTACTTAAAACCTTTTACATGGTTACCCATCGGCAGTTTTGCCTTCAGAATCAATCTGGCAGGTGCTGTTACAGCATCACTTGCCTGTCTTGCCTGCTACCATATAGTGGTGTTATTTCTGCATAGATATTCAACAGTTGAAGGCAAACAGTTAAATCTGTTTATTATACATGTTGCAGGGCTTGTCAGCGGATTGTTGCTGGCTGTTTCGCCAGGGCTTTGGCTATCTGTCAACCAGGGTGGATATGAACCGTTATTGTTGCTTTTGACATCCGTAGCCCTGTTTGCACTTCTCAAACAGAGTCAGCAATCTGAAAGTGATACTGATATACCGTTTTACTGGTATATGTCTGCATTTTGCTGTGGGCTGGCTTTTGCGGTGGATCGTTTTGCCATCTTGCTGCTGCCAGGTATGCTGCTCTTTGTACTGGTGCAAAAGCCAACCATATTACGTAATTACAAGCAGATATTACTGGTTGTTACCTGCCTGCTTGCCGGATTTTCATTTTACCTTTACCTGCCCTTGCGGGCTGCCATGAATGCTGGACAGCTGTGGTATGAGTTTCCCGGCTTTGCCAATTTATTCAAGTCGCTTTTTTATGCCGGTGAGTTGCCTATAGCTGCCACCCGCAATGCTTCTTTGCTGCTACGTCAGTTGCTTGGGTTTAACATTGTCCACCAGTTGGGCTGGGCAGGGCTTGTACTGTTTTTTTTCGGAATCTGGTTTTGTATTAAAATCGAGCGCAGATTTCTGATAATTTTTCTGGTTACACTGTTCATATATTGGCTTGCTGTGGCTGTGTATTTAAACCCGGCTGCGGAGGCTATTGCGCAGACAGGCAGACTTTATGCACCATTGTACCTGTTTGCAGCGGTTATGGTTGGTCTGGGTATTTTTGAGCTGCTTGTTTTGCTATCAGCCAGAACAGGTTTTAATGCCATTAGCGGATTAAAATTTAACCTGCCTGTTCTGTTGTTGCTATTGATGCTGCCCCTGGGCAGGTTTTACTTTGGGCTTTCCACTGCCGATCAGCATGATAACTATCTGGCACATGATTATGGAGTTAATGCTTTACGTAATCTGCCGGAAAACAGCCTGTTTTTTACCGCAGCTGATGCTGCTGCCTTTCCGCTTTGGTACCTGCAAACAGTTGAAAAGATAAGACCAGATGTTGATCTTGTGCATATCCCGTTATTGGTATCAAGCTGGCACCGCGAGCAGCTTTTGCGGTTAAAACCGTACCTTGATGCAGGACCCACCCTGGCTGTACCTGCGGAAACGGTTTTTCGCTCACTTTTGGTCTATCTTGTTAACGAAAGACCACTTTTAGTTGATTTTTCAGCACGCCAGCAGCACAGGTGGCTGGAAGAACATCTACAGCAGCAGGGCTTGCTGTTTGCTGTTTCTGCATCTGATATGCTGGCTGCAAAGGATATGGCGCAGGTTTGGGAGCTGTATAATATTACCCGTTTAATCCCAAAACAATGGCAAGCGGATGAGCAAACCCGCAAATTGTTGATAACCTATGCCTGGTGCATGATGCAGGCTGCTGAGGAACTTGCGCGGCGTGGTCATGTTACCAGTGCGCAAAAGCTGTTTCAGCAGACCGCCGTGATTATGCCAAGCTGGAGCGATGATTTGCAAAAACTGGCAAAACGGTACGGTATGCAGAAAAAGGAAACGGACAAACCATGACAACACAATCGGCAATTACCGGCAACACAACTGTTTACGGCATCATCGGCTGGCCAATAAAGCATTCTCTTTCACCTTTAATGCAGAATAAGGCTTTTAGTGCAGCAGGGCTGGATGCTGTTTTTGTCCCCTTTGCGGTGGAACCGAAAAAACTGCCTGAAGCGGTTTTGGGGCTGCGTAGCCTGGGAGTGGCAGGTTTTAACGTAACCATCCCCCATAAAGCTGCAATTGTGCCGCTTCTGGATGAACTTGATCAAACAGCCAGGCTGGCAGGTGCAGTTAATGTGGTGAAAAACAGTAACGGTAAATTAATCGGCTTTAACACCGATGGTGATGGTCTGGTGCGTTCCCTTGAACATGACCTTGGCTGTCATCCTGCCGGACGGCGGGTGCTGCTGGTTGGTGCCGGAGGTGCTGCAAGGGGTGCCTTGGTCTCACTGTGCAGGGCTGGTGCGGCTGAAGTCTGTATTTTAAACCGCTCTGCTGGTAAAGCTGCGGAGCTGATCGCATCCTGCACAGCTTCAGATATGCAAACAAAGTGCAGTCTGTTTGATGCTAGCTTGGCTGATCAGCATTTCTGGAACAGGCAGGAACTGATTATCAACGCCACCTCACTGGGCATGAACGGTGAAGATATACCACAACTAAAGATTGAGGCTTTGCCTGCCACAGCTTCTGTCTACGACATGGTTTATGCGCCACCACAAACTGTTTTGCTGCAAAAAGCTGCACAGCGTGGATTAAAAACAGCCAATGGCCTGGGGATGCTGGCTGCCCAGGGAGAGCTGGCTTTCAGGATCTGGACGGGTGTGATGCCAAGGTCAGGCTTGATGTTAAAAACATTAACAGATTTTTTTGTTTTGCAATAAAAACGGGGCTTTGGTTATGCGAGATATAATTTTGATTACCCTTAAAGGTATTTTCCGCGACCGTGTTTTTCAAGGCATTCTGGTTTTGGGGATACTTTTTCTGTTCATACCATCTGCAGCATCCCTTTCCATGCGTCAGGTAACCGAGCTGTCCATTACCCTGTCTCTTTCACTTATTTCCTTTATCTTGCTGCTTCTGG
>JAVERM010000188.1:0-2944 GCA_034007105.1 Trichlorobacter sp.
ACCTGTTTATGACATTACTTTACACTTTGGACATGTTGGGTACGGCTGCTTTTGCAGCTTCGGGTGCGCTTGCCGGTGTCAGGCGGGATATGGATATTTTCGGGGTGATGGTGCTGGGTCTGGTGACTGCCACCGGTGGAGGGACTTTGCGTGATCTGCTATTGGGAGATACGCCGCCGTTTATCTTTAAGGATGAAAACTACCTGTACCTGTCCCTGGTTATTGCTTTGCTGGTGTTTTTTTGCCACCGTTATCTGGACAGCCTGCTTAAGCCTTTAATTTTTTTTGATGCAGTGGGATTGGGGACTTTCGTGGTAATTGGTACAGGCAAAGGTTTGGCATTTAAACTTGGTTTTGTCGGGGCTGTGATGATGGGGGTGCTGACTGCCACTGCTGGCGGTATGATCCGCGACCTGCTTTCAGCCCAGGTGCCGATGGTGCTGCAAAAAGAGGTGTATGCTTCTGCCTGTCTGGCTGGCGGTTGCCTGCTTTACCTTTTACACTGTTTTACACCGCTGCCGGATGCTGCCAACCTTTTGCTGGCTGCATCCTTGGTGATTTTATTGAGGCTTTTGGCAGTCAGGTATAACTGGGCGTTACCAAAGGCGGCAGTAAAAGGTTGAAAACTTCAAAAGCCTGTTAAGTAAACTTGTTGTAATGCACCTTCCCGTAATTCAGCTCATCGACAGGCAGTGGCTCCCGTTTTTCATCAGGATGACCAATGCCGATGATCATATCCACCCGCGTCTTTTCAGGTAACTGCAATGTTTTTTGCACAAACTGTTCTGCGCTTAATTTTTCATTATGATTACGCAGTCTTATCTGTGCCCAACAGCTGCCAAGCCCCAGGGATTGGGCTGTCATTTGCAGCAAGATGGCAGCAATGGAGCAGTCTTCCACCCAGACATCAGACTTTGTTTCATCAGCGCAGATCACAATGGCCAAGGCAGCCTCTTTCAAGAAGCTAGCACCGTGGGGTTTTGCAGTGCTTAAGGCTGCCAGCAGTTGCGGGTCATCCACGAAAACAAACTCCAAGGGTCTGAAATTACGTGATGTTGGTGAGCGCAGCAAAGCTTCTGCCAGCAGATCACGATCTTGTTGGCTGATCGGTTCTTCAGTAAATTTACGGATACTGCGTCTTTTACGAACCAGGTCGATCATATCTCCTCCTTAAATTCTGTGGCAGGTGCCATCTGCTATAGCTCCTCAAAATGAAGTTTGGGCACGGCACGCCGTGCCCGTACAACGGAGTAAACAGCCTCAACGGTAGTATTTAAAAGCTCTGTTAAGGCTAATATCTGTAATGCTCTGCTTTGTAAGGACCTTCCACCGGCACACCGATATAATCAGCTTGCTCTTTGGTGAGTGTGGTCAACTCCACAGCCAGTTTCTGCAGTTGCAGTCTGGCAACTTTTTCATCCAGATGTTTGGGCAAGGTATATACCCCCACCGGATATCTGCCTGGATTACAGAAGATTTCAATTTGGGCAATGGTCTGGTTGGCAAAGGAGGAGGACATAACATAACTTGGATGGCCGGTGGCACAGCCAAGGTTAACCAACCGTCCCTTTGCCAGCAGGATAATCCGGTTGCCTGAAGGCAGAATAATATGATCAACTTGGGGTTTAATCTCTTCCCACTGGTATTTTTCCATGGCAGCTACTTCAATTTCATTATCAAAATGACCGATATTGCAGACAATTGCCTGGTCTTTCATTTTCAGCATATGTTCGTGGGTGATGACATGATAGTTGCCGGTGGCAGTTACAAAAATATCCGCCTTATCAGCAGCATAATCCATGGTTACCACGCGATAGCCTTCCATGGCAGCTTGCAAGGCGCAGATCGGATCAACTTCAGTAACCCAGACCTGGGCAGCAAGGGCACGCAGTGCCTGGGCAGAGCCTTTGCCCACATCACCATAACCGCAAACAACGGCAATTTTGCCGGCAACCATTACATCGGTTGCCCTTTTTATCCCATCCACCAGTGATTCGCGGCAGCCGTACAGATTGTCAAATTTGGATTTGGTCACTGAATCATTAACATTAATTGCCGGAAATGCCAGTTCGCCCCTTTCGTGCATCTGGTAAAGGCGGTGTACGCCGGTGGTGGTTTCCTCAGTTACCCCTTTGATTTTGGCAAGACGGGTGGAGTACCAGGCAGGGTCTATCGCCAGTTTTTGCATGATAGCTGCAAAAAGGACGCTCTCTTCTTCAGAAGCAGGGTTGTTTAATACTGTGCTGTCCTTTTCTGCCTTTGCGCCAAGATGTAAAAGCAGGGTTGCATCACCGCCATCATCAAGAATCATGTTGGAAAAGCCGCCATCAGGCCATTCAAAGATTTTATGGCTATAATCCCAGTAATCGGTGAGGCTTTCGCCCTTTACAGCAAACACAGGTACTCCGGTTTGGGCAATGGCAGCAGCAGCATGATCCTGGGTGGAAAAGATATTACAGGATGCCCAGCGCACTTGCGCACCAAGTGCAGTCAGGGTTTCAATCAGCACAGCGGTCTGGATGGTCATATGCAATGAACCGGTGATGCGGGCACCTTTAAGCGGTTGGCTGGCAGCATATTCTTCGCGGATAGCCATCAGCCCCGGCATTTCAGTTTCTGCAATTTTAATCTCTTTGCGACCCCAATCAGCAAGGGCAAGATCAGCTACAATAAAATCCTGTGACATAGTGAATAGAACTCCTTTAATTAGATTGTGCTGGTTAACGAGAGTACATGGAACTCAGCATAAAACCCAGTCAAACTGCCATAAGTCCGACTGTAACGGACAAAAGAACATAACTGCCTGCCACAAAAAACGGCTCTCTTCCATTTTGTGTGGGTATCAGTATTTCATTATTGCTCTTCAAGTACCTTCTTCAAGCACAACATCTTGTGATGAACGGTGGTGCCGGAAGGTGGACAAGTTTGCCGGCGACCAGGTAGG
>JAVERM010000033.1:0-19719 GCA_034007105.1 Trichlorobacter sp.
CCAATGATTTTTTCAGTTCCAAACAGGTTTTGGTAACTGGCGGAGGCGGTTTTTTGGGAAAGGCAATAGTAACCATGCTTTGCCGACAAGGGGCAAGGGTATGCAGTTTTTCACGCAATGAGTATCCGGATTTGACTCAATATGGAGTTATACAATTTTTGGGAGATCTTGCAGATGAACAGGCAGTTACAGATGCTGCCAAAGGGTGCGACATCATCTTTCATGTTGCAGCCAAGGCTGGAATCTGGGGCAAATATAAGGAGTTTTACGAAGCCAATGTAAGCGGCACTGCCAATGTGCTGGCTGCCTGCCGAAAACATAGCATTAAAAAACTGGTTTATACAAGCTCGCCAAGTGTGGTTTTTGATGGCAAAGATGTTGAAAATGGTGACGAAACCCTGCCCTATCCCGCTGATTACAATGCAGCTTACCCCCGCACCAAGGCAATGGCTGAAAAATTGGTACTGGCTGCAAACAGTACCGAGCTGGCTACGGTTTCGCTGCGCCCCCATCTTATCTGGGGGCCAGGGGACAACCACCTTGTGCCCAGGATTATTGACAAAGCCAGAAGCAACAGATTACGCCGTTTGGGAAGAAAAACCTGCCTGGTTGACACAGTATATGTTGATAATGCCGCACAAGCCCATCTTTTAGCAGCCCAAAAACTGGAACCAGGCAGTTCTGTAGCAGGAAAGAGCTACTTTATCACCAACAACGAACCGCTGCCTTTGTGGGAAATGGTAAATGCAATTCTGGCAGCAGCTAAACTGCCGCCAGTTACAAAATCTGTTTCACCAAAACTGGCTTACGCCATTGGTGCGGTCTGTGAAGCCTGCTGGGCAGCCCTTAAATTAAACGGAGAACCACCCATGACCCGTTTTGTTGCCAAAGAACTTTCCACCAGCCATTGGTTTGATATTTCGGCTGCACAAAGAGATTTTGGCTACAAACCACAAATATCCATCAAGGAGGGGTTACAATACCTGCAACACTGGTTACAAGAGAGCAAAAAACCCTGTTAACAGGCTTTTGAAAAACGTCATGAGGAAGGCTGGATACAAGGCGCACGGAACGCAGCGACGAGGCATAACATTTAAAGTTAGCCGAGGAAGCGAGTACCGCGCAACAAAGTAGACAGCCTCCGCAGTAGTTTTGCAAAGCCCTGTTAAAGAACAATTCTTCTATACCTTGCCAACTCTTCCCGCAGTGCGGTTGCTTTTCTCTTTAAGGGCAGGCTGGCTGAAAAACGCCATTCCCAGTTACCCAAAGCCACACCTGGCTTGTTCATCCTTGCTGCTGTTGGCAGCCCAAAAAGATCCTGAAACGGCAGAATTGCCGTATCTGCAACAGACATTAAGGCTGTTCTGACCATGTCTTCCACAGTAAAGCTTTTTTTGCCAAAATATTTACCTGTTTTTTGCTGCATCTGCTTATCAAGGGTATCAAGCCAGCCCTGGCTGGTGTCATTATCATGGGTGCCGGTGTAAACAACCGTGTTGCGGTAATGGTTGTGGGGCAGGTACGGGTTGTTGGCATCGGAATCAAAGGCAAATTGCAGTATTTTCATACCAGGCATACCAAAATCAGCCCGTAAAGCTTCAACTTCCGGCGTAATGATGCCCAGGTCTTCAGCGATAAACGGCAGCTTGCCCAGTGATCTGCGCACAGCTTCAAAAAAGCGATGACCTGGTCCAGCTTCCCACCTGCCGTTTTTGGCAGTAAGCTCTTTGGCATCCACCTGCCAGGCAGCCACAAATCCCCTGAAATGGTCAATACGAACCAGATCATACATCAAAAACATCTTGCGGATACGGGCAAGCCACCAGTCAAAACCGCGCTGCTCCATCAACTGCCAGTTGTAAAGTGGATTACCCCACAGTTGCCCGGTGGGGCTGAAGTAGTCCGGTGGCACACCGGCAACCACCAGCGGTTTGCCGGATTCATCAAGAATGAATTGATCCTGATTGCACCATACATCAGCCGAATCATGGGAGATAAATATCGGCAGATCACCAATAATGCCGATACCAAGCTCCTTTGCCCAGCCACGCACCTGTTGCCATTGCTTGAAAAACTGCCATTGCTGGTATTTTTCAATCCCTATCTCTGTACCAAGCTCTTTTGAGGCAAGCTCCAGAGTTACAACATCACGTTTGGCTATTTCAGTGGGCCAGGATGTCCACACCTTATTGTTGTACTGTTTTTTAAGGGCACGAAACAGTGCGTAGTCATGCAACCAGTAGGTGTTATCGCAAAACTGCCAGAACTCGGCTATCCGTTCAGGATTATTGGTGTTGAAAAACTTTTCTGCTGCCTTGCGTAGCAGATCCTCTTTCCAGGGGATTAACTGTTCATAATCCACCCGCTCATCGGGAAAATCTGTTTTTGCAATCTGTTTTCTGGTCAGGTCACCTGCTTTAACCAGTTGCTCAAGATCAATTAACAAGTGGTTTCCGGCAAATGCTGAGTAAGCTGAATAGGGAGAATTACCGGCAGCAGGCGGGGTAAGCGGCAATACTTGCCACCAGGCAAAACCACTGTTTGCCGCAAACTCAAGAAAACTGCGCAAACCTGCTCCAAGGGTGCCGATACCACCTTTACCAGGCAGTGATGTCGGGTGTAACAGTATTCCGGCAGTACGTTGTCTGAGCATAACATCCTCCTTTTCCGTTGCATTTACGTCCAAAGACGTTATTTATATGTAGATATGAAAAAAGCTTCCGCCATATTTATAATTTTTTTTGTACTTTGCATTATCAGCTTTGCCACCTGGCAATTTTACAGTGGCAACTTTGAAGCAGCTTTTTCTGCACTGCCATTTCTGGTAATAATCTATCTGTTTGTAAAACCGTGGCAAAGGTAGAGATTAACACGCTTAATTATACTTTGCAAAAGCAGACCGTTTAGAAAGGCTTATGACAAGAGATGTCAAACAACAATAAATCAGCAAACCTTTTTTTCAGATACATTATCAATCACCCCTGGGTTGTTCTGGCAGTTGCCCTGGTTTTATCAATAATCTCTGTAGTATACACCATTAATCATCTTGAATTTCTCACCGGACGCGATGATTTGATGCCCCGTAATGCACCGTTTCAGCAGGATTACCGTGCTTATCAGCAAGCTTTTGGTGATCAGGAAGAAATAGTGGTGGTGGTGGAATCAGAAGATGCAGCCCTGGTCACCACTTTTTGCGACCAGCTGTATGAACGCCTTGCCAATGAAAAACATCTATTTGTAGAACTGCTTTACCCTGGTGGGATGCCTTACTTCCGTCAAAACGGTCTGCTTTTTATGCCACTTGCTGATTTGCAGACCATGGCAAAAAGCCTGGAAGCAGCCACGCCGGTGTTAAAAGAACTTGCGCTGGAGCCATCTATCAAAATCCTGTTCAGCGCACTTACCAGCCAGATTGACAGCTACCTTGCCAATCCTTCACAACAAAAGCTTGATCAACTGGTTTTTATGCTGGCAACTCTGGATAAAGGTTTCAGCAGTTTTGATGGCAAAAGCACAGGGCTTTCCATGGATGCCTTTTTAAAAGGTTCATCTAATGACAAACCATCCATGCTGGAAAATGCCGGCAAGCAGCAGGTTATCGCCATCCGCCCGCTCAAAAAGCAGGAAAGCTTTGTGCCAGCAGAAGAAGCCATCAAAAAGGTGCGGGCAGAGCTTGATAAATTGCTACAACAGCCTGAGTTTGAACATATTACAGCCGGTATAACCGGCATACCGGTGCTTGAATACGAAGAAATGGCAACAAGTCAGCAGGATATGGAAAAAGCAGCCCTGCTTTCGCTGGCACTAACCATTATTTTGTTACTTTTTGCCTTCCGTGGCTGGCTGAACACAATTGCAGCCATGACCTCCTTAACAGTCGGCATCTGCCTTGCATTTGGTTTTGCCACCCTGGTTGTCGGACATCTGAACATCCTTTCAATGGCTTTTGCGATTATGTTAATCGGACTTGGCATTGAGTACGGCATACAGGTGGTTTTACGTTTTCAGGAAGAGCAAAATAAAGGCTTACCTCGGCTGGAAGCAATTGAGCGCGGTCTTTCAGGCAACTTGCGCTCCATAATAATGGCTGCGGCAACCACTGCCCTTGCCTTTCTCACCTTTTTGCTCACTGATTTTCGTGGCATTGCAGAGCTGGGCATTATTGCAGCAGGTGGCATAGTTGCCTGTGTTGCAGCCACCTTTACCGTATTGCCAGCCATGCTGGTGATTACAGGCAAAAAACAATCAAAAAATAATGGCGACAAACCGGCAACGCAACTTGATGAGGCATTGGCAAGGCTGTTTCAAAAGCCGGCATTATTGGTAACAGCCACAGCCATACTTGCCTTGCTGGGCGCAGTTGCTGTGGCAAAGGTTCCTTTTGATTTTAATATGATGAACCTGCAAGCCAAAGACCTTGAATCTGTGCAATACGCTTACAAGCTGATGAAAAGCAAAGAAAATGCCGGTTACGTTGGTATTGCCATTGCAAAAGACAAAGAAGAAGCAGCTGCCATTACCCAAAAGCTTGAGGCTTTGCCGGCAGTTGAACATGTGGTAAGCCTGCCAACAATGGTGCCTGATCAGCAGGATGAAAAACTGGCAATCATCAATTCTTTGCGCCAGCAGCTGGCTGACATAGAGCCACAGGAATATGAAGATAATTTAAGTCCCTTTGAACTGCCGCCTGTTTTTGAGGCTTTTCATCATGCTGTTGAACAGCTTGTAGACAACTTGCAGGAACAACAATCACCCCAACTGACTGTTGCTAGCAATTTCAAAACAACCCTTGACCATTTTTTCACCAACCTGGAAAAAGAGCGTGATAACAATGCCTTGGGAATGCTGCGAGAAATCCAGGAAGATATGTTTGCAAAGCTGCCACAACAACTGACCCTGCTTAAGGAAAGCCTTAATGCCTCAAAACTGACCGAAAAAGATCTGCCTGAAGAACTTGTAAAGCGTTTTTCTGTCAAAGACGGTCGCTTGCTATTGCAGATAGTCCCTAAAAAAGAGGTGTTTGACAAAGCACCTTTGGCTGAATTTGTTACCCAGATAAAATCTGTTGTGCCAAATGCCACTGGTGAACCGGTTTCTGTATATGAGTCAATGCTGATTTTACAAAAATCCTACGGCGCAGCATTTATGTACGCTTTTGGTGGCGTTACCATTATTTTGCTGACCACTTTCCGCAGCCTGAAAATGACCTTGCTGGGAATCGTACCACTTGCAAGCGGTCTGCTGATTATGGTGGGGAGCATGTGGTTTTTCGGGCTTAAATTTAATGTTGCCAACATTATTGTAATGCCGCTATTACTGGGGGTGGGCATTGATTCAGCCATCTATATACTTGCCCGCTACCGGCATGAAGGCGAAACAGCACGGCAGGTTGTTGGCAGCAGCGCAGGTAAAGGTGTATTTTTAAACGCACTTACCATCCTTTTCAGCTTTGGTGCCCTGATGGTGGCACGGCATCAGGGAGTTTTCTCCATCGGTGCAGTCATGTCGCTGGGGATGACCACTATTGTGCTTTCGTTTTTGCTGTTTCTACCGTCTTTACTGATGCTGTGGGATGGAAATAAAAGGAGAGATGAGACAAAATGATTAAACCAATATTTGCCAGCCTGCTTTGTCTACTGCTGATGACAACACCCCTTTTTGCTGCTGAAGCAGAACAGGATACAGAACTGCTGCTGAAAAAAATCAAAGAACTTGAAAATCAGATTAATGAAATGCAAAAGCTTAAGCTTAAAAAAGAAGCCCTGCCGGTCAAAATGGATCAATGTATGCGGGTTGTGGGCGTGGAATCATACTGTGGTTGCATAAGTGAAGCCTTGCCAGCAACAGTGGATTACCTGCGCTTTGTACAGATTATGCTGACTCCGGCACAAG
The DNA here is from genome assembly GCA_034007105.1 of Trichlorobacter sp. Lineage (GTDB taxonomy): Bacteria > Desulfobacterota > Desulfuromonadia > Geobacterales > Pseudopelobacteraceae > Trichlorobacter. The sequence goes on from JAVERM010000033.1 coordinate 5,893, forward strand.
AGCTTGGCTACAACAAATTGCCGGCAGATCAACAAAAAGATATTGACCAGACAGCTGTAGCCTGGGCTAATTGCGTGGAATACAAAGGTCCAAAAGGTAAAGGTATTGTTGAAACAATTATGCAAAGAGATACACTTTTCTGATTGTTAAAAAGTATCTTAACTTGCAATAAACACCAAATAACAGTAGATTGTTCAGCTTCCATCCGGAAACTGCATTGCACGTTAACACCGGTTTTCGGGGCGTAAAGGAAAAAGGACCCTTTATGGACTAAAACCAATTGATTTTACATGACAGGAGTACCATCCAGATGAGTAAAGAAGAAGCAATTGAAGTTGAAGGAACAGTAATTGAGCCATTACCAAACGCCATGTTTCGGGTAAAACTGGAAAACGACCATATTGTGCTGGCACATATTTCCGGCAAAATGCGTAAATATTTTATCAAAATCCTCCCTGGCGACAAGGTTACAGTAGAACTCTCTCCCTATGACCTTAGCCGTGGTCGCATCACCTATCGCGCCAAATAAAACCATACCCGCTTACAGCTTAACCAGCTTTGTGCCCACAAACAGGGGACAACTGTCCAGGCACATTTTCAATTAATCCTACTTATTTAAAGGAGTTGTAGATGCTTTCTGTTGCTGACCTTAAAAAAGGAATCAAGCTGACTATTGATGGTGATCCTTACGTTGTCACCCATTTTGATTTTGTAAAACCTGGCAAAGGTCAGGCACTTTACAAGTGTAAACTGAAGAACATGGTAAACGGCTCAACCCTGGACAGAACCTACCGCTCAGGCGAGAGTTTCGAGCCTGCCAGCATGGATGAACGGGATATGGAATATCTCTACAAGGAAGGTAGCCATTATACCTTTATGGATCAGCAAAATTACGAGCAAGTTGTCATGGAAGAAGACGCTGTTGGTGATGCGAAAAACTTTCTGCTGGAAAACACCAAGGTTTCTGTGCTGCTTTTTGGTGAAAAACCGATCGGTATCACTTTGCCCAACTTCATCAATCTGCGCGTCACCGACACCGCTCCCTGGGTAAAAGGTGATACATCCGGCAGTGACTCCAAACCAGCCACAGTTGAAACCGGTTACGTGCTGCGTGTACCACCTTTTATCGAAGAAGGTGAAATGATTGTAATAGATACCCGTACCGGAGAATACTCAACCAGAGTCAAAGAATAAATGGATATATGTAACAGTGCCCTGCATAAAAGGGCGCAACTGATGCAAGCTGTGCGTACCTTTTTTTATAATGAGGGGTTTCTTGAAGTTGAAACCCCTCTTCTCATTCCTGCCAATGCACCGGAAGAACATATTGATCCTGTAATGGTTCACCCTGCCGGGCAGCTGCAAACCTCCCCCGAAATCTGCATGAAACGGCTTTTGTGCCGTGGGTATAAACGTATCTTTCAGATTAGCCGCTGTTGGCGTGCATCTGAACGCGGCAGCCGTCACCTTACCGAATTTACCATGCTTGAATGGTACCGTACCGATGCTGATTACCATCAGCTGATGCAGGATTGCGAAAACCTTTTACGCTTTGTGACATCAAACTGCACAACAGATAACCGGCTGCATTATGGAGAAACAGCAATCAACCCTGCGGATGAGTGGCAATATATAACTGTCAAAGATGCTTTTAATCGCTTTACAGGTACTTCCTTAAAAAAAGCATTGGCAACTGACTGTTTTGAAGAACTGATGGATGGGCAGATAGAGCCAGCTTTGGCAAAAAAACCGGTGCCAGTGATTTTAACCGACTATCCGGTGGAAATGGCAACCCTGGCACGAATAAAAAAAGATAGCCCCGACTTTGCCGAGCGGTTTGAGCTTTATATTGGCGGAATGGAGCTTGCCAACGGCTTCAGTGAACTTGCTGATGCAGACGAACAACGCTTACGTTTTAAAGCTGCCAATATGGTGCGCACAAAACGGGGCGCAACCACAATGCCGCTGCCAGAACCATTTCTGGCAGAACTGCACGCCCTGCCCCCTTCAGCTGGTATTGCCCTGGGATTTGACCGGCTGGCAATGCTGATAAGTGGTGCAAAAACCATTGATGAAGTGGTGGCTTTCAGACCAGAAGACCTGTAGCACTGTTGTTGATAAACTCAAATCCAAGGAACAGATATGACAACTGCACAACAAACATTAGCCTGGATAATTAACGTAATAATTGAAGAAAGCGGACTGCGTACTGAACAGGTAAGTAACACCATCCAGCTTTTGCAATCCGGTGCCACAGTGCCGTTCATCGCCCGTTACCGTAAAGAGCAGACCAACGAACTGGATGAATTGCAAATCCGTAATATTGAAGACCGCCTGAACTACCTGAACGAGCTGGAAACCCGCCGTGCAACCATCTTAAACTCCATATCCGAACAGGGAAAACTTACCCCCCAACTGCAAAAGCAGATTGAAAGCACCCGCCTTAAAACCGAGCTGGAAGACCTGTACCTGCCCTATAAACCAAAACGGCGCACCAAAGCCACCATTGCGCGTGAGCGGGGTCTGGAACCTTTGGCTGATCTGATTGCTGCACAGGAAACAGCTGCAACTGACCTGCTGCAACTGGCAGCTTTGTTTGTTGATCCGGAAAAAGAAGTTCCTACACCGGAAGCAGCCCTTGAAGGTGCCGGCTTTATCCTTGCCGAACGGCTTGCCGATGATGCCAATGCCAGGGCAATGGTACGCAGACTTACCTGGCAACAGGGGGTCATGATTTCAACAGTGGTTGCAGGTAAAAAGGATGAAGTCAGCAAGTTTGAGATGTATTATGATTATCAGGAGCCATTGAAAGATGTCCCTTCCCACCGGATGCTTGCCATGCGCAGGGGCGAAAAAGAGGAGTTTTTAAACCTTGCTCTGGAGGCACCCAAGGAAGAGATTCTTGCCGGTCTGAAACGCAGCCTGATTAAAAAGGAAAGTATCTGCACCCCTTTTCTGGAGGCAGTTGCTGAAGATGCCTACAAACGCCTCATCGCCAACTCCATAGAAGGTGAACTGCGCCTGCAAGCCAAAGAGCTGGCTGATGAAGATGCCATTACCGTTTTCAGTCGCAACCTGCGTAACCTGCTTTTGGCACCACCGGCTGGCAGTAAACGGACCCTGGGGATAGACCCGGGGTTGCGTACCGGATCTAAACTGGCAGTGGTGGATGAAACCGGTCGTTTTCTGGAGCATGTCACCATCTACCCGCACACCGGCGCAGGTCGTGTTCAACAGGCTGCAAGCGAACTTTTACGGCTGGTGACCAGCCATCAGGTGGAAATGATTGCCATTGGTAACGGTACTGCCGGAAGAGAGATGGAACAGTTTACCCGTGAGACCCTTAAAAGCTGTCCGCAACAAGTGGCTGTGGTGATGGTCAGTGAGGCAGGTGCCAGTGTTTACTCAGCTTCGGATATTGCCAGAGAAGAGTTTCCGGAACTTGATCTGACTGCGCGGGGCGCAATTTCCATTGCCCGACGTTTGCAGGATCCGCTTGCCGAACTGGTGAAGGTGGAACCAAAAAGTATCGGTGTTGGGCAGTATCAGCATGATGTCAGCCAGACCATGCTTAAAAAGAGTCTGGATGATCTGGTTGAATCCTGCGTAAACTTTGTGGGGGTTGATTTGAACACCGCTTCCTGGGCACTGCTTTCCTACATTGCCGGTGTGGGTCCGGCACTTGCCAAGGCGATTGTTCGCCACCGTGATGCAAATGGCTTGTTCAGTTCACGCAAGGAGCTGCTGAAAGTACCCCGTTTTGGTGCCAAAGCCTTTGAGCAGGCAGCCGGTTTTTTAAGGATACGAAATGCAGAAAATCCACTGGACAACAGTGCCGTACACCCTGAGCGTTATCAGCTTGTGGAGCAGATGGCTGCTGATCTGCAGGTTTCACTGACCGAGCTGGTGCAAAACAGCAAACTGGTGGAAAACATCAAGCTTGAGCATTATCTGGGAGATGGCGTGGGTATGCCCACACTGCTGGATATAAGGGAAGAGCTTAAAAAGCCTGGCCGCGATCCCAGGCAGCAGTTTGTAACCGCTGATTTTCGTGATGACATCCGTGAAATAAATGACCTTGCAGAAGGGATGATTTTGCAGGGAGTAGTGACCAATGTTACTGCTTTTGGTGCCTTTGTTGATATTGGTGTCCATCAGGACGGACTGGTGCATGTCAGCCATCTGGCAAACCGTTTTGTAAAAGACCCAAATGATGCCGTGCAGGTGGGGCAGGTTGTCAAGGTAAAGGTGCTATCCGCAGATGCGCAGCGTAAACGCATTTCATTATCCATCAAAGAAGCAGAAAATGGTGGCAATCCACAGAAAACTGCAAACAGGGCAAAGCCTGAAAAATCAAAAGCTGTACCAGCATCAATCCCAGCAACCGGCATGGCAGCAGCCCTGGCAAAAGCGGGATTCACTGTACGATGACCCTAAAATATGTTACCTATACTTTTTAAAAATATGTAATTGACTAAAGTCAAATTTTGAAACAGAGGCATAATTTCTTAACCAGGGAGGTAAGCGCGTATGTTCCAACTATCAGATCAGTCGCTTTTAAGGCAACAGTGCTATATCAACGGACAGTGGCAAGTTGCTGATTGCGGTGCCACCATTGATGTTACCAACCCTGCCAACAATCTAAAAATCGGAACCATCCCCCGCATGGGTACAGCCGAGACCCGACGTGCCATTGAGGCTGCCAACACGGCTTTTATCTCCTGGCGCGGCAAAACAGCCAAAGAACGGGCAGCAATTTTGCGCAAATGGTTTGAGCTGATGCTGCAACACCAGGAAGACCTTGCCATTATCATGACTGCCGAGCAGGGCAAACCACTGGCAGAATCCCGTGGTGAAATCAGTTATGCTGCCTCATTTATCGAATGGTTTGCAGAGGAAGGAAAGCGGCTTTACGGCGATACAATACCCGGCTACACCAGTGACAAGCGTATTGTGGTGATTAAAGAACCGATCGGTGTCTGTGCAGCCATCACCCCCTGGAACTTTCCTGCTGCCATGATTACCCGCAAGGCAGGTCCGGCACTGGCTGCCGGCTGTACAATGGTGGTAAAACCTGCCACTGCCACCCCCTACTCTGCCCTGGCTCTGGCAGAACTTGGTGAGCGTGCCGGTATACCGGCAGGGGTTTTCAGCGTCATCACCGGTTCATCAAAAGAGATAGGCGATGAAATGACCGGCAACCCGCTGGTGCGCAAGCTTACCTTTACCGGCTCAACTGAAATCGGCAAACAGCTGACTGCACAATGTGCAGCCACCATGAAAAAAGTATCCATGGAGCTTGGCGGCAATGCTCCTTTTATTGTGTTTAATGATGCTGATCTTGATGCTGCTGTAGAAGGTGCCATTGCTTCCAAATACCGCAACACCGGGCAGACCTGCGTCTGCACCAACAGAATGCTGGTGCAAAGCGGGGTATACGAAGCTTTTGTGGAAAAACTTGCCGCAGCAGTATCCAGAATGCAGGTGGGTAACGGACTTGAGGCTGATGTACAGCAAGGTCCGTTAATTGATGAAGCATCAGTGCAAAAGGTGGAAGAACATATCCAGGATGCCCTAGATAAAGGAGCACGGGTGGCAATGGGTGGCAAACGCCACAAACTGGGCGGCACCTTCTTTCAGCCCACTGTTTTATGTGATGTAACACCACTTATGATGGTTGCCAGGGAAGAAACCTTTGGACCTGTGGCACCTGTATTTAAATTTGAGACTGATGAAGAAGCCATAGCCATGGCCAACAACACCGAGTTTGGACTTGCCTCCTACTTTTATACTCGCGATATAAGCCGTGTATGGCGGGTTGCCGAAGCCCTGGAATACGGCATGGTGGGCATTAACACAGGGCTTATCTCCACTGAAGTTGCACCTTTTGGTGGTGTTAAGGAATCAGGGTTGGGTCGTGAAGGCTCCAAGTATGGCATTGATGAATTTTGCGAAATAAAATATCTCTGCATGGGCGGTGTTTAAGGTTTATGAAATTGCCGCAGTTTTCTTTTCGCGCCAGAATGACCATGGCAGTAACCGGCCTCATCTTTTTACTGATGCTGGTTACTGCCATTGGCACTTTGACCTTTTTCACAAAAGAGTTTGAAGAAAACCTGACCAGCAACCAGACTGACCTGCTTGCTCTGCTTGCAGACGATTTTGACAACACCTTGTTCCGCATTCAGGAAGCTTTGGCTCTTAATGCAAAGGTGATTACAGAAGACATATTATCCAGCCGTCAAAAAACACATGATTTTCTGTACAGTCGTACAGGGCTTAGGCAGTTTTTCAAAATCCATGTCCACCTTTATGACAACAAGGGCAACCTGCTGGCAACAGCACATGAGAATTGCAATAGCACCCAGGCAATCAGCCAGACACGGTTTTTTAAACACCTGATTGCCACAGGCAAACCACAGATAAGCGACCCCACCCAGCATGGCTTCAGCGAAGATGATGCAGATATTATTTTTGCCACACCAGTAATACATAATAATAAAATAACCGCTGTTATGACCGGTAGTTTCAGTCTTTATGAAAACAATCCTCTCACCAGATTTTTTGAGCTTAATCTAAGCAAAAACGGCTTTTTACGGCTGATCACAAAAGATTCTGTTTTGCTTTTGCATGTCAATGAAGCAAGAATTTTACAGAAGGTATCCCCTGGTGCAGAAAAACTTGTTGACGAGGCGTTTCGCAGTGGCTACTCAACCGGACACCATACCACCATTTACGACCTGCCCTTAATCGCCTCCATGCAAAGGCTTAAAGCAGCTGACTGGGTACTGGCTGCAAGTTACCCTGAAGCAGAAGCCTATTTTCCGGCAAAAACAGCACGCAACTGGCTTATTGCTGCCACCATTTGCGGCATGGCTCTTGCCGTACCTGTTGTACTGCTGATGATGCGCCGTTTAACCCGTCCACTTTATCAGCTTGCGCAACATGTTGCCGGTATTACTGAAAAAACCGGTGCTGAGCGATTTATAGATATACCAGCATACGGCGAGATAAAACAGTTGACCACAGCCTTTAACGATATGCTTCGTGAGCTGGCATACCAGACTGATTTTTTGCTTGCCAATGAACAACGCTACAGAATCATTACAGAATCAGCCGCAGAGCTTACCTACTGGCAACGCCTTGACGGCAGCTTTGAATTTGTCTCCCCTTCCTGCCGTGACATCACCGGTTACAGCAGCGAAGAGCTTAAAACAAACCCGCAACTGCTGCTTGATATGGTTTTTCATGCCGACAAGGCAGCAACCAACATCCTTGACCTTGCTTACGATACTGACTACTGCTACATCTCCGATGAAATAGAATACAGAATTGTCACCAAAGATGGTGTTATCCGCTGGCTGCGGCTCACTTTTCAGCCTATTTTTGATAAAAATAACCTCTGCCTGGGCAGGCGGGGCAGCGGCACTGACATAACCGAAAGAAAACAGCTGGCAGATCAGGTTTCCCATCTGGTGCTGCATGACCTGCTTACCGGCCTGCCCAACCGCTCCCTGTTTACCGATCGCCTTTCCCAGACTCTGGTTGCCCAGCAAAGCCGCAACAATCCTTCAAGTATCACCATAATACTTTTCTTTGGCATTGACCGTTTCAAGCTGATTAACGATACTTTGGGGCATGAAGTTGGCGACCATATTTTGATTATGACTGCCGAACGGCTACGTAAAATGATCCATAGCGGTGATACGCTTTGCCGTTTTGGCGGCGATGTTTTTGCCATGATTTTACCGGAAAGGGAAAGTAAACACGATGCCATAACAATGGCTTACACCATACTTGCCTCATTAAATAATCCCTTTAGCCTTACTGAACACCATGTAACCATTACCGGCAGTATAGGTATAGCCGTTGGACCGGAAGATGGCGGCACCCCTGAGCTTTTACTTAAAAATGCCGAAGCTGCCATGTATGAAGCCAAACGTAGCGGCAAAAACTGTTTCAGGTTTTACAAACGTGAAATGAACCTGCAGGCAGCCGAGCTGTTACGACTGGATAACAGTATGCCCACAAGCCTGGAGCGGGGTGACTTTTATCTTCAATACCAGCCACAACTTGATATTGCCAACAAAGCCATTATTGCTGTTGAGGCACTGCTGCGCTGGCGACATCCGGACATGGGCATGATTTCTCCGGATCGTTTTATACCGGTTGCAGAAGATAACGGCTTTATTATCCGCCTGGGTGCCTGGGTGCTTAAAACCGCTTGTGAACAGGCTGCTTCATGGCAGCAAAATGGTCTGCCGGCATTACGTGTTGCTGTCAATATCTCCAGCCGCCAGTTCAGCGAACCTGATTTTATTGACCTTGTGGCTGGTGCCCTGCAAAGCAGTGGACTTGACCCGCACCTGCTTGAACTTGAACTTACAGAAAGCCTGCTGGTAAGCAACGAGCAACAGGTTGCCGACAAGCTGACTGCGCTTAAAGCAATGGGCGTATATCTTGCCATAGATGACTTTGGCACAGGATATTCTTCACTTTCATACTTAAAGCATTTCCCGCTTGATCGACTGAAAATCGACAAATCATTTATAAACGACATCCTGACTGACCAGGATGATGCAGCCATAACCGATGCGATTATCAGCATGGCACACTCCCTGAAACTTAAAGTAATTGCTGAAGGAGTGGAAAGCAGAGAGCAGTTACTGTATCTGGAGGATCGCGGGTGTGATGAAATACAGGGATATTATCTGAGCCGACCTTTATCAGAGCTGGATCTGATGAACTTCATGAAAGACCGCAGCAGCTGAACTATTATGAAAACCATTGGACTTACAGGCGGAGTTGCCACAGGTAAAAGCACAGTTGCCAAAATACTTGAGCAGCTTGGTGCAACTGTTATTGATGCAGATCAGCTATCGCGGGATGTGGTTGCTCCTGGCAGCCGGTTACTGACGCAGATAGCACAGCAATTTGGCAGTAACCTGATACAAAAAGATGGCAGCCTGGATCGTCAGCAGATGCGCAACCTGGTTTTTAATAATAATCATAAACGCAAACAGCTTGAAGCATTGCTGCATCCGGCAATAAAGGAGCTGGCGTTACAAAAACTTGAGCAGGCAAGGCAAAGCAAGGTAAAAGCCGCGGTTTACATGGCTCCTTTGCTGATTGAGGCAGGTGCAACAGACAGGGTGGATGAAATCTGGGTAGTTACCACAGATCCGCAAGTACAATTGCAGCGGCTGATAAACAGAGATGGCTGCAACCTTCAGCAGGCAGAACAAATTATAGCAGCGCAGATGCCACTTGCTGAAAAAGAAAGCTACGGACAGGTTATAATTAACAATAGTCGCAGTCTTGAAGAAACAACCAGGCAGGTTCTTGAAGCCTGGCGGCAAAGAATTGAGCAAACATGACCGAAAAACCGAAAATCATCCGTAGGGCTGCCGTAAAGCAACCGGCATCAACCGAGCAGTTACAACTATTTGCCACTGTACCCCTTGGTGCAGAAGAACTGGCTGCTGCCGAGCTGGCAAAGCTTGATGCCAACAATATCCAGCCAACCAGAGGTGGCGTAAGCTTTACCGGTGATAACAGCCTGCTTTATGCAGCACTTTTATCACTGCGCACTGTCAGCCGTCTGCTGATAAAGCTGGCAGAATTTACCTGCTCATCACCACAAGAGCTTTACGACAATATTTACAAACTTGACTGGCAGATGTACCTGACCCCAGCCATGACCATGGCAGTTGATTGCAGTATACGGAATTCTGCCATGACCCACTCCCACGCCACAGCCTTAAAAGCCAAGGATGCGGTTGTGGATAAACTGCGTGACTTAACCGGCAACCGTCCTGACATCAACACAAAAACCCCTGATCTGCGCATTAACCTGCATATAGCCAACAACCGTTGTACTGTTTCGCTGGATGCTTCAGGCGAGCCCCTTGACCGCCGTGGCTGGCGGCTTGAGCGTAATGATGCGCCGCTGCGGGAAACCCTGGCTGCCGCAATCATCATGCACACCGGATGGGATGGCACAGTGCCGCTGATGGATCCGATGTGTGGTTCCGGCACTTTGCTGCTGGAAGCAGCAGCCATAGCCATGCAGTTACTGGCAGGGGCAGACCGCAATTTCGGGCTGATGAAATGGCCAGGCTTTGACAGAAAATTATGGCAACAGGTTTTGCAACAGGAAAAGCAGAAAACCATTACTACCCTGACAGCACCAGTCATCGGCTATGACCATGACCCAAAAGCGATTATCACCTGCCGCGAAAACGCACGGCGGGCTGCTCTTGACCGTCAGGTAAGCTTTGACCGCAAAAACTTTGCTGATCTGCAACCAGTGGGTGAAAAAGGGGTGCTGGTGATGAATCCGCCCTATGGCATACGGATGGGAGATAAAACAGAACTGACAGCTTTGTACTGTAAAATCGGCGAGGTTTTAAAGCATCGCTTTGCAGGCTGGACAGCCTATCTGCTGGCTGGTGATCTGGAACTTGCCAAACTGGTGGGTTTAAAACCATCCCGCAGATTTGTGCTTTTTAACGGACCTTTGGAGTGCAGGCTGTTAAAGTATGAGCTTTATTGATAAATAACGCCCAACTCTTTGATTTTCTTACGTAGTGTATTACGGTTTATCCCCAGAATACTGGCAGCACGCAACTGGTTTCCTGCTGTTTTTTCCAGTACACAACGGATAAGTGGTCTTTCCACCTGCTCAAGTACACGGTGATAAATATCTCCGCTTTCAAGCTTTTCAATACCTGACAGTGCAATACGCAGTCTGCCCTCCACCAGCTCTTCCAGTGATTGGTTTTGCTCTGGCAAAATACTGTTGTCAGCTGATTTATGCCTGTCCATCACCCTTCCTCCAAAGCAGAAATTTCATCCAGCAGTTTATACATTTCGCAAAGGCTGCCTGCTGCATGTGCTTTTTTGCGCAAAGCAGCAGCACCGTTTAAACCATGAATATACCAGCCCAGATGTTTTTTCATTTCACGCAATACTGTTTTTTCCTCTGCATGTTCAGAAAACAGGTGCAGATGTTTTCGTGCAGTGGCAGCCCGTGCAGAAGGAGTGATTACAGAAACCTCTGTACCTGCAAGCAGCTCTTTGGTCTGCCTGAAAATCCAGGGGTTACCCATTGCTCCTCTGGCAATCATCACCCCATCGCAGCCTGTTTCTTCTAACATACGCCGGCAATCATCTGCGGAAAAAAGATCACCATTGCCGATTACCGGTATTTTTATACACTGTTTGAGAGCCGCTATTTTACTCCAGTCAGCCCGACCGGAAAACATCTGACTGCGGCTGCGGGGATGGAAAGTAATCCCATCGCATCCTTCTGCCTCGGCTATTTTTCCAACTTCCTGCCAGGTTTCGTCCTGCTGCTCCCAGCCGCTGCGTATTTTAATGGTAAGAGGCAGCGTTGTGGCTTTGCGCACAGCCTTAATAATCGCAGTGATACGCGGGGTATCCTTAAGCAAGGCAGAGCCTGCACCGGTTCCAACCACTTTACGCACCGGACAGCCCATATTAATATCAATCAGTTCCACCTGATTTTCCACCATGGCAGCTGCCTTTGCCAGTAATTCAGGCTGATCACCAAAAAGCTGCACACCAAGGGGACAGTCTGCATCACTGCTGCTTAAAAGTGCGAAAGTTTTTTTACCATCACGCACCAGACCATTTACGCTGACCATTTCAGTGTAGGCAAGGCAAGCCCCTTCAAATCTGCAAATCAGACGAAAAGCATGGTTGGTTACCCCTGCCAGCGGAGCCAGCAACAGGTTATCTGACAAAACAAGTGAGCCAATTTTAAGCGGACGTAGTAGCAACAAAGTCTCCAAAATATGGTAAGATTTTTTTAATTGCCTATTTTGCAAGGTAACTGTTTAATGGTTGAAACAGATAACAGGTACAATTTTGAATATAAAATGGATAAAGGAGGAAAACAAATGTTCGGAATCGGAATGCCGGAGTTGATTGTTATAATGGTGATCGCCCTGATTGTTATTGGACCAAATAAACTGCCTGAGCTGGCAAAATCATTGGGTAAAGGATTGGCTGAGTTTAAAAAAGCTTCAAATGAGTTTCAGCGCAGTATTCAGGAAGAGGCCAACAAGGCTGAAGCTGAAGCTGACACTCTTAAAGATAGTGCCATTAAAGAAGAAGATAAAGAAACAACAGCAGCCACTGAAAACACTGAAACCGCAGATCAACAAACAGACAAGGTGTGAAAACTGCCCCGCAACCACCCTTCAGACAGACTTTTAACAGGTTTTTGAAAAACATCATTACAAATCAAGGGGTTAAGTATTATCACTTAACCCCTTGGTCATTTATCTGGCGGGCGGTATTGGATTTGAACCAACGACCTTTGGCTTCGGAGACCAACGCTCTATCCAGCTGAGCTAACCGCCCAAAGTTTTAAAGTATGCCATATAATATATCTGTAGTTCAATTATTTTTTCTTTGCTGCCTTGGCTGGCTTCTGTTTCAGGTCTTTGAGGCTTTTACCAGGAGTGAATTTAGCTGAAGTTTTGGCAGCGATTTTAATTTCCTTGCCGGTTTGCGGGTTGCGACCGATACGTGCTTTACGATCCACAGTGCTGAAGGTGCCAAAACCGATCAATGCCAGTTTGCCACCGCTTTTAAGAGTTTCTTCTGTTGCCGCCATAAAAGCACTTAAAGCCTTTTCTGCCTGAACTTTGGTAATGCCTGCATCTTCTGCCATTTTAGCCACCAGCTCTGCCTTTTTCATGCGGGTTCCCCCCTTTGTTTGGTAAGCTCCGGTTATTGCACGGGCTTTTATAATTTGAGCGAATCATAACATGTGACTAAAGTTCTGCAAGCTCCAAATTACGTATATCTGCAAAAAAACTAAAAAGAAGAAACACAGGATTTTTGCCCGTAAATCATGGGATGGTGAACAGGTTTTTGGAAAACGTCATGGGAAGGCTGGATACAAGGTCGCAGGTCACGCAGCAACGAGACATGACATTTTAATTAGTCAAGAAAGCAAGTAACGCACAACGAAGTGGACAACCTCCACAGTAGCTTTTCAAAGACCTGTTAAAAGCTGTTGACACCGGTTCAACCTAAGCAGTAACTTGCTTACGTTGTTTTTCATACACTGCATCACAGACTGTTGAATCTAATAAAACGGGGGCAAAGCAAGATGGAAATTTCAGTTCTTCCACTAAAACCTGAACAGATGAAAAAACCGGTTACCGATGAAGCAAAACTGGATTTTGGAAAACATTTTGCAAACAGAATGCTGCTGGTTGAATGGACTAGTGAAAAAGGCTGGCACAACGCCCGTATAAAACCATACGAGCCGTTTTTAATGGATCCGGCTGCAATGGTGCTGCACTACTCCCAGGAAATTTTTGAAGGGCTTAAGGCATACAGATGGCAAGATGGTCGTATTGCCCTTTTCAGACCAGAAATGAATGCAAAGCGGTTTAACCGTTCTGCTGCCAGGCTTTGCATGCCAGAGCTACCTGAAGAGCTGTTTACAAATGGCATCAGACAACTTGTAAGCCTTGAAAAAGACTGGGTTCCTGGCGCACCTGGCACATCTCTTTATATCCGCCCCACCATGATAGCTGTTGAACCTGCCCTTGGTGTAAAACCAGCTGATCATTATTATTTTTACGTTATTCTCTCACCTGTTGGCGCATATTATTCTGCCGGCTTCAAGCCTGTAAGCATTATGGTTGAGGATAAATATGTACGCGCTGTGCCTGGCGGTACAGGTGATGCAAAAACCGGTGGTAATTATGCAGCATCCTTAAAAGCTGCCCTTGAAGCCAAAGACAAAGGTTACGATCAGGTACTCTGGCTTGACGGCAAAGA
>JAVERM010000189.1:0-2917 GCA_034007105.1 Trichlorobacter sp.
CCTTGTTGGTTATGGTTATGTTGTTCAAGGTTTTGTTTGAGTTGGTAAAAGATGCACCCGACATATCAAGGGTAATATCAGTATTACTGACAGTATTTCCGCTTTTTGTTCTTGTGCTGGTTGTGTATGTGGCAGATATCGAGCGCATACTTTCGCTACAGTCAGGCGCACAATCATAATCTATTTTCAGGGTAATGTTGGTTGAGTTCGTGCCAGAGCTAAACCAAGTAGATGTAAAGTATTCTTTATCAAAATTCAGTGAAGTTTTAATACTGTTGTTTGGCAGCGGTGTCTGCGGGGTACTACAAGCCGCTACAGCAGTTGAGTTGGCTGTGCAGACCTCTTCATTGGTGGAGGTGTTGTAAACTGCCACAAGCTTTATACCAGTGCCAGGAAAATCAACCAGAATATCGGACAGGGTTATGTCAGCACAGCTGTCGCCCCTTTCCAGCACAATGTTGCCCAGGGTGTATGTGCCGCTGTCATACACAGCATTGGTTAAATCAAGGGTAAGGTTGCCAATGGTTGATGATTTGGTGCCGGTATTGGTAGTGACATCAAAAGTGGCTTCAAGCCTGTTACTTTGTCCTTTAACAGGAATGATGACTTTAACCGGCTTGTTGACAATAGCTGTACTGATATCTTCGTCAAAATTCATGGAAAAAACTGTGGCTGGTTTGCCGGTGCTGCTGCACTCAGCAGGGCTTGAGGTGGTGGCTGTTGCATTTGGCGAGCATAGAACCTGACGTGAGCCAGCCTGGGTTACATCAGCCACAGCCAGTAATTTGGCTTTGTCTTCTGTGTCGCTTCCTCCGTTAAAGAAAACCCTTATTTTGGAAATCTGAAGTTCAGTTAAGGTTGTATCATCAAAATTACTGGTGAAGTAGATACCTTCCAGCCTTTTGCTGCCAGAATTTAAAAATGCAAATTCAGCATTTAAGGTTACCCAGGTATCTGCACTTACAAGGTCTGCACCACTGCCAGAGCCATAGGAGATGGTTGGGCAGTTGTTACCCTGTGTGCATTTGCCATGTACCAATTCAACTTTAATTTCACCTTCCGGTATTTTATCAAACTGGAAATCAATGTTGCGTGAGGGCGGATAGCCATAGTTACGTTGTGTTTTGCAGGTTACATATTTATGACCAGGAAAATAGATTACATACCCTTGTGTTGGAGAACCGTTAATTCTACCACCCACCAGGTAATCATAAACATAGTAGCCATCATATGCTGCTGTGTATTTGTTGTTTAATTTATCAGGGTTATCATGGATAAAGCGGGTAAGTTGAGAGCCAACGTAATGGGATGTTTTGTCTGTTTTGTCGGTTGAGTGATAAATATAACCACTACCAGAGCTTGGACGCATACTGTCCACTCCGCCTTGCCCTGGTTTAAATTCCCAGCCACCGCACTGGGTAAGCCAGAATGGTGCTTCTTCAAATTGCAGGTAGTCACTGCTACAGTTACCACTGCTTGAGTTGTTGTAGCCTTTGAAACAGCCACCATTCACATCAAGGCGGGGCCAGGTGTTTTCATTGCCAACCAGAAAGCCACCCACGCCTGCGGAAATGTTTTTGCCAATTGTATCGCCATTGGTAAGAATTTTAGAGCCTTCCAGGCTGCCTATGGAAGAACACTGGAAAAACCCGGAACTGCCTCTTTCAAAAAAATCTCTGATCTCTTTAATAACAGCTGTTTGATCAGCTGCGGTTGCCACCTTGCCATCACTCCATTTTTCCTCAATTACCCAGTGGGGTGCCCAAAGCAGTTGAAAGGAAGAGCTTATATCAGGTCTTTGTGCCTTACAGGATGCAGGCACAGGGTCACGCAGACAACCGGCAATTACATCCCTTGCAGACAGCTTCTGGAAAACCGTACCTTTCCAGGAGAAAAGACCGGAAGCACGTATGTAGTCTTCAAGAACATCAGAACTTACGTTGCTTTGACCTTGGGGAATTTCATCCAGCACAGCCACCTTTGGGGGCTTGCCCACCAACACTTTATCCACATTGCCGGAAAACGGAATATTGGCTTTGTGTATTTTTACTGAAGGAAACTTGGCTTTCAGTTTTTCCATTTCCGCAGCAGTAATATCATTGGCATCAATAACAAAAGGACCGCCACGGTAAGCCACTGGTTTGGTGTTGGTGCCTGCTTTTGTCAGTTTATTACTGTTAAGTATCTGCACAATACCTTTTGAGTTTATGGCTGCATCGGTGGTGGAAAGCACCAGGTCATCTGTGTGCTGGCTGTCTTTTTCAGCATCAATTACCCAGTTTACCCTGATCTGCTTGCAGTAACCGAATAAGGCCTTCTGCTGGGGCATTGAACCATCGTTATTTTTGCATAAACCAGGCTGATCACCCACATCCAGCAGGGCATAAAGCAGACCATGCAGCTGGAAGATGGATTGATCATTTTTATCTGTGTCACAGGCGTTATCCTGTTTTGCCATGTTGGGGTCATTGTTGGGCTGCCAGCAGGCATCGGCAGGGATAATGTAAGAACCGGCAGGGAAAGAGCGGTTTCTTGCCTCTGCGTAATCAGTAATGAAAACTGATAACAGCAAGGTGAATATGAATGACATGAAAACAGTTTTAATGGATATTGTCATAATAACCTCCTGCACTTTAACCGCAATTTATGTTTGTCAGCCTGCGTGTATAGTCTGGCTAACTGCTTTTCTTGAAACATCAATTTGAAACATTTGCTGCATCTGCCCCTAGGGATTCATCGGTGCCACCTTCCCGTGCAGCACCACCTCCAGCTTGTTTATAGCCATCTTTGGCAGCATGAACCAGTCCCACATCAATTACGGTGTTGGATTTATTGTTTGCGTTGTTGTCATCACGTTTGGAAACCACCACCAGGTTAATCACGTTGGGCATGGAGTTTACTTTTTTTGCATAAACTT
>JAVERM010000190.1:0-2905 GCA_034007105.1 Trichlorobacter sp.
AGCGGGAAAAAGGTTTTGAAGGGCAGCGGGCTGTGATTACTCCCCAACTGTCCACCAGCCAGAGCTTTTTTGATGGTCGTCTGACAGCAACTTTGCAGGGTGGAGTGCAATTGCGCGGCTATAATACAAGCGATGCTCCGGTTGAAACCAAAGACAAGGCATTGGTGGCTGTGCCGCAGTTGCAGGCAGAAATCGGCAGTTCTTTCAGCAAGTTATACAATGGCAGCAAGGCACTGGGGCTGGAGCGGATCAGGCATGAGCTGGTACCATCAATAAGTTACAGCTATATGCCGGATAAGAATCAGGATATTTATCCCTATTACAATCAGGATGACCGTACTCCGGATTTAAGCCTGTTGCAGTTCTCCATTGCCAGCCACCTGGGTGGTAAACTTGTTGCAGCAGAAGGTGATAAAAGGCCAGCCACTTACCGCCATTTGCAGACAATCCGCTTCAGGCAGGGCTATAGCCTGGACGGAGTACGTCCGCTGCTACTTAACAATACCGACCATAAGGGACATTGGTCAGAAGCTGTTCTGGAAAGTGAAACCTGGCTACATCCGGCTTTCCGTCTGCTTGCCGATGCCCGCTACAATCATTCTGCAAAGCAGATCAGCACCACTGCCCTTGGCGGCGATTTTGTTTTTGGTGATGGCAACAGTGTGGGAGCCAGTTATCGTAAAATCCGTAATCAGGTTGAATACCTTGAAGGCAGGATTACGACATCTTTGCTGCAACCGGTTTACCTTGGTTATCTAAGCCGCTACTCCCTTGATAAGCGGGATATTCTGGAAAACTACGCAACTGTTGAATATCGCCACCAATGCTGGTCTGCTTTTTTTGCCTGGCGCGAGCGACCAGGTAACCGCTCCTGGACAATCAATTTTAATCTGGCTGGTCTATTTGATAGTAACAGAGCATTCAAATGAAAAAACACAGGTCAGTACCAACCGCTAAACAGCTGCCGCGCCTGGTTTATGCAGATAAAAACGGCATGATTTACGACCATCCGCAACTGTGTATGGCAGCGATGAACGGACCGGAAGCAGTACTGCCGGAAGATATTGAACTTATTCCACTACCACCAGGTAGCAAACTGTTTACCATTCCTGATACAGCACCTTTGGCATGGGATGCCTGCAACAACCGTTTCCAGAAAGTAGATAAGGTATCGGGTATAAAAGGCAAGATTCAGGCTGTGTCTGCTTTTATGGCACCCGGATTTGCCCGCACATTGTTGCCGGCTTGTGATTATTCCTCCAAAAAAGTACATCTGCCGCTTTGGTCATATACGGCTGTTGGTTGGGATGAACAACAGGAATGTTTTGTGGTGGCAGCAACCAGGGTGGATAATAACCATAACTGGGATCCGGAAAACTACGATGACCGCACGCTGGAGCCGTTGGTACGCCAGCGTCTGCAAGAGATTCCCGATAACCGTTTGCTGGAACAGCTTGCCCGTTGTGCCATTGATTACCATTGCTTTGCTGCAAAAAATCTTTTTTACCGCCGCTGGGAAGCCCCTTTACCCATCTCCCCCACCTGTAATGCAGCTTGCCTTGGCTGTATCAGTCTGCAAGCCTCTGAATGCTGCCCTTCCAACCATGAACGGATAGGTTTTGTGCCAACCAGCGGTGAAATCGTGCAGCTGGCTTTGCCCCACCTGCTGGAAGCAGAGCAGGCGATTGTTTCGTTTGGGCAGGGATGTGAAGGTGACCCGATTTTGCAGGCTCCGGTGGCAGCAGAGGCGGTGCGCAAGCTGCGGGAAAAAACAGACCGCGGAACGATTAACTTTAACTCAAATGGCTCCATGCCGCAGCAGATACAGTTGCTTTGTGATGCCGGTGTTGATTCATTCCGTTTTTCCATCAACTCGGTTCTGGAAAAGCGTTACAACGCCTACTATCGCCCCCGTGGTTACTGCTTTGATGATGTAAAGCAGTCATTACTTATTGCCAAAAATGCCGGCTGTTTCACCATGATCAACTATCTGGTTTCACCTGGGGTAAGTGATGCAGAAGAAGAGGTGGCAGCTCTTTGCAGCTTTGTGGACAAAACCGGCGTTGACATGATTCAGATGCGCAATCTGTCCATTGATCCGGATTATTATAACCAGGCAATGGCAGTGCAGAATAAGGGTATTGGTATCTACAAATTGTTAAAACTGCTGAAAACAGAGTTTCCCAAATTGCAATTTGGTTATTACAACCGCACCAAAGAAAATTTTTATCCACCGAATCTGGAAAACAGCTGGCCGATTGTAAACAGTTAAAATAACACAAATGGTTGTTATCCTGCGCGTCAGTCGCAGATTCTAAAACTTTGCAACAATAAAACTGATGGTGTCTGCCCAAAATGTTCTCCCGACTTTACCTGCATATACCTTGGTGCGTTAGTAAGTGTAATTACTGCGCTTTTTTCTCCAGACCAATACCCACAGAAGCAGACCTTGAAGAAACAGTGCAACTGCTGCAAACAGAGATGGAGCTTTCTGCCAAACAATTTACGGTGTCAAAACCGCTTGACTCCATCTACTTTGGTGGTGGTACCCCATCACTTTTAACGCCGGTTCAGGTTGGCAGGCTGTTATCGCACAGTAAATCTTTGTGGGAACACTCTGCTGATATGGAGATTACACTGGAGGCTAATCCCGGTACTGTTTCTTCCGATAAATTAGCCGGTTATCTGGATGTAGGTGTAAACCGACTTTCGCTTGGTGTGCAGTCTTTTGATGATTATCAGCTTTCAGTTCTGGGGAGACAACACCGCAGCCAGCAGGCTGAACAAGCTGTTTTATGGGCAAGGGATGCTGGTTTTGATGCAGTGGGGATTGATCTGATTTGTGGACTGCCGGATCAGACATTGGCTGATTGGCAGCAGCAACTTAGCAGAGCTGTGGAGGCAG
>JAVERM010000141.1:0-4358 GCA_034007105.1 Trichlorobacter sp.
TTGCACCTGCCACTGCCATGGAAGCGATGAACCAGCCGGATAACGCCATCAGCAAGGCATTGGCAGCCAAAACCGTAACTGACAGTAATATCCCGCCCAAAAGCCAGTGCCAGTGAGGTTTGGCAAGCTGTATGAAGCGTAACAGATGTTTCATTTCAACTAATCTTCCCCGCTGCCATCTCCCATACCTTGTCTGCACAGACCAAGGTTTCTGTACGGTGGCTGATCAGCAAAACCGTATGTTTTTGCCTGAGCTGACTAATTGCCCTGCAAACCTGTTGTTCGCTTTTACTGTCCAGCCCTGCTGTTGGTTCATCAAGAATTAAAAGCCGTGTATTACGAAGCAAGGCACGCGCCAGTGCCAGCCTTTTCAGCTCGCCGCCGGAAAGCCCGGCTCCGCGCCCCCCCAGAACTGTGGATAAACCTTCCGGAAGTCCGTTAACAAACTGTGCTGCATTGGCTGTTTTCAGTGCAGCCATAATCTGTTCATCATCAATGTGGGTTGCGCCAAATAGCAGGTTTTCTCGGATGCTGGCATTGATAAAGTACGGTTTCTGCGGCACCCAGGCGATCTGGCTGTGCCAGTCGTTTGTGGATATTTCCTGCAAATCAATGTTGTTTACCAATATTTTGCCGCAATCTGGCTGCAACAGTTTTGCCAGCAAACGTGCCAAAGTGGTTTTACCTGCGCCGGAAGCACCGCAAATAGCGGTGATGCTGTTGGCTGGCAGGGTCAGATCAAGCTGCTGCACACCACCACGTTGCCCATTGTAACTATATGAAACCTGCTGGAAGATAATCTCCAGCTCTCCAGCAGGAACAGCTTCAGTGCCCTGGCTGATTTTATCCGGCTGCAAGTTCAAAATATTGATGATCTGTTCTGCTGCCGAAATACCCTGTTGCCTGGCATGGTGGGCAAGACCAAGATTACGCAGCGGCAGGTAAAACTCCGGAGCCAGCAGCAGTACAAACAGACCATGTTGCAGGCTTAGTTCTCCCCAAAGCAGCCGGAAGCCAACTATTACTGCCACCACCGCTGTGCCGGCAGTTGAAAAAAACTCCAGTGCCAGCGCAGATAAAAAGGCGATGCGCAGTACTGCCATACTGGCTTTGCGGTATTTTTCAGAAATATCCGCAACTGCTACAGCTTGTTGTTTAATGGCGTTAAAGATAATCAGATCCGGCAGTCCACGGACAAGATCAAGAAAATGGTTGGACATGAAGGACAACTTTTGCCAGAGGCGGCGATGCACCAGTTGGGAGCCATGACCAATAAGCACCATGAAAAGCGGGATAAAAGGAGCCGAAAACAGCAGTACAATGCCGGCACGCCATTCAGCAGGCAGTACAAACAGCAAAAACATGACCGGCAAAATCACTGCTTGTATTGCCTGGGGTAAAAAGCGGGTTATGTAAGGATCAAGTTCATCAACAGCTTTGGTGACGGTTTCTGCCAGTGTGGCAGGTTCATGGTTGGCAAGTCCGGATGAACCAAGGGAAAGGATTTTTCTGTACAACTGATTGCGCACTGCCTGTTTACACCGGGCAGCTATGAAAATAACCTGGTTTTCCACTGCGGCAGAGCTTGCAACACGGCTTATTGTTAGTAGTAAAAACCAGAACAGCAATATCTGGATGCTTGCAAAATCGCTTTTTTCAATAATCAGACGCTGGCAGGCAGTTGCCAGTAGATAAGCCTGGCAGGCAATCAATAAACCGATGCAAACTGAACCGATGACAATTAAAAACAGCCTGCCACGCAGGGTGATAATCTGTTGATGCAGCCAGTTGGCTTCAATCCGCAAAGGCTTTGGTTTTGACATTACATTGGGGGATATTGGACAGACACCACACCATCGGGTTCAACAGCAGGCAGGGTTACTTTACCCAGATATTCATCTTCCAGATAAATTGCTGCTTCACCAGTGGCAAAAGGGACAGGGGTAAGGTTTTTAAAGGTGAAATTACAGGAAACCAGCGGATTGTGGCTGATTTGCAGCCCTTCCACAGCCATATTCCACTGGCTGATGGTAACAATGCTGCCTGCTTTTGCCGGTTTTTGCACCACTGGCTGACTATCGTCAAGGCTGCTGCCAATAACCAGCAGGTTGTAATCACCGGCTAAAAGAGGTGTTTTTGCCAACAAACTGACCAGAGCATTGCCATCTTTTTGTAAGCGGATATCATAGGCAGGTACCCAGCCATTTTCCTGCAACAGGGCAGTAATTACCACCTTGTTTGCAGTAGCCAATACCCGCACTGTCTGACCTGTAACATTATTTTGTGCGGCAAAAATCGCCTCATCAAGCCGTTTAAGCTCTTTCAGGGTCTGGCGGCGGGCAGTGTTCACTGCCTCCAGTTGAGTAATGGCAAAATCAGTACCTTGGCGTATTGCTGCCATTGGGTTGGGATTGGCTTTGGTGGCACGGGGCGTTTTGGAGCTTTGGGATTTTGCTGCTGCGATAAAAACAGTTTCCTTATCAGCCAGTGCTTTCAGACGGTCTTGCAGGCGGTTTTTCTGCTCCTCAAGGTTATCCATTGTTTTTTGCTGTTTTGCTGTAATTCTGGCAGGTAGTAGTTCCACCTGTTCAATTTTGCCGTTGCCAATTGGTTTTACCCGCAGGCTATGCTCTTTGATTGATGAAGGTAAAACCAGCTCAACAACCCCTTTTATAACCGCAGCCTCTTCTTTGATGATGATGCCATCACTGTAGATGCTGGCTGTTTTTTGAGCTGCAAAGCCGGTTGTGGTCAACAATAGCAATCCTGTGGTAATCAGCAGTCTGAAAAGCATCATAAACCTCCAAGCTCCATGATTACCTTGAATTCTGCCTCGCTTACCGGCTGTATGGATAGTCTGCTGCGGTTGATCAACGGCATCTTTTGCAGTGCCGGATGTTCGCGGATTACAGGCAAAGGCACCTCCCGTGGCAGCGGTTTTTCAGCCTTTACATCCACCATATACCAGATCGGTTTTTCCGGTGTTGCCTTTGGATCAAAATGATCTGCTTGCGGATTAAGCGCAGTATGGTCAGGGTAACCTTCACGAACTACCGTACACACTCCAACCACTGCCGGAACCGCTATGGAGCTGTGGTAAAACAATACTTTGTCGCCAGTCTTTATCTGATCCCGCAGAAAATTACGTGCCTGATAGTTGCGCACACCATCCCAGGGCTCGGTTGCCTGGGGGCGTTTTTGCAGGTCCTGAAAGGAAAAACAGGAAGGTTCGGATTTAAATAACCAATAGTTCATGATCGTGTCTGTTAACTCAGCAAGTGTACAAACAGTCCACTGCGCAGTTTTGGCTCAAACCAGGTGGATTTGGGTGGCATGATCCGGTCTTCATCAGAAAGGGCAATCAGCTCGGCAATGGAAGTGGCGCAAAGGGAAAAGGCAACCTTGTATTCATTGCTGTCCACCAGGCGTACCAGTTCTTCTACTCCGCGAATGCCACCAACAAAGTTTATCCTTTTATCTGTTCGCGGGTTTTCAATGCCCAGTAACGGATGCAGTAATCTGCTTTGCAAAATCGCCACATCCAGCCTTGCTTCGGCATCATTTTCATCCACCAGCTCCTGCTTTGCGGTTAATTGATACCATTGCCCTTCCAGATACATGCCAAACTGATGTCGCTCATCAGGAGCAACAGCGGCAGCTACCTTTTCAACAGCAAAGCTTTTGGCAACTTCGGCGAGGAACTGTGTAGTATCGTGACCATTCAAATCTTTTACCACGCGGTTGTACGGCATGATATTTAGCTGGCTTTCCGGAAAAATCACAGTGAGGAAGTAGTTGTATTCTTCTTCTCCGTTGTGGTTGGGGTTGGCAGCTTTGCGCAGATCACGCACGCGGGAAGCAGCAGCACTGCGATGATGACCGTCAGCAACATAAAGGTTTGGAATTGCTGCAAATAATGTGGTCAGTTTGTCGATGGTGTACTGGTCAGGCACCACCCACAGGGCATGGGTAACACCATCGGCAGTGGAGAAGTTATAATCAGGAGGCTCATTGACAACCGATGCCAGTATTTCTTCAATCTGCTGATTATTGCGGAAAATATAAAAGACCGGCTCATCATTGGCATCCAGCAGATTTATATGTTTAACTCGGTCTTCTTCCTTGTCAGCCCTGGTCTGCTCATGCTTTTTAATTACTCCGGATTGATAATCATCAACAGCGGCACAAGCAACAAGACCGGTCTGCACCACATTGCCCATCCTTTGGCGGTAGATGTAGTAGCAGGGGATGGGGTCTTGCAGCAGCACTTTGCGGTTAATAAAATCAGTCAGATTTTTAGTGCCTTGCTCATAAACCTGATCTGAATACGGGTCAATATTTTCGGGCAGATCAATTTC
>JAVERM010000043.1:0-15086 GCA_034007105.1 Trichlorobacter sp.
AGCCTGTTTGGTGCGAAAAGATTCCTAGTTTACATAACGTTTTGCACCCACATAATTTCTCATGAAATATGAATCATCAAGGGATGCAATGCTGATATCTTTACCTCTGCTTGGAGCATGGACAAATTTACCATCACCAACATAAATACCCACGTGGTTTACTCCACTTGCAGATGGTCCGAAAAACACCAGGTCACCATCTTGCAGGTTGTTCTTTGATACTGTGTTGCCGGCGTTGTACTGCTCCCGAGAGGTGCGGGGGATGTTGATGCCGCAGAGGTTGTATACAGCACGGGTAAATCCGCTGCAATCCATGCCGTCAACCACTGTGTTGCCTCCCCACTGGTAGGGTATGCCGATAAAACGCTCGGCAGTGCGGGCAGCAATGTAGCCGATGTCATGCGCTCCATCTTGCGGTGCAGCACTGGTCGGTTTCTGTGGCAGGGTAGGTGCAGAAATTGTCGCTGGTCTGCTGGTCTTAAAGACAACTTCGTTGGGTGGAGCAATGTAATATTCATCAATCAGGCGGTCGGCAACCAGTTGTCTTGCTGCCAGTTGTGCCCTTTCCTTACTTGGAAAATCACCAAAACGTACAGCATAAATGCCGTTATCCTTGCGGTAGTAAAAGGCATCAATCCCTTTGGTCTGTAAGCGGTTGGTAAATCTTTCAGCATTATGCACATTGGCAAAAGCACCCATCTGTATGGCATAGCCAAGGCTTGTCACTCCTCGGGCATATTTAACATTACCACCGGAGTAAACCGATGTTGCTGCCTGTCTGGCAGCAGGCTGGCTGGCACAACCTGGTGTACTGATTGTAATCAGGGCAGTCAGCATCAATAGTCCACAGTATGGTCTGGTTTTTGTCACAATCATTCCTCATCCTTTACGTCACGCCTTACTCCCATTAAAAACGGGATAACAAATTGGTCCAACTCACCATCAAGAACTTCGTCTGGCTGTGGTGATTCTATGCCGGTACGCAGATCCTTAACCATTTTGTACGGGTGCAGCACGTAGGAGCGGATCTGGCTGCCCCAGCCGATTTCCTTTTTTTCGCCGGCAAGCTCGGATGCCTTTGTATTGCGCTCTTCCAGCTCTTTTTCGTACAGCTTGGCAAGCAGTACTTTCATGGCAGTGGCGCGGTTCATGGTCTGGCTGCGCTCGGATTGACAGGCAACCACAATTCCGGTGGGGATATGGGTTATCCGCACCGCAGAATCTGTGGTGTTCACATGCTGTCCACCAGCACCGCTTGAGCGGTAGGTGTCAACGCGCAGGTCAGCATCTGCAATTTTGATATCAATCTCTTTTTCCTCAATTTCCGGAAAAACAAACACAGAAGCAAATGAGGTGTGGCGGCGGTTGTTGCTGTCAAAGGGAGAAAGCCGCACCAGCCGGTGTACACCGGCTTCAGCTTTTAAATGACCATAGGCAAACTCACCATTTACACTGAAAGTTACAGACTTTATCCCTGCTTCCTCACCATCCTGATAATCTGTAATTACGGTTTTCCAGCCTTTATCCTCGCTGTAACGTAAAAGCATCCGCAGTAACATGCCTGCCCAATCCTGGGATTCTGTGCCGCCGGCACCGGAGTTGACCGATACAAAGCAGCCGTTACGGTCGTGCTGGCCGGAAAGCATCCGTTGAAATTCGGCGGCATCCACTGCTGTGTGCAGTTTTTCCAGCATTTGCAAAACTTCAGTTAGTGTATCCTGATCAGCTTCTTCTTCGCCAAGTTCTGCCAGTACCTTTATATCATCTGCCTGACGGATAAGGCTGTCCCAGGTGTTGATCAGTTTTTCAAGGGCAGTGCGCTGCTTTAATGTATCCTGTGATCCAGTAGGATCATCCCAGAACCCTGGTGCTGCAATGGCAGCATCCAGCTCTTGCAGCTCCTCTCTTTTGGCTGCAAGGTCAAAGTGACCTCCGCAGTGAAGATATCCGTTCATTTAGTTCTGCAAGTTTTGAGTTTGCTTCGCGGTACATAGGGTAGCTCCTGATTGATTTCCTCTATGGATTTGTGGCAAAAACGGTTCTGTTCAAGATGCCAGATTTTTTGCTTCTTCTTTGCTTAAAAGGCGGTACTGACCAGGCTGAAGTCCGCCCAGAGTAAGGTTACCGATACGTATGCGGCGCAACCTTACCACTGAAAGCCCCACCGCTGCACACATCCGTCTTATCTGGCGGTTGCGCCCTTCATGGATGCTGATGGAAAGCCAGTCGTTTTGCTGATCATTTTTCAAAACCCGTACAGTGGCTTTGGCGGTAAGACCATCTTCCAGCTCCACCCCTTCTGCCAGTTTTTTAACCTGCTGGGGATCAATTTTACCCCTTACCCGCACATGGTATTCTTTATCCACCTGGTGGCGCGGGTGCATCAAACGGTTAGCCCATTCACCATCGTTGGTCATCAGCAGCAGACCTTCAGAGTTGTAATCAAGCCGTCCCACCGGAAAAAGCCGCTCGTCAATCTCTGCAACCAGCTCTGTAACCAGTTGCCTGCCCTGCGGATCTTTAAGGGAGGTGACATAACCGGCAGGCTTGTGCAGCAGCAGATAGTATTTTTTTTCAGTCGGTTTTACAGGCTTACCATCCAGGGTGATTTTGTCTTTATAGGGATCAGCCTTGCTGCCCAGCTGGGTGATTACAGTGCCGTTTACTGCCACCCTGCCGGAAAGAATCAGTTCTTCAGCAGCCCGACGGGATGTGATGCCGGCAGCGGAAATTATTTTCTGTAAACGTTCTGTCATTGTTTATCCTGATGCTTTTCAGAGTTGTCTTTATCTGCGCTGTTTTCCCCTGGAAATAATGCCAGCAGCAAACCTGCCAATGCCCCGTAAATCGCCCCTGACCAGGGGTTGCCGAGCAGGCTTCAGCCACCGCCGCCGCAGCGCATGATCCAGCCGATGCCACTTCCTGCCAAGGCACCGACACTGATAAAGATGATGGTTTTAAGAATATGAATCCTCAATTTTTACTCCAAAAGATAGTGGGGTACGAAAATACGCACCCCCGCTATTATTACAATGGTCATAAAACTTGCTTTACGCATTAACTCTAATTTACACAAATTTAGAACCGGAATTCGGCGGTTAAAGCGCAAAATGACATATGTGAGTCTACTCCACAAAGCGGGACATGGCTCTAAACTTCTGATAGCGATCTTCCACCAGCTGTTCCGGTGTCATTTCCTGTAATTCAGCCAGATGTTGCCGGATTGCAGAACCCATTGCCTGGGCAGTGGCTTCATGGTCACGGTGGGCACCACCAACAGGCTCATGGATGATTTCATCGATAACCCCAAGCCCGATTATATCCTGGGCAGTTGGTTTCAAGGCTTCGGCAGCCTGGGCACCTTTGGTACCGTCAGACCATAAAATTGCTGCGCATCCTTCCGGAGAAATAACCGCATAAACAGAATGCTCCAGCATCAACACACGGTTACCCACAGCAATTGCCAAGGCTCCGCCGGAACCACCTTCTCCTGTAATGCAGATAATTACCGGTACTTTCAGTTCTGCCATTTCACGCAGATTACGGGCAATGGCTTCTGCCTGACCGCGCTCTTCGGCACCAATGCCCGGGTATGCTCCCGGGGTATCCACAAAGGTGATAATCGGCAGTTTAAACTGCTCTGCCATTTTAAAAAGGCGCAACGCCTTGCGGTAACCTTCCGGATTGGGCATACCAAAGTTGCGGAACACCTTTTCTTTGGTGTCGCGTCCTTTCTGATGTCCCACCACCATAACCGGCTGTCCGTCAAAACGTGCCAGACCACCCACAATGGCATGGTCATCGCCAAAATTGCGGTCACCGTGCAGCTCGTTAAAATCAGTGAAAAGATGTTTGATGTAATCCAGTGTAAAAGGACGGTTTACATGGCGGGCTACCTGTGCTTTTTGCCAGCGGGTCAGGTTGTCAAATATTTCCTTATGCCTGGACTCTACCCTGTTTTCAAGGGCAGCAATCTCTTCAGCAAAATCATCTGCTCCAAGTACTTTTAATTCTTCAATTTTTTTCTCAAGTTCTGCAATTGGTTTTTCAAATTCAAGATAAACATGCGGGGTTGCCATAATAAGTTTCTCCAGTTGGTGTATTGTCTTTAAAAATATTTAGTTGGTCAGCTTGCCTAAGCTGCTGCTGTTGTTATTCAAAAACCGTTGCATTATAACCGACACACCGTTGCACTGCTACCCTGAATTCATCACTTGCCGCTACTTTCAAATGTTCCGGCAGCCTGATAACAGTGTGGCTGCGGTCTGGCATCTCCAGTAAAAGGTGCACCGGCAGGTTGCCATTGTGCTCTTCCAGCAGTTGACGAAGCGGCTGTAACTGGTCTTTGGTCAGCTCGGGCAGACGCAAGGCAAGAGTTACCCTGGTGGTTGCCTGTTCCTGTGCCTCGGATAAAAGCTTTATTTCTCCATTGCCGTTTTGCTGGAATTTACGGTTTCTATTCTCCAGTGGCTTCATTACCAACAGTTTGCAGCCTTTTTCTCCTTTTTCAAGCTTACCGGCTATCAGTAATGGTTCATCGGATTTAAGCAGCTCCACAGCATCCAGATAGATGCCTGAAAAAACAGTTACTTCCACAGTACCGGTCAGGTCTTCAATGGTGACAAACCCCATCCGATCCCCTTTTTTTGTTGTAATCTCCTTTAATGATGTAACTATGCCACAGATACGTATTTCACAGCCATCGGGCAGGTTAGGCAGATTGACTATATTACTGCCGGCAAGACGCTGTATATCAGCGGCATAGCGATCCAGCGGATGACCTGTAATCAAAAAGCCCAGTGCTTCCTTTTCATAGGCAAGCTTTTCCTTGTCATGCCATTCCTCAATTTCAGGCAGCTTGCGGCCATTACGGGGCTGTGTGATTTCAGGCATATCCCCAAAAAGCGATACCTGGGCAGATTCCTTTTCTTCCTGAAAGCGTTGTCCGGTTGCAATCGCTTCATCCAGAATACTCATCAGCGGTGCGCGGTGCTTGTGCAAAGAATCAAATGCACCGCATTTAACCAGTGCTTCTGCCACACGTTTGTTCACTTTGCGCAGATCCACCCGCTCGCAAAAATCAAAAATATCGGAAAAAGCTCCCTCTTTTCTTGCTTCAATGATGGCATCTATTGCACCTGCTCCGATCCCTTTAACTGCACCAAGTCCAAAACGGATGGAGCTGTCCACCACAGTAAAAGAATGTCCGGAGCGGTTAATATCCGGAGGCAGCACTTCCACACCCTGTTCACGGCAATCGCTGATGTTTTTAAGTACTTTATCAGTGCTGTCCATATCGCAGGAAAGCAGGGCAGCCATAAATTCAACCGGATAATGGGCTTTCAGGTAAGCGGTCTGATAGGCGATAAGGGCGTAGGCGGCAGAGTGGGATTTGTTAAAGCCGTATTCGGCGAATTTTGCCATCTGATCAAAGATTGCTTCAGCCTTTTTAATATCCAGCCCCTGTGCCCTGGCACCTTCAAGAAAAGGCTCTTTTTCCTTGGCCATGATTGCCGGGTCTTTTTTGCCCATGGCACGGCGCAGCAGGTCGGCACGCCCCAATGAGTAACCAGCCAGTGTGCGTGATATCTGCATTACCTGTTCCTGGTAAACAATAACCCCGTAAGTGTCCTTCAGAATCGGCTCCAGCTCCGGCAGATCATAGGTGACCGGCTTACGCCCATGTTTGCGGTCTATGAAGTCATCCACCATGCCGCAGCCCAGTGGACCAGGGCGATAAAGGGCACAGGCTGCAATTACATCTTCAAAGCATGAAGGTTTAAGTTTTACCAGCATTTCTTTCATGCCGCTGGATTCAAGCTGGAAGATGCCGGTGGTATTGCCATCGGATATCAGGTCATAGCTGGCTTTGTCATCGTCTTTTAAAGTGGCAATGTCAAAGTCAGGAGCCTTGCCCTGGCGCACCAGTTGCACTGCATTTTGTATTACAGTCAGGTTTTTAAGCCCCAGAAAATCAAACTTGACCAGACCCACCATCTCTACATATTTCATGGAATACTGGGTGTTGATGGAGCCAGTTTTCTGATCTTTATATACAGGCAGAAACTCCTCCATCCGCTTTGGTGCCACCACCACACCGGCAGCGTGGGTGGAGGCATGGCGGGTCAACCCTTCCAGACATATAGCAGTTTCCAGAAGTTCCTTAACTTTTGTATCTGTATCGGCAAGCTCTTTTAGCCGTGCTTCCTGCTTAATCGCTTTTTCAATGGTCATCTTCAGGTCATCGGGGATAAGCTTGGCGATTTTATCCACATCGCCGTAGGGCATATCCAGCGCACGCCCCACATCACGTACCACAGCCTTTGCCTTCATGGTGCCGAAGGTGATGATCTGACAGACCAGTTCGCGACCATATTTGTTGACCACGTACTCAATCACTTTTTCCCGCTGATCCTGGCAAAAATCCACATCAATATCAGGCATGGAAATCCGTTCAGGGTTTAAAAACCGTTCAAAGAGCAGGTTATAGGGTAGGGGATCAATATCAGTAATGCGGATGGCGTAGGCAACCAGTGAGCCGGCAGCAGAACCACGCCCCGGACCCACAGGTATCCCCTGGTTTTTTGCCCAGTTAATAAAATCAGCAACAATCAGGAAATAGGCAGGAAACTTCATGGAGCGGATGCAGTCAAGCTCCAGTTGCAAACGGTTAAAGTACGCTTTTTCCTGCTCTTCAGTCAGATCAGTATTTTTCTTTCTGATATCAGCAAGCCGTTCCTTTAAACCGGCGTAAGCCTGTTCAGCCAGCAGATCATCGTGGGTTTTTTCAGCAGGCGGTTCAAAGTGGGGGAAGTAATATTCTTTTTCAAGGGGCAGCTCCAGGTTACAACGTTGTGCTATGGCTACGGTGTTTTCAATCGCTTCAGGTGCGTAATGGAAAGCTGCTGCCATTTCCTGCGGTGTTTTCAGGTAAAACTCATCTGCCGAAAACTTCATATGGCTTGGGTCAGACATGGTTTTACCGGTCTGAATGCAAAGCAGCACTTCATGGGCTTTGGCATCTTCACGGTTCAGATAGTGGCAGTCGTTTGTGGCAACCAGCGGCAGGTTCAGTTCCTTGGCAACTTCAAGCAGACGTTTGTTAACTTTATCCTGCTCAGGCAGGGTGTTTTCCTGGATTTCTATGTAGTAACGATCCGGAAACAGGTCTGCATACCAGCGGGCAGTTTCCAGTGCTGTTTCCATCCGTCCCTGTGCGCACTGCATTGCCACTTCACCTTTTAAGCAGGCAGAAAGTGCTATCAATCCTTCGGCATGTTGTTCCAGCAGTTCGCGGTCAATGCGGGGGCGGTAGTAGAAGCCTTCCTTGAAACCGGCTGAACTCAGGTAACAGAGGTTTTTATAGCCGATCATATTTTCGCAAAGCAAAATCAGGTGGTAGGCTGCTTCTGATATCCCTTTGGTATCTTTGGAAAAGCGGGAATCAGGGGCAATGTACAGCTCACAGCCGATGATCGGTTTTATGCCTGCTTTTTTGCATTTCAGATAAAACTCCACTGCACCAAACATATTGCCATGATCAGTAATGGCAATGGCAGGCATGTTGCAGCTTTTTGCCTTGGCAACCAGATCATCAATCCGGATGGCTCCGTCCAAAAGTGAATATTGGGTATGCAGGTGCAGATGGGCAAAAGGGGTGGTTATGTCAGCTGGTGTTACGGTTTCCACAGGGGTGCCTCCCAAAAAACAGTCAACTTGCTTTTTGTTTTGTTACGGAATATCTGCCTTGGTGCGTACTATCTCCACAGAACAATGGGCATTAAGTGCCACAGCAAGAGATACCGAACCAAGCAGAAAATGTTTGACAATGCCGTAACCGTGGGAACCGATTACAATCAGGTCGGCTTCCCATTGCTCGGCATCCTCAATAATTGAATCCTTGGCACGGCCTGTCCGCACGGCAGGGATGATTTCAATAAAATTATCCGATGCTTTAAGCATTGCAAAGGCTTCAGTCATAAAATCAATTCCGTGCCAGTCTTCCTGACCAGGCAGAGCTTCTGCTGCACGGATGGCAGACAGCTCTTCCAAAGCCTCGTTTTTCTGACGAACCGTTATCAGCCTGATTTTGCTGTTTGCAGGCCAGGGGCGTTTTGCCACTTCTTCTACTGCCCGTTTGCTGCAAGGTGAACCATCCACTGCCAGTAATATTTTCATCTGTATGTACCTCCGATAGACTCCTAGTACAAAAAAATGAAACAATGAAAGTCAAACGTCAAAAGGGCGAGCCGGTCATCTTTGTGGCTTCGCCCTTTTACTGCTTTCCCTGTGTTTAAGTAAAAGCGTTATTCCTTTTCTGCGCCACCTTCCAGAAATTCTTGCTGTGCATTAAATGCAGCCTGCATCTGGTTTAGCTGATCACCCAGCCAGGAGTGGATCATGGCTGCTGTCTGGAAGTTCATACATACGCCACTTTCAATAAAGCGCACCATGTTGCTGTTCAGATTTTTAGGATCAGATTCAACAAGTGCGCCGATTCCGCCTTCAGGGGTAATTTCATGGGTCAGCTCCTTGGGCAGAGCACGTCTTTCCTGGTAAAAGTGCATAACCAGCTCGCCTCGGGGATTAAATCCACCCTCTACTCCGTTGGCATATACCGGGTTATAATTATAGTTATAGATGTAGTTGAAGGTGATTTCCGGTTTGCGTTGGTGACTCATTTACGATACTTCCTCTCTTTTATTGATTTCTTAAAACCAAAAAATATATAGCATACCCTGGCACGCTTAGACAAGAACTGCCGGATATGGGTTTTACTTGACGTTTAAAGTGGCAGGGGCGCAAAATAAATCTGTCAAGGAGGACAAACCAATGGAAAAGCGCAGGGATTTTGATGCAAAAGCTGCCAACTGGGATGAAAAGCCCCGCCGTGTGAAGCTGGCACAGGAGGTGGCATTGGCTATGCAGCAGTTATTGCCATTTGACAAAAACTGGCAGGCGATGGACTTGGGTTGTGGCACTGGTCTGCTTACCATGCACCTGGCACCGCTTGTGCAACATATGGCAGCTGTTGACAGTTCGCTTGAGATGTTAAAACAGTTGCAACAAAAAGCAGCTGTTGCCGGATACGATAATATCACCACTTTTCACTACAACCTTGAGCAGGACAAGCTGCCGGATGACCGCTTTAACCTGATCAGTTCTTCCATGCTTTTGCACCATATACCAGATGTGCCCAAGCTGGTCAAAAGGCTGTATCAGTACCTGCTGCCAGGTGGCTGGCTGGCTTTTGCAGACCTGGAAGCAGAAGATGGCAGCTTCCATGATGACCCCACCGGCATTTGCCATCATGGCTTCAGCCAGCAGGAGATGGGCGGTTTTCTGCACGATGCAGGCTGCCAGCAGGTTAAAGTTATTAAAGCTGCGGAGGTTGTCAAAGGTGAACGCAGGTATCCGGTATTGTTAGGAATAGGCAAAAGGATGGACTGATTCTTAGCTTGAAAGGCTTTATATGGAAGCTAAAAGCAAAAAAATACTGTTTGTACTTTTGTTTGCGATCTGTTTTTTACCGCAGATTGGTCCGGCTGTTGCACTGGTCTGTGGCATATTGTTCAGCCTTATGTTTGGTAATCCCTGGCCAAAGCAGGTAGCAGTGCTAAGTAAAAAGCTGCTCCAGATTTCTGTTGTGGGGCTTGGCTTTGGTCTTAGTCTGGCAACTGTGGTTAAAGTTGGTGCAAACTCCATTGTATACACCATTGTTGGCATTACCTTTACTCTTGCCATTGGCTGGGGGCTGGGCAGAATAATAGGCACATCTCCCACCCAATCACTTTTAATCTCCTTTGGTACAGCCATTTGTGGTGGCAGTGCCATTGCAGCCATGTCACCGGTTATACAGGCTAAAGATGACGAAGTTGCCATCTCACTGGCAACCATATTTACACTAAATGCTGTGGCTTTGCTGCTCTTTCCCTGGTTGGGACACCTGCTGGGATTTACCCAGCAACAGTTTGGGCTTTGGTCTGCACTGGCCATACATGATACCAGCAGCGTTGTTGGTGCTGCATCTGCCTTTGGTGCTGTTGCGCTGGCTGTTGGCACCACTGTAAAGCTTACCCGTGCCCTTTGGATAATGCCCTGCGCATTGATCGCCTCGATGTTTAAAAAATCCGGTCAGCGGGCACCGTTTCCGCTATTTATACTGGGATTTATACTGGCTGCCGCAGCCCATACATTTATCCCTTTAATGGAAAACTGCTGGAGCTTTCTGGCAGTGGCAGCCAAACAAAGCCTGGTGGTAACCCTGTTTCTGATCGGTAGTGGATTAAGTCGCGAAGTATTGGGGCGGGTTGGTTTTAGACCGCTTTTGCAGGGGGTGTTGCTATGGATAATAGTCAGCAGCCTCACAGCGGCTGTTATTATGTATGGTGTTATTGAGGTAACTGGATTTTGATTGCAAACAAAGCCTGTTAGCCATGGATTAGCACTAAACACCTTTGATGGATTCTGGAGTAAAAAAACAAAAAAGCGGGTTGGTTCATAAGAACCAGCCCGCTTTTGTATTTGGAGGCGACGGGCGGATTTGAACCGCCGAATAAAGGTTTTGCAGACCTCTGCCTTACCACTTGGCTACGTCGCCGTTACTCAAACATTAAGAAACAGAATTATTAGCTGTTATATGGCTTTGTTGTCAAGATTATTTTACCCAAAACTTTTTGTGTAATAAATCTACATGAAACTTCATAATAAAATCAAAGGTTTGTTGTCCTATGTTTTGGTTGCATGGATACTGCAAGCTTACGAACATTTCATGTGTAATGACGTTGGTTTTGTTTCAGATATCATAATAAAGCTGAAATTCAAGAGCTGTGGGACGCATCCGGACAGGATTTACTTCTGCTTCCATTTTGTATTCAATCCATTTTTCAATCACATCCGGTGTAAATACATCGCCTTTCAACAAAAACTCATGATCTTCTGCCAATGATTGCAGTGCTTCCTCCAGGTTGGCAGGGGCGCGGGGGATATCCTTTAATTCTTCAGGAGCCAGTCCGTAAATATCCTTATCCAGCGGTTGTCCTGGATCAATCTTGTTTTCAATGCCATCCAGCCCAGCCATTAAAAGTGCTGCAAAAGCCAGGTAGCCGTTGCAGGATGGATCAGGTGTGCGGTATTCCACTCTTTTGGCTTTGGGGCTTGTGGACATCATTGGTATGCGTAAAGAGGCCGAACGGTTGCGGCTTGAATAGGCCATGTTGATAGGTGCTTCAAAACCAGGTACCAGGCGACGGTAAGAGTTGGTGGTGGGGTTGGTAATGGCGCACAACGCCTTGGCATGCTTAATAATGCCACCGATATACCAAAGTGCCATCTGGGAAAGCCCGCCGTATTTGTCGCCGGCAAAGAGGTTTTGTCCGTCACGCCAGATGGACATATGGCAGTGCATACCAGAGCCGTTATCGCCATAAAGAGGTTTGGGCATAAAAGTTACGGTTTTGTTGTTACGGTGTGCCACGTTTTTGATAACATATTTAAACCATTGTAATTGATCAGCAATATCCACCAGCGAGGAAAAACGGATATCAATTTCTGCCTGACCGCCAGAAGCCACTTCATGGTGCTGGCATTCAACCCTTAGCCCCATTTTTTGCAATTCAAGTACCATTTCGTTGCGCAGGTCGTTTTGTGAGTCCACCGGCGGACAGGGGAAATAACCTTCACGGTGGCGGGGCTTGTGACCAAGATTAGGAAATTCTTCACGTCCGCTGTTCCACGAACCTTCCATAGAATCAACCATGTAAAACGCCTGGTTGGTGCTGGAGTTGAAGCGGACTTCATCAAAGATAAAAAACTCTGCCTCAGGCCCAAAAAAAGCCGTGTCACCGATACCGGTTGATTTGAGATAGGCTTCTGCCTTACGGGCAATGTTGCGCGGGTCGCGGGAATAATCTTCTTTGGTGATTGGATCAAAGATGTTGCAGATGAGTGACAGGGTGGGTACAGCAATAAATGGGTCTACTTTGGCTGTTGCCGGATCAGGAAGTAAAATCATATCCGAGGCATGGATAGGCTGCCAACCACGGATGGAGGAACCATCAAATCCCTGACCTTCCTCAAAAGTGTCTTCGTCAAACTCTGTAATCGGCACAGAAATATGCTGCCAGGTGCCGACAAAATCCAGAAATTTGTAGTCAACCATCAGCAAACCATTTTCCTTGGCAAACTTAACCACCTGTTGTGGT
This sequence comes from Trichlorobacter sp., assembly GCA_034007105.1. GTDB lineage: Bacteria > Desulfobacterota > Desulfuromonadia > Geobacterales > Pseudopelobacteraceae > Trichlorobacter. The sequence continues at coordinate 12,204 of JAVERM010000043.1, forward strand.
GTCATCTGAAATATCTCCTTTTTATTTGTCCTGAATAAAAACAGTCAGCCACGAATTAACACGAATTTACACTAATTTTTAAAACGTCATTCTGCACGAAGCAGAGCTAAGTTGCAGAATCTAAAAAACACTAGATCCTGCGACTAAAGCGCAGGATGACAAGATAGCTGCAACTAAAGCACAGGATTACAAGATAGTTGCAGCTAAAGTACAGGATGTCAAATGTTTGATTTTATTTGTGTTTATCCGTGTGATTCGTGGCAAAAACGGCTTTAGGGTCTCTTACAGTGCGTCATCTCCCCGTTCACCGGTTCTGATACGTATTACCTCTTCCACATGGGTTACAAAAATCTTGCCATCGCCGATTCTGCCGGTTTTTGCAGCAGTTTCAATTGATTCTACAACTTTTGCTGCAAGGGCATCCTGTACGATAATTTCAAGTTTGATTTTAGGGATAAAGTCCACCACATATTCGGCACCACGGTAAAGTTCGGTGTGTCCTTTCTGGCGACCAAAACCTTTTACCTCGCTTATGGTAATCCCTTGTACGCCGATATCATTTAAGGCTTCCTTTACTTCATCCAGTTTGAAAGGCTTGATTATGGCTTCAACTTTTTTCAATTTTTTCTCCTTGGTATCCATTACAGGATACAAAAAGGGGATGTCAGTTTGTATGCCGACACCCCCCATATTATTACTCCCAAAGCATGTAATTAACCTGCCAGACCAAACTCTTCATGCAGAATTCTTACAGCCAGTTCTGTATATTTTTCGTCAATTACAACAGAAATCTTGATTTCCGAGGTGGAGATCATGGCGATGTTGATGTTGTTTTTAGACAAGGCAGAAAACATGCGGGTTGCCACGCCGGAGTGGCTGCGCATACCCAGACCAACAATGGATACCTTGGCGATATCTTCTTTTGTCACTATCTCTTTTGCATCAATTTCCTTTGCAGCCTCGTTGGTAATCTGCAAAGCTTTTTTCAAGTCTGCCTTGGTGACAGTAAAAGTGAGGTCAGTAAGTCCGTCATGGCTGACGTTTTGGACAATCATGTCAACCGGAATGGCTGCATCGGATAAAGGAGTGAGCAGGCGTGCAGCGATGCCAGGTTTGTCCGGTACACCCAAAACAGCTATTTTGGCCTCGTTTTTATCGTAGGCAACCCCTGAAACCAGAATTCCTTCCATATCCTTATCCTCCCTGGTAACGATTGTACCGGTATTTTCGTTAAGACTGGAGCGGACATGAATGTCCACACTGTATTTTTTAGCAAATTCAACCGAGCGGAGTTGCAGAACTTTGGCACCAAGGCTGGCAAGTTCCAGCATTTCATCATAGGAGATTTTGTCTACTTTTGTGGCATCTTTGCAGATGTTGGGGTCAGTTGTGTAAATGCCGTCAACATCAGTATATATCTCGCAGACATCGGCTTTAAGGGCAGCAGCCAGAGCCACTGCTGAAGTATCAGAACCGCCCCTGCCAAGGGTGGTTACATTGCCGTCTTTATCAACCCCCTGAAAACCGGCTACAATTATAATGCTGCCAGCTTTAAGGTCTGCCCTGATTTTGGTGTCATCAATGCTTTCAATGCGGGCTTTTGAAAAAGTGCTGTCGGTTTTAATCGGTACCTGCCAACCTTGGTAAGATTTTGCATTATAACCAAGGGATTTTAAGTGCATTGCCAAAAGCCCGATGGTTACCTGCTCACCAGTGGCTACTACAACATCGTATTCGCGGTTATCCGGTATGTCGCACATTGCATCAGCCAGTGCCACAAGCTTGTTGGTTTCTCCGGACATGGCAGAAACCACAACAACCACCTCATTGCCTGCTTCGTAGGTTTTAATAATCCGACTGGCAACATTTTTTATGCGGTCTGTGGTGCCCACCGAAGTGCCGCCGTATTTCTGGACTACCAGTGCCATACTGCACTCCTTCCAAACTGTAAATACACAGCTTTAACTGTTTTGATAAAGGCTTTAAAAAATACCAGAAACAGGCTTTAAGATACAAGCTATTTCTTGTGCAGTGCATCCAGCTGTAAAAGCAGTTCTGCATTGCGTTTACCGTATGCACTAAAAGCTATTTGCCGCTGGTTTTCTGACAGCCAGCAAAAGCTTACAGCCAGCCGGTCGGTTACCAGTATATCTTCAATTCTTTCAGGCCATTCCAGCAGACAGATGCCAGTGCCATCAAGATGATCCAGTAAACCCAGCTCAACAGCATCGTCACTGCCGTGCAGACGGTAGCAATCATAATGCATAATCGGGGTTTTGGCAGGGTATTGGTTTAAGATGGCAAAGGTGGGGGAGGCAACCATATCGGCAGCTTCTGGTGCAGCACCGGCAACAATTCCGCGCACAAAGCAGGTTTTGCCTCCGCCAAGCTCACCCGAAAGGGTAATCAGGTCTCCGGCAGCAAGCAATCTGCCCAAAGCTGAACCAAGTGCTTCAGTTTCCTGTGCAGAGTTACTGTGAAAAATCAACGGCTGTTTGTTCATCAGCCAAGCAGGGTGCGGATAACATCCAGCCTGGCAACAATACCAACCATCTGCTGATTATCCACCACTGGCAGTGCGTTTATATGGTGTTTGCTCATCAGGTCAGCTGCTGCACTGATGGATGCATCGGGAGTAATGGTAATCAATTCCTGCTGGTAGATATCATCAACAGTTTTGCTGCCCAGCTTTTGCAGTTCACGCTCCAGGCTTTTTTCAGACTCAAGATAGATAATCCAGTCAAAAAGGGAGATCATGGTGGGCAGGTGAGGGCTTTTATTCAGTTTGATTAAATCTGATTCAGTAACAATGCCGATCAGTTTGTTACCATCATCAACCACTGGTATTGATCCGATTCTGTTGCTTGCAAACAGGTCTGCCAG
>JAVERM010000191.1:0-2881 GCA_034007105.1 Trichlorobacter sp.
AGCTGGCACAGCGTAATGCAGCAAATCTGACTAAAGCTTTGATAGAGGCTAATGAACAGAAGAAACTTACACGGCGTACACCAGCTGAATCCGAAGTTGTCAAATGGATAACACATGCCAAAGAGTTACCACGTATGCTTGAATACTAAGGGCATTCAAAATTTGTAATGGGGCATTTTATTACACAAAAAAGGCGTACATAAATATTATGTACGCCTTTTAATGTATGATCCAGTTTAGTAGCTTCAATCAGGAAGCATTTTGTTCTTCAACAAGCTCGATTACTGACATTGGTGCTGCATCCCCGGCTCGTTGTCCCAGTTTTATAATACGGGTGTATCCGCCCTGACGCTCTTTGTAACGTGGAGCAATCGTATTAAACAACTTTGTAACCACTGATTTCTCTCTGATAAATGACGCAGCCTGACGGTGAGCATGAAGATCACCACGCTTGCCCAAAGTTATCATTTTCTCGGCAACAGAGCGCAACTCTTTAGCTTTTGCATCAGTGGTAATTATACGTTCGTGGGACAATAATGAAGTCACCATATTTCTAAACATTGCAATGCGATGGCTTGTAGTACGACCAAGCCTCCTGCCTGATTTATTGTGGCGCATTGGTTAATCCTTTCCACCTGTTAAAGTACTTACAGCAGTTTATTCGTCTTCTTTTTGTTCACCGCGCAGTGTTTTAAGAACTTCTGGATCTGGGAAGTTTTCAAGCTTCATGCCAAAAACCAGACCCATTTCACTAAGAATATCTTTAATCTCGTTTAAAGATTTACGTCCAAAGTTTTGAGTTTTAAGCATCTCGGACTCAGTTTTGGACACAAGCTCACCAATCAGTTTTATACCTGCATTTTTAAGGCAGTTGGCAGAGCGCACAGACAATTCTAGCTCTTCTACTGTGCGGTAAAGATTCTCGTTAATTCTGGCTTGCTCTTCAGATTCAGAATCTGGCTCTTCTGGCTCTATGTCTTCATCAAAGTTTATGAAAACAGACATTTGATCTTTTACAATCTTTGCAGCATAAGCCATTGCATCTTCAGGTAACACACTACCATCTGTCCATACTTCAAAAGTAAGCTTATCGTAATCAGTCATCTGACCAACACGAGCGTTTGAAACAACAAAGTTTGCCCTTATAATTGGTGAGAAAATCGCATCAATCGGAATTGTGCCAAGTGGTGCTTTTTCATCCCGATTACGATCAGCCGAAACATATCCCTTGCCTATACGCACCGTCATCTCAATTTCTACAGCAGCATCCTTACCGCATGATGCTATATGATGATCAAGATTCATTATTTCCACATTGTGCGGGATAATGATATCTCCGGCTTTAATAACACCTTCACCATTATGTATGATTCTTATGGTTGCCTGATCCGCTTCATGCAGCTTAAGGCGAACACCCTTCAGGTTAAGGATTATATCAGTAACATCTTCTACTACGCCTTGAATAGATGAAAACTCATGCTGCACACCTTTGATTTTTACTGATGTAACAGCAGCACCTTGTAAAGACGAAAGCAAAACCCTGCGTAATGAGTTTCCAAGAGTGGTACCAAAGCCGCGTTCAAACGGCTCAGCAGTAAATTTACCGTAGGTAGAACTTACTGTTTCTTTATCAACAATAACCTGCCTGGGCTTTATCAGGTCACGCCAGTTTTTATGCATTCAAACCCTCCCCTCAGGGGATTTATTATAGTTTAAACCAATTTAGTACCAACGAAGCTTACCAGATTACTTTGAGTACAATTCAACAATCAACTGTTCTTGAATTGGTGTTACCACATCCTCGCGCACTGGCAGGATTTTTACACTACCTGCAAAAGCATCACGCTCCAATTCAAGCCATTGTGGCACACCTCTTCTTACAACTGCATCCAGTGATTCGTTAATCTGAACTACTTTTCTGCTTTTTTCGCGCAGTTCAATACGATCACCAACCTTAACCTGGATAGAAGGGATATCTGCCTTGTGCCCATTAAGTGTAAAGTGTCCGTGGTTTACCAGTTGACGCGATTCTGCACGCGAAGATGCAAAGCCCAAACGGTAAACAACGTTATCCAGGCGACGCTCAAGCAGAGCAAGCAAGTTTGTGCCGGTTACACCCTTCATTCTTTCAGCACGTACAAAATAACCTTTAAACTGCTTTTCAAGCAGTCCATACATACGCCTTACTTTTTGCTTTTCGCGCAGCTGTGTACCATAGTCAGATACTTTTGAACGCCCCTGACCATGCTGACCAGGAGGGTAGTTACGACGCTTGATTGCACACTTATCAGTGTAACAACGATCTCCCTTTAGAAACAACTCAGTATTTTCTCTTCTGCATAAACGGCAAGATGGACCTGTATACCTAGCCAAGGTAGCCTCCTAATTGCTGAAATAACAAACTTTATACTCTTCTACGTTTTGGTGGACGGCAGCCGTTGTGAGGGATTGGAGTGACATCACGTATGAAGCTCACATTCAACCCAGCAGCTTGCAAAGCACGAAGTGCAGACTCTCGACCAGAACCAGGACCTTTTACATATACTTCAACGTTACGCAAGCCATGCTCCTGCGCCTTGCGAACACAGTCCTCAGCAGCAACCTGTGCAGCAAACGGTGTGCTTTTTCTTGAGCCTTTAAAACCTTTTGCACCTGCTGTAGCCCATGAAATTACATTTCCAACCGGATCTGTAATTGTAATGATGGTGTTATTAAATGTAGCCTGAATATGTGCTACACCATTTGATATATTTTTTTTCTCTTTTCTCTTGCGAGCAACTTTTTTAGGAGCCGCCATAGATCCTCCAGACTACATCTTTATTTATTTTTTCTTGCCAGCGACTGTACGAGCCGGACCTTTTCGTGTACGTGCATTGGTTTT
>JAVERM010000034.1:0-19378 GCA_034007105.1 Trichlorobacter sp.
CCTTTCATCCCGTAAGGACTCCATGTCCGAAGCTGTTCAGGCAGTTAAGGCTGCTGATGCCGGTATCAAAGGTATTACAGCTTTGATTGAAGCTGCAAAGGGTGTTGCTTCCGCAGCACTGGCAACCGCAAGCACAGATGACCGTAAAAACTATGCCGAAACATTTGACACCATTATGGGTCAGATTAACGATTTGGCAAAAGATGCCGGTTACCGTGGCACAAACTTCCTGGCTAAGGAAAACCTTACAGTTGAGTTTGCACCAAAAACCGGTGATTCTACACTTGAGATCAAAGGTTTTGATGCATCAGCTTCTGGTATGAGTGTTAGTGTAGCCGCTAATAACTGGGCAAGTAGCACGGACATCACGAAATCCGCAGGGGAACTTGAAAAAGCGCTTGATACATTGCGCAGTGAGTCTTCCAAGCTTTCAGCCAACCTCTCTGTTGTTACCACCCGTCAGGACTTTACTGACACAATGATCAACACCCTGACCATTGGTGCAGATAACCTGACCCTGGCTGATATGAACGAAGAAGGTGCCAATATGCTGATGCTGCAAACACGTCAGAACCTGGGTATCTCCTCACTTTCAATGGCTTCCCAGGCAGCACAGGCAGTTCTGAGACTGTTCTAAGCAAACAGTAACCATGCTTTAAGAGAGCAAAAATGAATCTGAAAAGATGAAAAAGGTGGGGGCGGGATGTTATATCCCTCCCCCATTTTTTGTATGGTCTTTGTAAATAACCAAATGACAAAAATCATTATGAAACGAGGTGCGATATGAACATAGATGCTGCCAATCCGTTGCAGGCAACCTTGAACATACCGCTTGCCAATCAACCAATACCCCCCAGGCAAGAAGCTGCCGCTGCCGCAGCAGCCACCACTGCAACCATGCCGGTGCAGCCACAAGTGGCAGCAGCGGAGGCAGTAAGTGAAGATGTTTCCCTTAATATTACCGTACCCCGCCAGACCCTGGAAACACTGGAAAGGGTCAGCTCGGTTACTGATCTGCTGAACAACACTGCCAAGGCTGTGCGGGCAACCGGTAATTCCCTGAAACTATCCACTGAGTTGATTGACAAGATGAAGGATTCATTGAGTAAAATAATTAAGAACTTCCCGCCGTTTCCTCCGGAAAGTGCCGAGCGGCGCGAGCTTTTAATGAGTTATCAATCCATCCGTGAGCAGATTATGCAGATGACTGTGCCAGCACCGCCGGCTCCTGCCTATGAGCGGATAGCAGAACTTTGGACTGATCTTTTTCCCGAGGGCAGACGCAGCGTAAATACACCGTCGCTAACCAGTGCTGCCACTGATTTGCAGGTAAAGCAGGCAGCAGAGCAGTTAACCATTACCCGCGCTGCGGTTACCAAATTGGGTGCGGCATTGGGTAAATCTTTTTAGTATCTTACCTGGGCACGGCATGCTGTGCCCAGGTAATCGTAAGGAAAAAGATGGCTCTTAAACTAACTCTCAAAGCAGATGAAAAGGTTATTATTGATGGTGCGGTAATCCGCAACGGCAATAAAAGCGTGGAATTTTTTGTGGAAAACAAAGTGCCGATTCTGCGCGAGAAGGATATTATGCCCGATGGTGCGGCGGATACGCCAGCCAGGCATATATATTTTACCTTGCAGTTAATTTATATTGATGCAGAAAAAAGGGCAGTGCATCTGCAATATTTCCTTAATCAGGCAAACGCTTTTATTGATGCAGTACCTGAAGGAAAACCGTATATTGATGATATATGCAAACAGCTGGAAAAAAACCGCTTTTATCAGGCACTAAAGGTTGCCAGAAGTCTTATTGATTACGAGAAGGAGTTTGAAAGCCATGAATAATCAGTACACAGCGATTTATGAGGCACAAGGTAAGGAGTTTCTTTCCCCGCGTGAGCTTGAGGCATCGGTTTTAAGTAAAGCCGGGATGAAGCTTAAGCAGTGTCAGGAAAACTGGAATGCACCGGAAAAGGAAAAGATGCTGGATGAGGCTATCCGCTACAATCAGAAGGTGTGGAGCTTTTTCCAAAGCGAGCTTTCCATGCCGGATAACCCGTTGCCTGCCAATATCCGCCAGGATATCCTTAATTTAAGCCTGTTTATTGATAAACGCCTGTTTGAGGTAATGGCTTTTCCGGATAATCCCCGCAAGCTGGATATTGTGATTGATATTAACTTTAACCTTGCTGCCGGATTGCGTACCCAACCACCAACAGCCTGAAACATCTTGATGGGTTAATCTCCTTAAGCGTTTTAGCCACGAATTGCACGAATAAGCACGAATAAAATCAGATAGTTGTCATTCTGCACGAAGCAAAGCGTAGTTGCAGAATCCAAAAAACAGATCCTGCGACTAAAGCGCAGGATGACAGGCTCTACGTTCCCCCTCTTAAAATAAGAGGGGGTCAGGGGGAGTTATTTATTCGTGTAATTCGTGGCTAAAGCCGTTGTTTCATAACTCCTCTTTACTGTCCCCTCTGCCTCTCACAACCCATCACCCACTAAAATCCGGTTGCTTTTCTGTGGGCTTTTTTCTCCAGCACCCGTTTTATCTCCTGTTTGAGTTCGCTTAAATCACCGGATTTAACCACATAGCTATCGGCAAGCCACGCCGAAAAATCATCTTTATAGCTGGAAAAGGCAGAGCAAAGGATTACCGGCATATCGTGGCGTTCCTTTACAATTTTTTGCAGCAGCTCAATGCCGTTTTCATTGCGCAGCTTGATATCCAGCACCACCAGCTCAAAGCTTTTTTCTGCCAGTTTTTCCAGTGCCTGACTGATGCAGGATACTGCTTCAACCTCGTAGCCTTCATCTTTAAGCTCGGCACTGTATAAAATGCGGATGTTTTCCTCATCATCAACTATCAATAATCTGTTCATGATTTTTCTCCTTGATTGTGGGAAGTTTAAGGCTGTAGGTTACGCCACCATGGGGAGGCGCAATAACCAGAAAAGGTATTTTCTGTTTATCCAGCATGTTGCGGCAAAGAGCCAGGCTTAGTCCCGAACCCATCTGACAGGTTTCCGCAAAGGGGGTAAGCATCGCCTCCAGCTCATCTTCTGACAGATTGCGGCCTGCATCTTTTATCTTTATTTCAACGTAGTTATCAACAACAGCAGCAGATATGGAGATTGTACCACGGGTAAGCCCATCAAGATTAACCAGAATAATGGTTTTTATGCAGTAGACAACCTGCCTAAAATCCACCCAGACCTGCGGCAGTTCTGCATTGGTGTGCAGTTTAAGGCTGTAATCCTGCAACAGTATTCTGTCCTGACACTCGTTTGCTGCGGCTTCAATTATCTGGTTGGGATCCCAGAAATCCCGCGCCGGATAGATGGAATCTGAATAGGTAAGTACTTCATCCAGCACGCTTTCAAGCTGTTTTGTTTCATTAACAATGGAGGTGATGAAGCTGTGCCGGCTGTCATCAGGGGAGGTGGCTTTAAGGATGTTGCGGGCAAAGCCACCGATAACAGTAAGGGGATTGCGGATTGAGTGGGCAACACTGGAGGTTATCCGCCCCACCAGTGCCATTTTTTCCATCCGCACCAGTAGTTCCTGCTGCTCCTTTAGTTTGTGGTTGGCAGTTTGCAACTCATCCACCTGCTCTTGCAGTTTTTCATATAAAGATGCCCGCTCAATGGCAAAGGCAACCGCACGGGAAAAGGTTTCAATGGATAGCAAGTCATCGGTGGTTATGGGGTTGTTGGTAATGAAGTTATCGGCAATCATGGCACCAATGCGGCGGTGACGGGATACAAGGGGCAGTATCATAAAAGAGTTGACACCCAGCAAACGGGCAAATTCCGGAGTTACCCGAGGGTTGTTAAAGGCATCTTGCACCAGTACAGGGTGCGGGTTTTCAAATGCCTTTACAATGATATGCTCTTGATCATCAAAGGAGATTTGCAGTTTGTCCAGAATATGCTGAAACTTGTCACGCTCGCTGTGCAGCTTTTGCTGCTGAAAAACATGCGCCATGCTGCGTAAGTCCATATCAGTGCTGGCTATTTCCTGCCAAATCTGGCTTGCTTCTTCGGGGGAGCGGGGACCAATGGCAAGATGACCGTACAAAAGCCTGCGTTCGCGGTCTGCCAGCAGCAAAAAAACCCGGTTCATGCCAAAACCTTTGCCGGCAGTGATGGCAGTAAGGGCAACGGAAAGCACTTCATCAAGATCAACAGAGTTTTGCAGTGCCGTGCCCAGCTCGTGCAGGAATCTGGTTTCCAGGGTTTTGCTGTCCAGAAAGCTTACAAGGGATTGAATCTGTATTTTCTGATGGCGGTAATCATTGTGTAAAACAGTGAAGATGGGAGCCAGCGGATGACCACTGGCATTAAAGCGGTCAAGGTCTTTGTAAAAACGTTCACATTCGCAGCATTTTTCCAGAAAACGGCGCGAGCGCGAAGTAAGCAGGTCTTCATCGCCTTCGGTGATGTTTGGACAATCACCCATGGCAACTATCTCTTTATCCCAGCAGCATTCCACTTTTACCTCACATCAGCAGCATACCAGACCAACTACCCCGTCATTCTGCAGGAAGCGTTAGCGAACTTGCAGAATCTAAAACCAGATCCTGCGACTAAAGCGCAGGATGACTGCTTTTGGTGTGCAGGATGACGACTTTTGTCGCGCAGGATAATGGCTTTTTTGGTGCGCAGTTGGTCACGGCACGCCGTGACCCTACATTTAACTCCGTTACTTCATATTTTATTGTACGGGCATGGCGTGCCATGCCCGGGCAGGATGGTAGACACACAATCATAACTCCCCCTGCCCCCCTCTTATCTTAAGAGGGGGAACAACAACCAGGATTACAATCTTTTTCATAATCTAAATCTTGAATTACTCCAGCGCCTGCCAGGTTGTACCTTGCGCAGAATCCAGCAGCTGAATCTTTTTTGATAATAAAAAATCCCTTATTTCATCACTGCGGGCAAAGTTTTTGTTTTTTCTGGCTTCAGCCCGTTCAGTTATCAGGTTTTCTATTTCATCATTACCGATAAGCAGGTTACGCTTTTTCTCATTTTCACGGGCAGAAAGCCAATCAGCGGGCGGTTGCTGCAAGATGCCCAGCACTTCGGCTATTTTGGCAATATTCTGCTTCAGCTCAAGCAGGGTGGCACGGGTGCCTGCACAAGGGGATGTTTCTTCTGCCAGGGTGCGGTTAAGGGTGCGGATGGTGTCAAACAGTACGCCGATAGCCTGGGCAGTGTTAAAATCATCGTTCATTGCCTCAACAAAACGGTTTGGCAAAAGTCTTGTTTTTTCAGCCAGTTCTGCCGCTGAAGCAGGTGTTTTGCTGCCTGCCGGACGGGCAATAACTTCATCAAGATGTGCCAGTGCCTCGTTTAAACGGGTAAGACCGGCACGGGCTTCTTTCAGGTTCTGGTCAGAATAATCAATGGGAGAGCGGTAATGGGCAGAAAGGATAAAAAAGCGCAATGTTTCGGCATCAAAAAGCTCCAGAACATCGCGGATGGTGAAGAAGTTACCAAGGGATTTGCTCATCTTTTCGCTGTTTACGTTAACAAATCCGTTATGCAGCCAGTATTTTACAAACTGACAGCAGTTGGCAGCCTCGGATTGGGCGATTTCATTTTCATGATGGGGAAATACCAGGTCTTTGCCGCCACCGTGGATATCAAAGGATGGACCTAAAAAGCGCATACTCATGGCAGAGCATTCAATATGCCAGCCAGGTCGCCCCTTGCCCCAGGGTGAATCCCAGCCAGGTTCCCCTGGTTTGGAGTTTTTCCAGAGCGCGAAATCCATGGGATGCTTTTTCTTGTCCCCCACCTCTACCCTGGCACCAGCCATCATATCTTCAAGGTTGCGTTTGGACAGTTGCAGGTAAGAAGGAAAATCTTCCACCGCAAAGTAGACATCACCGCCTGATTCGTAAGCATGGTTTTTGTCAATCAGTGTCTGGACAATGGCAATAATGTCATCAATATGATCAGTGGCTTTTGGCTCAATATCCGGCTTTTTCATGCCCAGGCGTGCCATATCTTCATCAAAGGCAGCAATGTAACGGTTTGAAATGGTGCTAAAGTCAGTGCCTTCACGGTTGGCACGGTTGATGATTTTATCATCAATATCAGTGTAGTTGCGCACATAGGTTACATCGTAACCGGAAAATTGCAGGTAACGGTAAATCACATCAAACACAATACCGGCACGGGCATGGCCGATATGGCAATAATCATAAACCGTTACACCGCAGACATACATGCCCACCTTGCCAGGCACGCGGGGGATAAACAGTTCTTTTTCACCAGAAAGCGTATTATATAGACGTAATGACATGGGGGTCTCCGTAAAGTGAAAACAGTCTGTTAACAGAGCTTTTAAAAACTACTGCGGAGGCAGTCTACTTCGTTGCAAGGTCACAAGCTTCCTCGGCTAACTTAAAATGTTATGCCTCGTCGCTGCGTTCCGTGCGCCTTGTATCCAGCCTACCTCATAACGTTTTTCAAAAGCCTGTTAAACTGAAACTGATTCAAGTTTATGATTACTTTGTCATGAATTATACCTGAAAGCAATAGCACAGCAGGAGGTTTTGAGTGCAGCACAAGCATGGCAGGTGGCAGTTGTTTGCTATTTTGGCTTTTATGTACATATTGGTTTATTTCTACCGTGTTTCAATGGCGGTTGTGGCAAGTGATCTTTCCCGTGATCTTAATCTTGATGCAAAGCAGCTTGGGATACTTGCCGGTGTGCTTTTTTACATATACGCACTGGCACAACTGCCGCTTGGTCCGCTTATTGACCGCCTTGGCGGACGCAAGGTGATTTCATTTTGCGGCTTGCTTACCGCAAGCGGCGGTTTTTTATTTGCCACAGCACAAAATGCTGCAACAGCCATGCTTGGCAGAGCGTTAATCGGCATCGGTACAGCAGCGGTGCTGATGGGTGCGTTTGCCATCTACAGCCGCTGGTACAGCAAAAGCGAGTTCGGGAAAATATCAGGTTTAATGGTTGCTGTCGGCAATCTTGGCAACCTTGCCGGCACTGCTCCCCTTGCCCTGCTGGTTGGTATCACCGGCTGGAGAGCTGTCTTTTCAGGTATTGCCCTGCTGCAACTATTGGCAACCCTGTTGGTGTTCTGGCTGGTGCGGGATCTGCCGCCAAAAGCTGAATCAAAACCAAAGGAGCAGCCCGAACCAGAACCAGCCAGACCGGATATGCTTACTGCCTGGCGCAGCATTGCCAGAGATCGCTCTTTCTGGCTGCTTTCATTTATTGCCTTTGGCTGGTATGGAAACTACCTGGCTGTGCAGGGTTTGTGGGGAGGACCGTACCTGATGGAGGTTTTCGGAATGAGCAGGGAAGCTGCCGGTAAAATCCTGATCTGGACATCCATCGGCTTTATTATGGGTTCAGTGGTGATTGATAATATCGCCCGCAGAGTTTTCCGCTCTTATAAATGGACGCTGTTTACAGGACAACTGTTTTTGTTGCTGCTTATGACCGGTTTTCAGGGCTGGCTGGACAGTTTATCACCGTTACTGCTGTCTGTATATTTCCTGCTGCTTGGCTTTGCTGTAGCCAGCGGAATCATGATTTATCCCATAATCCGCAACAGCTTTCCCCTGGGTATTGTGGGCACCGCGCTTACATCACTTAACTTTTTTGTACTGCTTGGCGCGGCAACCGTACAGCACACCATGGGACTTTTGTTGCAAAATGCAGGCGGCTACTCACCTGCTGCACTGCATTACGCCTTTGCCCTGCCGCCATCCATTCTTTTTATTGCACTGCTGTTTTACAGCACAGCAAAGAACTGTCCGGCTAAGTAATCTGGTTGGCAGAAGCAACAAAAAAATTGGGGGTATTATTGGGGGTATTGCTTGGGGCTAGATAAGCAAAAAGCCCTAAGTATTTGATACTTAGGGCTTAAAAGTTGGCTCCCCAGCGCGGACTCGAACCACGGACATGCTGGTTAACAGCCAGCCGCTCTACCGACTGAGCTACTGGGGAAAAGAGACCAGATAAATAGCACAGGTATTAAAGAGAAGTCAACAGTAATTTATTGCTTGCTGTAACTGCCAGATTGCCTTTTGTTATTACCTGTGCAAATATTACCGGATTATGCAAGCTGAACAATGCAGCAGTGTTATATTATCCAGGCAAGCTTACGGTGATAATGATCAGGTAATTTCTGCCTTTACGCTGGAGCATGGTCGATTATCTGCCTTTGCCCGCAGCGCTGCCAAAAGTAGAAAAAGGTTTGTTGGTTCCCTTGACCCAGCAAGCCAGCACCTGTTGATGCTTAAATTAAAGCAAGACGGGTTGAGCTTTCTGGAGCGTTCCGAGCAGGTGATGCCTGCACCCGGGTTTGGCAACAGATTGGGTTCTCTTGCCCTGGCTTTTTACAGTTGCGAGCTTGTTGAGCAGCTAACGCCTGAAGGTCAGCCATTACCAAGGCTTTTCAGGCTGCTTTCTGTATTTCTGAAGCATCTTGCAAAAGCAGATGTGCAGCAAGGCACACGGCGTTTTTTCGAGATAAATCTGCTTAATATTCTTGGCTACTGTCCACCATTAACCGGCTCTTTGCTGGCTCCGCTGCGTGCCTGCCTTGCCACCGCCAGATTTGACAGCGTTGTTTTTTTGCCTGCGCAGCTGGATGCTGCCGGTCAATTGCTGGACCAGGAACTTGAACGTCACTGCCCGCGCAGCCGGCGCAGTCTTGAATTTCTTGCAGGGGTACTTTAATCATGTTCAACTTTTCTATCCGCTGTTTTTTTCTTTGTGCGTTATTTTTTGCCAGTACTGTCCTGGCTGATAATGCAAAATTTGAGCTATCCCTTGATGAACTGCAAAAACCATCCCTGCCTGCTGTAGCAAAAAAACCTGAAAAAAGGCAGCCGGTTGCAAAGCCCAAAATTGCCACTGCCGGTTCAACAGCCAAAGCTGCTGCTGAAGCCTCCAAAAAGTCTGCTGCTGTTGCCACTGCAAAAGACAGACTTCACCCGCCCCAAAAGTCTGTAAAACCTGTTGAAGTTGCAAAGACAGCCGTGGCACAGACAAATGTAAACATGATTATTGAAGATGTAATCTTTAAAGATGGTCTGCCCTGCTGGTTTGCCGGTCAGGTTGCCGGAGTTTTAACCGCTGCTGTGGCAGCCAGCCCCTTGCTGGATGATTTCAGGCTGGCACCGGTTGCTGTTTCCACCTACAAAGGTGCAACTGTGGCAACGGTTTGCGGCTTGCCGGCTGCCGAATCCCACACCCTGGCAAGGCTGCTGCAAATGCGTAATCTTGATCTTCTGAATATCAATGGAGCTGAATCCGGCGAAGTGGTTTTGCAGAAAGTGCTGGACAGTTTTGGTTTTTCCTACGCAGCCGAGGAAACAACAAAGGGGCGTAACTACCTGGTTTATTTTGATGGCACTCCTGAAAGCGTGCTGAGGCTGGTGATAAAGTAGCTTACCTGTGCAGTAGTTTTATGCCATCAACGCAGACGACCACGGGCATTGCCATACTGAAAAAAAGCGATCAGGTGAAATTCATCTTTCTGGTAATTGCGCGGTAATGAACCCATTGGACCAAGCAGACGCAATGTGCGAAACACCTCATCATCAAGAATCCTGCTGCCCGAGCTTTCCAGCAGGCTGATATTAACTATTTCACCGTTGCGGTTAAAGGTTATCCGCACCGGCGTAACACCTTCAACCCCCATTAACGCCGCCTCCTGCGGATAACGCCACACCCCATAGACAGCATTTTCAAAACGGCGCAGAAACGAGCCAAACATCACATCATCACTATTTAAAAAACGGGTATCACCTTCAGCCAGATCATCGGCAAAGCGGCGGCGGTAGTTGTCTTCCAGTTGTGCCAGGCTGCCAGCACTGGGCATAAGCTTATCAATGGACGGGGAGGGCTGACCGGTTTGGGGCTGGGGCTTTGACGGACTGCGACGCAGCAACTCACTTGCCGAACTGCTTTCCGGTGCTGTCTGCACCGGCTTTGGTGCAACCCGAGATGCCATGCCTTGCTGTGTCGGGGCAGGTGTGGTCTTTGGTGGTCTGGGGGCTCTTTCCTGCTCTGTTCTGCGGTACTGATCAGAGGGGTGGATAAGTTCAGGTTCTTTTTCAGGCCTTGGCAACGGCAATTCGTGTAAATCCTGAAGATCAATAAAGGTTGCTTCCGGTATGGCTGTACTGGCAGGCTGCCACAAATACAAAACCGCAAAACCTGCCAGATGCAGCAATAACGATATCGCCAGCAGGGTAATAAAGCTGGTTTCGATATGCCGGTTTGATAGGGAACCGTAAGACAAGGGCAGTACTTTCTCCTGTATTTAAAAACAAAGGGGGATGCTTTTGCAGCACCCCCCTTCAAGGTAAAAATTGTCTCTCCGCCCTGCCGTCAGTTCCTAAGGACCTCTGGCGAGTTCCCTTAAGGTGGGTACCGATGTACCGCTTCAGGCAATTCCCGCATAATGAGGGCAGCACACCACGGTATAAAAAGGTTCCCGATTGTTTCAGTATTCCGCCCGGGCACTACAGGAACAAAACAAACAGGGCAGAGAGCAAGTAGAAATTTGAGTTCATCGTAATCCGGTTAACATATTTTTTCAACCTGTTTGTAAGGGCTTGTTGTTGCCAAGTTTACTTGCAAATGGTACTTTTTCCTGACTAATCGGGAGAATCGCCATGCCATACAAGTTTGTTCAGAAAATATTACAACATCTGCAACTGCGCGAAGCCTGGGTGATTTTTTTCGTACTGGGCAATGTGATGATCAATTTTCCCTTTTTGCGTATCTTCAATCAGCCGGTCAGCCTGTTTGGTTACCCGTTAATGTTCTGGTATTTCACTTTTGGTTGGGGTGCTTCCATTTTTGTGGTGTACCTCTTTACCATCACCTTGGAAGACCCTGCTGAAAAGCAGGATAACCACGAAAAACAGGTGTAACACCGTGACACCGGAAATTTCCCACGTAGCCATTATCACCACAGTTTATACTGTGCTGCTTTTTCTGGTGGCATGGTATGCCCGTCGCCGCTGTGATCAAGGGCGCAGTATTATCAACAGACCTTTGGTCTACTCGCTGTCAATTGCGGTTTACTGCACTTCCTGGACGTTTTTCGGCAGTGTTGGCAAGGCAGCCACCACCGGCATTGATTTTATCCTGATTTACCTGGGTCCCACACTGGTTGCTTTTTCATGGTTTTTTCTACTGCGCCGCATTATCCGCATCAGCAAAGAATCCAATATCTCCTCCATTGCCGATTTTATCAGCCTGCGTTACGGCAAATCCCAATTACTTGGCGCACTGGTTACACTAATTGCACTGCTTGGCACCATGCCTTACATTGCCTTGCAGATTAAAGCTGTTACTGCAACCTTCAACCTGATCAGCGGAGCCTCTGACCGGATTATTCCGGTTCCTGAACAACTGCCAACTTTCTCACTTCCCCCTGGTCTTTTGCTGGCATTTACTCTGGCTATTTTCGGCATCATTTTTGGGGCGCGTACACTTTCATCCACAGCCCGCCACGAAGGTCTGGTGGCAGCAGTAGCCTTTGAATCCATTATTAAAATGGTCAGCCTGCTGGGTGTTGGTATTTATGTAACCTACTATATTTTCAACGGATTTGAAGATATTTTTGCAAACTTCCGCCAGCTTGATCCTGATCAGTTTTACCGCCTGTTTTCACTTGAAAACGGCGAAGGTGTAACTGATATCCCCTCTGCAACCATGCTGATGCTTTCCATGGGTGCTATTATGCTGCTGCCCCGCCAGTTCCATATCATGGTGGTGGAAAACATCAGTCTTTCCCATGTTAAAAAAGCCATGTGGCAGTTTCCGGTTTATCTTTTTCTGATTAACCTCTTCATCATGCCGATCGCCCTGGGCGGTATTCTTAAAACCGGAGATACACAAGGTGCAGATTACTTTGTAATCAGCCTGCCCCTTTTACTGGGCAATGAACCGATCGCGCTTTTGGCTTTTCTTGGTGGTTTTTCTGCTGCTGCCGGCATGGTGATGGTGGAATCTGTTGCCATATCCACCATGATGCTGAACAACCTGTTTATGCCGCTTATCGTCAGGGTACAGCCCAAAACCTGGTTTCCGCTGCTCTTGATTTTTCTGAAACGTTTTTCAATCTTTCTGGTGGTGTTTCTTGGCTATATCTACTTTTTTTATGTAGGTGATTCTTTCATGCTGGTTAACATGGGGCTGATTTCTTTTTCAGCAGCCATGCAGTTTTTACCAGCCATGCTGGGCGGGCTTTACTGGCGACGCGGCAACAAAACCGGTGCTATTTGCGGTATGTCGCTTGGTTTTCTGGCATGGGCATACACCCTGCTTTTCCCTTCTATTATTACTGCCACCAACAACCCTGTCCTTTTGCTGGAAGGTCCCTGGGGTTTTTCCCTTTTACGCCCCACCGCGCTTTTCGGGCTTAGCGGCATGGATATGTGGAGCCACTCCCTTTTCTGGAGCATGTTGCTTAATATCGGTGGCTATCTGGTCTGCTCGCTTACCTTTGCCCAATCAGATGCAGAAAAAGAGCAGGTGCGCCGCTTTATCAGCCGTTTTGAGATTGAAAAACTTGAAGAAAGGGTAAGTGTAACCCGTCTTTCAAAACCGGTATCTGTGCAGCAGTTTATTGCCCTGATGGGTAAATTCATTGGTCACCATGAGGCAACCAGGGCAATGCACGGCTATCTTAAAGGCAAGCTGATTGATGAAAACGAAGCAATACCCGAGTTTGAGCTGCCTGCCATCAAACGCTTTGTAGAGCGCACCCTTGCCGGATCAGTTGGTGCAGCCGCAGCCGGTGCTATTTTGGACAGCTACCTGTCGGACATGGGCAGCAGGATGGAATCGGTTTACGATATTTTCGGCACAGTACGCGCCTCTTTAAGCCAAAGCCGTGAAGCATTGTATGTGCGGCTTAAAGCATCGGAAATCATTAACAGAACCCATGATCTGCAAATTATTATGGATGAGCTTTTGCAGCTGCTTTTAAAGGAATTTAAACTGGATTGCGCCTTGATTCAGATCCGCAGCAGCAGTGATCACCCTTTGCAGGTGCAAAGCTACCAGGGCACAAACAGACGACCCATTGGCCCTGGTCACTGGTATCTGGAAAGTGATGTTTACACCAAAATGGCAATGATTGACCAAAGACCGCGTTTTGTTAATGATATTGAACACCTGGACGGCATAGTACAAACAGATGCAACCCGTGCCGAAGGCTTTGTCTCCTTTGCCCATATCCCTATTTTCCGTGAAGGAGAAGAAAGCCTTGGTGTGCTTTCCATCTATTCAAAAAGCATTGTCGGGCTTTTTACCGAAGAATTTATCAGCCTTTTAAGCAGCCTTGCCGGTCAGCTTGCCCAGGCTGCCCGCCTGGTAAGCGTAATGGAAGCCAAGGAAAAAGAGCGGCTGCAAAAAGAACAGGCACAGCTTGCCAATGCCAGGGTAATGCGTGATATGGAAATTGCAGAGCAGATCCAGGCATCACTTTTGCCGTCCCAACCACCGGTTGTTTTTGGGATAGAGCTGGCAGGACGCTGCTCACCTGCTGCCCATGTTGGTGGTGATTACTATGATTTTTTCAAGCGTGATGAGCAAACCATTGATCTGCTGATTGCCGATGTTTCAGGGCATAACATCGGTGCTGCCCTGATTATGGCTGAAGTACGCACACTTGTGCGGCTGCGTACACCTAAAGGGGTGGGTCCAAGCGGCATCCTTAAAGAGCTTAACAGCCAGCTTTATGAAGACCTGACCAGAGCCGAGCTGTTTATCAGCATGTTTTACGCCCGTTACAATGCAGCAACAGGCAGGCTTTCTTACGCCAATGCCGGACATAACCTGCCTGCACTTTATCGGGATACCGACGGCAGTATCACCGAGCTTGACGCAGAAGGGCTGCTGCTGGGCATCAAGCCAGATGTGATTTTTGAAGAGCAGACCGTTGAGCTGCAAAAGGATGACCTGCTGTTTCTTTACACCGATGGTATTCCGGAAGCAGCCTCACCAGAAGATGAATTTTTCGGCATGGAACGGACACACCGCCACCTGGCTGCTGTTTCTGCCATGCCTGCCGATGAGATTGCTGATTCATTTTATGATATAGTAAGGGAGTTTAGTGGCAGCAACAGTTTACAAGATGATGTATCACTTGTAGTATTGAAAATAACAACCTGAAACGGAGGAATAACAGCATGAATATTAAACTTGATGAGCATAACAACGGCTGTGTTTTGGTAAAACCGGAAACCGAGCGTATTGACGCTAACAATGCGGAAGCACTTAAAATAGAGCTTTCCCGCCTTTTTGAAGAAAGCAAAAAATGTGTTGTTGTTGATCTGCAACAGGTGCGTTTTATTGATAGCTCTGGTCTGGGCGCACTGGTTTCCGGATTTAAAAACGCATCATCCCGCCAGGCAAGCCTGAAGCTGTGCAGCTTGCAAAGCCAGGTAAAATCAATGTTTGAGCTAACCCGTCTGCACCGTGTATTTGATATTTTTGATGATGCTGAAAGTGCATTTGCCAATAAGTAAACCACACAAAATCACCGTGAACTGCACAGGAGTACACGATGAACAATGAAATTGACATCCAGATACGGGTGCCCAACCAGACCCGTTATTTAAGCCTGATTGGCAACATTGCCGAAGACCTTGCAGACCATTTGCAGGAATACAAGGGAGATCGGGAGGCATTGGCGTTTCACATGAACCTGGTGCTGACCGAGGCAATGGTTAACGCCATCCGCCATGCCAATGCCAATGATCCGATGGAAGAAGTTGTGGTAAGAATCACCATTTCTGATAACGAACTAGTGATTTTGATTTTCGATCACGGGCAGGGGTTTGACATAAACTCCATCAAACACCCCAAAGATATTGATGCAAACCTGCTTGATGAACATGGTCGCGGACTTTTTATCATGCGCTCTTTAATGGATACAGTTGAATACCGCAAAATCGAAAACGGCAATGTGCTGGAAATGCACAAAAAACTTGGCTGCTGAAAGCTACATAATTCCCCCTGCCCTCCACCCCCGTCATCCTGCAGGAAGCGTTAGCGAACTTGCAGAATCTAAAATCGAGATCCTGCGACTAAAGCGCAGGATGACAGGCTTTTGGTTTAATTCGTGCAATTCGTGTTAATTCGTGGCTAATTTCTTTCGCGCCCATTCGTGGCTAAAACTGCTTTTATATCAGGGCTGCTAACAAGTTGATTGCCTAAATTGCTTTAAAGTGTCATATTGTTGACAGTTACTTTTAAAAGGAGGTGTTGCTATGGATCTGAATGCAATTGCTGGTGCAAGTATGTTGATGAATACTTCACAGACTCAGCAGAATCTGTCCCTTGCCATGGTCAAGATGAATGCTGATTCACAGGAAAAAGTATCAAACATGCTGGCACAAAATGCTTTGCAGGCACCGCAGCCTGTGAAGGGTGAAGGGTATAATTTCTCCACCTACGTTTAATCAGCAAAAAACTTCCGCTACACACAAAAAAGCCGCCAGTTTTATACTGACGGCTTTTTTGTTTTTGTACTGCTTTGTATCCCTATCCCAGTGTTTCCCGCGCTTTTTCAATCCTGCGTAATGTTTCTTCAATCCCCAAAGCCATGACAATTTCGCCAATGCCTGGTGCCTGAGTACTGCCGGAAAGTGCTACCCGCACCGGCTGACCAACCTGGGGCATTTTCCAGCTATTTTCTGTGCATATTTCCTTGAAAAGGGCATCTGTGGCAGCAATATCAGTAGGCTTTGCAGCAAGAAGCTTGTCACTTACTGCTTTGTAAACACTGGATAGGTGCGCTTTGTCAAACTTGCCCAGGGCTGCTTCATCATAATTTTGCGGTGCCTTGTAGTAAAAAACAGCCCGCTGCGCCATCTCTTCCAGGGTCTGGGCACGTTCTTGCAGGGTGCTAATTACCCCTGGCAGGTCTGGTTTGCTGGTGTCTGTTACTCCATGTGCTGCAAGGTGCGGCTGCAAAAGCTCGGCAAGTCTGGCTGGTGTGGCCTGTTTGATGTAATGGCTGTTTAACCAGTTGAGTTTATCCGGGTTAAATACCGATGCCGAACGACCCACATGGTTTATGTCAAACTTTTCCACCATTTCATCACTGGAAAAGACTTCATCATCGCCGTGGCTCCAGCCCAGGCGTACCAGATAGTTAAGCAACGCCTCCGGCAGGTAGCCCATATCACGGTATGCCATTACGCTGGTGGCTCCGTGGCGTTTGGAAAGCCTGGTTTTGTCGCTGCCAAGAATCATCGGCAGGTGGGCAAAAAGCGGCACCGGATAGCCCAGTGCTTCGTAAAGCTGTATCTGGCGGGGGGTGTTGTTAACATGGTCATCGCCGCGGATGACGTGGCTTATCTGCATCAGGGCATCATCAATAACCACACAGAAGTTGTAAGTGGGGCTGCCGTCAGTACGCTGGATAATCAGGTCATCAAGTTCGCTGTTGGGAAAGGCGATACGACCTTTAATCAGGTCATCAAAGGCTGTTTCTCCATCCTGCGGGGCGATAAAACGGATTACATGGGGCTGATCCAGCGGCTGATCCTGACGGTTGCGGCACAGACCATCATATTTTGGCTTGCGTCCTTCAGCCATTGCAGCCTGGCGTTTGGCTTCCAGCTCTTCTGGTTTGCACCAGCAGCGGTAAGCCTTGCCTTCATCAAGCAGTTTCTGGATATGCTGTTTGTACAGGGTAAAATTATCTGTCTGATAAAACGGGCCTTCATCACAATCCAGCCCCAGCCAGTGCATACCCTGCAAAATTGCATCAACCGATTCTTTTGTTGAACGCTCAAGGTCGGTATCTTCAATGCGCAGAATAAATGTACCGCCGTGGTGGCGGGCAAAAAGCCAGTTAAAAAGTGCGGTGCGGGCACCACCAACATGCAGAAAACCGGTGGGTGAAGGGGCAAAACGAACACGAGGTTTGGACATTTTTATTATTCCTGAATAATAAGGTAGGGGCGAATTGTATTCGCCCGTAAATCCTGAATAAGGGCGGTTAGCCACGAAAGGGCGCGAAAGAAATTAGCCACGAATTAACACGAATTGCACGAATTAAACCAAAAGTCTGTCATCCTGCGCACCAAAAGCCTGTCATCCTGCGCTTTAGTCGCAGGATCTGGTTTTAGATTCTGCAAGTTCGCTAACGCTTCCTGCTAAATGATGGTGGGGGTGGGGTTACGGGGTTTTGGTGTTGCAAGTGTTTCATAACTCCCCCTGACCCCCTCTTGTTTTAAGAGGGGGAATTAAAGTAAAAACCCTTTACCTATTACTTCATGCTTTCCAGATACCGCTCGGCATCCAGCGCGGCCATACAACCGGTGGCAGCAGAGGTAATCGCCTGGCGGTAGATATGATCCTGCACATCGCCTGCGGCAAAAACACCTTCAACACTGGTCTGGGTGGCAAAGCCATCGGAACCGCCACGGGTTTTGATGTAACCGCCAGCCATATCAAGCTGCCCTTTAAACAGCTCGGTGTTGGGGGCATGACCAATGGCAACAAAAACACCATCAAGGGTGATATCTTTGGTGGAGCCGTCCCGCACATCCTTGATTCTCATGCCGGTAACTCCTGTGTTATCACCCAGCACCTCATCCAGCACATGGAACCATTCAATGGTGACCTTGCCTTCTGCAGCACGGGCAAGCAGCTTGTCTGCCAGGATTTTTTCGGAGCGGAACTGGTCGCGGCGGTGTACAACCGTAACGTGGGAGGCGATGTTGGATAGGTAAAGTGCTTCTTCAACAGCTGTATTGCCGCCGCCGATTACTGCAATCGGCTTATTGCGGTAAAAAAAGCCGTCACAGGTGGCGCAGGCAGATACCCCTTTGCCTTTAAATGCTTCTTCTGACTCCAGACCAAGGTAGCGGGCAGATGCACCAGTGGCGATAATCAACGCATCACAACTGTAGCTGTTGCTGTCACCTTGCAGCCTGAACGGGCGTTGCCCAAGGTCGGCAGAAACAATGCTGTCATAGATTATCTGCGTGTTAAAACGCTCGGCATGTTGACGCATCCGCTCCATAAGTTCGGGACCTTCCACGCCAGCATGGTCGCCAGGCCAGTTATCCACTTCAGTGGTGGTGGTTAGCTGTCCACCAGGCTGGATGCCCGCTATCAGTACCGGATTTAAATTGGCACGGGCAGCGTAAACAGCAGCGGTATAACCGGCAGGGCCGGAACCGATAATAATCAGGTTATGATGAACTGTTTCTGACATTTTTATCTCCTTAATTAAAAAGGTTCCCTGTTATTTGCAGGGAACCCAAGATTAGCACAGCTTGCTGTAGTCTACAAAACAAAGCTCTGTTAAATTCAATGGGAGCGCAGCCCTTCAGCAATATTAAAGTTAATATCAATAATAATGCCCAGTTTCTCCGGTCTGGGGTCGCTGATAACTTCAAACAACCGTTTATCAACAAAAAGGCTTAAGTTAAGGATATCCTGCTTTAATTTTGTTGGCAGCGGATTGGCAGGATCAGACAGCTCGGCCTGGAAAAAGCTCCATACTTTCTGGTTATAACGCACTGCCTCCTGCAATTTTTCAGCCCTGTCCGGCTGGTGCCAGTTTTCCTGCACAGCTTTAAGCAGCATACCGGCTTTGGTAAGTACAGAGGCTTCAAGCTCTCTGCCGCTTGGCTCTGTTGTCTGTTGGGTTTTGTAAGCATTTATCTGGTGGGAGTACATGGTTTTATCCTTTTATATATGAAATCAGAATGCCTTGTTTGCCCAGCCGTTAAACTGATCTGCGCTGGTATCCATTGCTTTGCCGGATTGATCAACACCGTTAAATTTGAAGGTAAGGTGTTTAAAGTCAACAGTGCCGGTGGCATCGCTGTTCTGGGTAATGGAAAAATAGACCGTTGCCTGCTTGTCCACCGGGTTGTAGGTAACACGGTTGGGCATTACAAAACCAGCCCTGTCTGTTGGTTTGTACAGACCGTTGTCGTAAAGCCCGCTGGTGCCACCGTTGGAACGGCTGATCTGCCAGTTGGCAAAGTTGGTGACTGACTTGGTATCCATATCAGTGGAGAACTGAAAAGTGATGCTGAACTCCTTTGATGCGCCGGGCTGGATGTAAACAGATGGATCAATGGCCAGCAATGGGCTGCCGCTGGTTTTATACTGCATGGTGGTTTTATCATCCACAACCGATAAAAGTTGCGGCTTGCGCATAAACTCCTGAAGATCAGCAACAAAGCTATCACCCTGGCTGGTCTGCAAGGCTTTCAGGCTTTTAATCATCTCCTCGGCTTTGTACTCATTGCCCTGCTTTGCGTAAACCTTGCCCAGCTCAATCATTGCCGGTGCAAAATCACGCTTTAACTGCATTGCTTTCTGCAAAA